>NZ_QREH01000001.1:1920387-2240452 GCF_003386075.1 Citricoccus muralis
ACCTACGTGGTGGCCTGGGTGCTGCTGCCGTGGCAGGACAACACGATTCCGTTGGAGCGCGTGTTCCCCGGAACGCAGCGCCCCCTCTAGCCCCTCCAGAAAGGCACCACATGCGCGTCGGCCTCCTCACCAGCGGCGGGGACTGCCCCGGACTCAACGCCGTCATCCGTTCGGCAGTCCTGCACGGGATCAAGTCCTACGACTACGAACTGGTCGGCATCCGGGATGGCTGGCGCGGCCTGATCGAGGGGAACGTCGAGGACCTGCCCCGCCAGCGGGTCCGCGGCCTGGCACGGACGGGCGGCACCATCCTCGGCACCTCCCGCACCCACCCGTACGACCACCCAGGCGGCGGGCCGGAGAACATCAAGGCGCGGATGACCGAGCTGGGCCTGGACGCGGTGGTCGCCATCGGAGGCGAGGGCACACTGGCCGGCGCGAAGCGGTTGTCCGACGACGGCGTGCCCCTGGTCGGCGTGCCGAAGACCATCGACAACGACCTCAAGGCCACGGACTACACCTTCGGATTCGACACCGCGGTCTCCATCGCCACCGATGCCATGGACCGGCTGCGCACCACGGGCGAGTCCCACCACCGCTGCATGGTCGCCGAGGTCATGGGCCGTCATGTCGGCTGGATCGCCCTGCACTCGGGCATGTCCGCCGGCGCGCACGCGATCCTCATCCCGGAACAGCGCACCTCCATGGAGCAGGTCTGCGAATGGGTGAAGCAAGTGCACGACCGTGGGCGGTCACCGCTCGTGGTGGTGGCCGAGGGCTTCATCCCCGAGGGCCACGACGACCCCCTGTCCGAGGCCGGCGCGGACGCCTCGGGGCGCGCGCGGCTGGGCGGGATCGGCGAGTGGGTCACGCAGCAGATCGAGGAGATGTCCGGCATCGAGACCCGCAGCACCGTCCTGGGGCACATCCAACGCGGCGGCGCCCCCACCGGGTTCGACCGCGTCCTCGCGACCCGCTTCGGCATGGGTGCCATCGACCTGGTGGCGCAGGGCCGGTTCGGCCAGATGGTCGCCCTCGACGGCACCGAGATCGTCCAGGTGTCCCTGGGCGCCGCCCTGGACGGCCTCAAGGAGGTCCCCCAGCACCGTTACGACGAGGCCAAGGTGCTGTTCGGCCGGTAGCCGGCGGGCCGGCGTCGTGCCCGGGCTGTGAACGGGACCCTGCGGGGTAGCGTGGAGGGCATGCCCGTCAACGCCCACACCCGCCAGATCATCGAGTTGGCCTGGTCCCGGATCCTGGGGCTGGACGACGGCGCCTTCGCTGCCGCTTCAGCCACCGGTGGGCGCCGGATCGAGGTGCCGATCGATGCCGACTCGCAGCCGGGCGAGGACGACCAGATCGCCACGTTCGTCCGGCTGTACGGGTCCTCCGTGCTGTACGGACCGGCCTGGCTGCTGGAGGCCGCACGTGGCCTGCACGACGAGGAACTCGCCCTGGAGTCCACCATGATCCGGCTGGGTGCCGGTCACTCCGCCCGCTCCCTCGGCGAGTGGGTGCTCTACTACGCCGAGGACATCCCGGACATCGCCCGCTCCTCCTCCGTCTCGGTGTCCTACGAGGCCTCCGATGCCCGAGAACTCGAGGCCCAATGCCCTGCGGATGACGTCACCGAGGTGGGCCTGTCCGCCCTGGACTCCACCTTCACCCTCATTCCCGACGACGGCGCGGGCACCCCGACCGGCCAGCCGGTGGCGGGTGCCGGGTACGAGGAATGGCAGGGCCTCATCGGCCACCTCGGCGTCCTCGTCCGGCCCGACGTCCGCCTCAAGGGGCTCGGCGCCTACGCGGGGGCAATCGCCATGGAGGAGGCCTTCACCGAGGGGCTCATTCCCCAGTGGCGGGCCGCCCTCGGCAACACCGGCGCGCAACGGGTGGCAGCCTCGCTGGGATTCGAACTCGCCGGCTCGCAGACGACGGTGCTGTTCAACCAGTAGGTGCTGCTCAGCCAGCGGGACTGCTCAGCCTGTCGGTGCTGCTCAGCCAGTCGGTGCTGGTCACTCAGCCGAGGCCAGCCCTACCCTGTTGGCATGTCCCTGAGATGGTATTCGACAGTGGTGGAATCAACGGATCACCGGGCCCTGGCGCGGTGGTGGGCGACGGCGCTCGACTGGGAGATCGCCTATGAATCCGATCTCGAGTCCGTCGTGATCCCCCGCTGGTCGGCCGAACTCTCGGACTCGTTGCCGTTCCACCGCGTTCCGCCGGGCATGGTCTTCGTCCCGGTGGAGCACCAGAAGTCCGGCAAGAACCGCCTGCACTGGGATTTCGCGCCCCACACCTCGGACGACCGGGAAGCGGAGATCCACCGTCTGGTGACGCTGGGGGCCACCCTCATCGACGTCGGCGAACCGGAGGACGCCACCTGGACCGTCCTCGCCGATCCGGACGGCAATGAATTCTGCGTGCTGTCCGCCCGGGACGAGTAGCCGACCAGCGGGATCGGGTCCTCCACCGCGAGCGGGAAGCCGGGAAGCCGGGAAGCCGGGAAGCCGGGAAGCAACTTATCCCCAACTGGGACCACGCCTCTTTATCGTGTCCGTCATCACCCATAGAATAGTACACATGTTCGAATCGGCGAAGCGCGAACCCATTCCAGGAGCCACCTCCGGGCACGCCGATGCCCGCCCGCCAGTCGACCCACCTCTCGACCCACCAGTCGAGTTGCCGGCGATCCCCACACCGGAGGACGCCCGGGCGTTAATCGCCCTTCGCGCGTCCCTCGCCGGCATGATTCCCGCCGCCACGATATCCACCAGCCTTGATGTCTCCGGCCCTGGCTCCTCTGACCATGATTCCGATGCCGCCTCCACGGCCTCCCCGGTCTCCACCGCCGCCCCCGCCGCCCGCGATGCAGCGCGCGCTCCCAAGCCTCGCTTCGGTCCGAGCGAGGCGGAACTGGCAGCCGTGGCACGCGAGGCCGAGGCCATCACCCGGATCCGCGCGTTGGAGGACCTCAAGGCCGCCTGCGCTGCGGCTCAGGCCCGCGAGACGGCGGCCCTCCACCAACACCGACACCGCGAGGAAGCTGCTCGCGGTATCCCGGAGTCCCAGCGCGGGCGCGGACTGGGGTCTGAGATTGCGCTGGCCCGCCGCGTGAGCCAACAGCGTGGCAGCATCCAGCTGCGCCAGGCCCTCCACTTCACCGGAGATTTGACGAACACCCTCTCCGCCCTGCAATGCGGCCAGATCAGCGAGGAACATGCAGCCACGGTGGAACGGCACACCCATTGGCTCCCCGAACAGGCCCGCCGGAGCGTCGATTCCACGCTGGCGGACCGGCTCCCCGAGTTGGGGATTCGCGATCTCCTACTGGAAACCCAGGCGTTGGCCCATCGCACAGATCCGGAAGCGGCAGCGGAGCAGTACGACCAAGCCGTGGCCACCCGGCATGTGAACCTCAAGCCCGCTGAGAACGGCATGGCCTATCTGACGGCCCTCCTGCCCGCGCTGGAAGCCGCTGCCTGCTATCAGGCCCTGACCGACCAGGCAGGGACGGAAGTGGCCTTCGGGGAAGCCGAGGGGCGCAGCCCCCAGCAGGTCCTCACCGACGTCATGGTCGAACGTCTCACCGGCCGCAGCAAGGGCGAGGCCTCCCCGGTGGAGGTCCAGCTCATCATGACTGACGCCGCACTGTTCGCCGGTGACAACGAGCCCGCGTGGATCCCCGGCCACGGCCCCCTCCCGGCCGCCGTCGCCCGGAAACTACTCGCCGGCACCGGAGCATCCGGCGCCGCTGGACCATCCGCATACTCCGAGGCCGCCAAGACTGCCGAAACTGCCGAGATCTCTGAGGCCCGGGTATTCCTGCGCCGGCTCTACACATCACCCGAGACCGGACAACTCGTGGCCATGGACTCGCAGCGTCGTGAGTTCTCCGGAAAACTACGGCGCATGATCGTTCTGCGGGACAATATCTGCCGCACGCCGTACTGCGGGGCGCCCATCCGGCATATCGACCATGCCACGCCTCATCGCCAGGGCGGCCCCACCAGTTACGGCAACGGTTCCGGCCTCTGCGCTCGCTGCAACTACACCAAGGAACACCCTGGATGGTCTCATCGAGCATCCCCGAACAAACTCGAGATCACGACCCCAACGGGACACCGCTATTCCAGTCGGTCCCGGCCCCTCTCGGCACCACCCAACGCATCCGCCCTGGATTCGTCCGCATCGCCGAACGCATCCGCACCTGCCATCACCGCTGTCTCCACCCTGGGGCCCAACCCTGTCACTGACATTGGAGTTGAAATTGGCATGGGAGTTGGCGCTGGAGTTGGCGCCGGCATTGGGGTCGACGCTGGCCCTGCTGGACGTCGGCGCGGATCAAGGGATCCGGCCTGCTCCACAGATTCGCCCGTGACGGTGAGATTGCCGGCACCCACTCCGTCCCTCGCAGCAGGCCGGCGCAGAGATCTCGAAGGCCATCGAACCCATGAGCACATCAGAACCGTTGACCATATGAGGCCGAGGATGCGGCCCGGAACACGGGTGGAGTACGCGAGGGCCGCCTAAGTGGACCGACTATGCCGAGGTCGGTTGAGGCGGGGCCAACTGGGGCGGGACCAACCGAGGCTGGACCGGCTGAGGTAGTGCTGGACAGGGCTGGACCAACTGGGGTGGGGCTAGCTGGGGCTCGACCCGCTCAGCGGGCACCCTTGCGGATGAACCCGGACTGGCGCCCGACGACCTGGCCGGCCTGCGGAGAGACCACGGTCTCCTGGGTGGCTGCTGTGAAGGACCACCCGTCCTCGGCATTGCCGTCGCGGAGCAGGAGCTCGGCGGTGGGGTCGGTGTTGCGCTTGAGGATGGCCAAGGCGATCGGGCCCATCTCATGGTGCTGGGCCACCGAGGTGACGGTGCCCGCTGATCGAGCGGTGGCGGCCTCCGCCTCGGATTCCGGACGCACGATGACGTCAGAACCAGGAGCGGGCAAGGTGTGGCCGGAACCGTCAAGTTGCAGGAAGGTCAGCCGACGGGGAGGACGCCCCAGGTTGTGCACGCGGGCAATCGTCTCCTGGCCCTTGTAGCACCCCTTCTCGAGGTGCACGGCGGTGCGGACCAGATCGATCTCGTGCGGGATCGTGCGCTCATCGGTGTCCATCCCATGCCGCGGCCGCAGGGCGGCGATGCGCAATGCCTCGGAGGCCATCGTCCCGGCAAAGCTCCAGCCCTCCGGCAGGGCGGCGTCCTCACTCGGGGATGCACGACTCGATGGATCAGCCAGGTCTTCCAGCAACGACACCGGCACCAGGTACTCATTCCAGGACCAGTCCGCGGCAGGGTGCTGGGCAGGATCCGGGTCATCGGTGTAGGGGAAGCCGCCCTCGCCGATGCGCGGCCACGGGTCCTCCCAGCGGGCGATGTCCTCCCGCTCGTCCCATCCGGGGATAGCGGCGGTGGACCCCACAGCGGCGATCTCGCCGGTGCGGTCCGCGATCTCCACGCGGGAGGCGAACTTCATCTTCTGCAGCCAGTCGGCCAGGCCGGCATTCTCCCCGGGCTCGACGGTGAGCCAGGTGGTCTCGCCGTCGTCCACGAGGTGGCAGTCGAATTCGATGCGGCCCTGGACGTCCAGGAAAAGAGTCTCCGTGGAGGTCCCCGGTGCCAATCGGTCGAGCTTCTGGCTGGTCAGCACGTTCAACCAGGTCAGGCGGTCCGGACCGGAGACAGTCACGACGCCACGGTGGGAGAGGTCGACGACGGCAGTGCCGGCATCCAGGGCCCGCTGCTCAGCGGTGGGCTGGCCGTAATGGGCGGCCACGGAGGCGTCGGGGCCGTTGCCGGCCACTGCTCCAGGAATTGACAACATGCGGGGCCTCAATCTCAGTTCGAGGTGCGGGGCGCGCCGGGAGCCAGGCGCCCCTGGGTGGGATCGGGCATCCGGTCCAGGATGGCCGACGCGTGCGGTTCTTCACCGGCACCGGCGTGGTGGGTGGCGTCCCAACGCCAGAACAACTGACCGTTGACCAGGCCCATGATCCGGGAGCCACCCTCATAGGGGCCGGCCGCCGAACCGCGCAGCACGGAGTCGGTCTTCAACTGCAGCTGCGGGCCCTTGATGACACCGTAGTAGAGCTCGGTCAGGGAACCGGGGTGGGAGATCTGCGCGGTGATCGGGAAGGATCCGTCCTCACGACGGAAGGCCTCCACGTCATCAGCGGACCGGAGGACCGGGACCACGTCCCCGGGACTCATCCCGGGTCCCACGTCGCCATCGCGGCGGTCTCGGTCCAGCGACCAGAAGCCGTTCTCCACGGTCAGCGGCCGCAGCAGGGTGCCGTCCGCCTCGCTCAGCCAGGACTCGGCACGGTATTCGATGAACGGCAGGCGATGGTCGGTGAAGTCGACCCGCTGATAGAAGATCTCGGTGCCGTCGTCGCCGGAACCGAGCCGACCCTGCCCCTCCCACGCGCCGATGAGCCAGGACAGCGGAGCGAGCTCCGGGGTCAGGTCAAAAGGCAGTTCAGTGGGCACGAAGGCTCAGCGCTGGCCCTTGTACAGGCCGGAGACCACGAGCACGGCGAACGCGGCCATGGCCAGTCCGGCGATGACGAGAAGAACGGTGAAGAAGACCTCGAGTGCAAGAAGGGACATGCCCCGATCCTACTCCAGACCGGTGGCCCCCGCGTGCGGGATTACTCGAGGCGCGTGCCGTCCGCGTCCCGGCCTGCCACATGGCGTCCGTGCTGGACCTGTTCGAGCCAGAAGGTAACGAATTCGTCCGAGGGGTAGGTGTCCAGATCCCGCTGGATCGCCTGCAGGATCTGGTCCCCGTCCTGCTGGTCCACGGCGTCGATCCGCAGGACCTCCTCCTCGTCGCTGCGCCGGCGCACCACCACGGAGACGCCGACGACGTCCGCCCCGGAGCCTCCCAGGACCTGGGTCAGCACGCCGCCGACGAAGCGGAAGACCCGCTCGAAGGCGTCGTCACCGCCCTCTTCCAACGCCACCGTGTAGTTCGCTGCGGCCATTTCCTCAGACGCGGTTTCCTCAGACATGTTTTCTCCTCCCGCCGGTCAGACCGGCATGATCCTGAACACAAAATAGGTCAGCAGCCCCACGACCGCCACGGGCGCCACCCCCAGGGCCACCGCGGCACGGCGCCCCAGCGGCCTGCCCAGCCCGCGGTCCGGGGCGGTGCGTCCGGTCAGGACGAGCACCAGCCCGCCCAACAGCCCGGCCACCACGGAGGCGGGCAAGGACAGCGCGCCCCAAGAGGCCGGCCACAGCGGCTCCAACACCACGGGGACGACGCCGGCCAGCACCAGGGACAGCCCAGCGGCCAGCCCGCGGCCGCTCCGGCCGGGGAACGGCACCAATCCGGCCAGGGCCGCGAGCGCCAGGGAGAGGCCCACGGAGACGGCGAGCGGGCCGGCGTCGTACCGGGCGAGGGCGACCCACCCGGCGCCGGCGCAGACGACGGCCACGCCGGTGATGGTGCCGGCCGTGGACTCCAGCCGCTGGGGGCTGCCGGAGCCGCGGAAGAGCTGGACCATGAAGGCGGCCACCACGCCCAGCGCCACGCAGACGGCGATGGGTTCGATCAGGGATGCGCCGAAGGCGGTGGGGCCCTCTCCGGGACCCTGGCCGGGCCACAGCGACACGGCGCCGACGGCCGCCAACCCGGACACGCCGAGCACCGCAGTGAGGGATTTCCGGGCCGGCGCACCGAGCAGTTGGGGCCAGCCTAGGGCAGCCGCGATGACCAGAACCGCGGCGATGGCGACCGTGAACCACGGTCCGCCGAGGCAGGCGGCTCCCACGAGCACGGCGGTGATCGCGGCGGCGGCGGCCAACAGTGGATGCTTCACGCGTCCATCCTGCCATTGTCCAATCCGTATAATCGTCCTGACCCGGAGAGGAGTCCACCTTGGCCCTGTTGCTGTTGCTCTCCGGAGCGTCCGCCGAACCCGAATCGATTCTCGAGGCTCTCGCCTTCCTGGACCACCGCACCGTCGCCGGCCCACCGCGGGCCGAGGTGTTGCTGCGCCACCCCGAGGCCGACGTCGTCCTGGTGGATGCCCGCCGAGACCTGACCGGCGCCCGCAACCTGTGCCGGGCCCTCTCGACCGCCTCCCCCGGGCTGCCGCTGCTCCCGGTGCTGACCGAGGGCGGCCTGGCGGGCTTCTCCCCCGCGTGGGGCGCCCGTGACTTCCTGCTGGACACGGCGGGCCCGGCCGAGGTGACGGCCCGGCTGCGGTTGGCCACCCTCCCCGCACCCGGTGACGGCCCGGGCTCCGACCAGCCAATCCGCGCCTCCGGCATCTTCGTGGATGCCACCACGTACACCGCCCAGGTCAACGGCGTGCCGATGAACCTCACCTTCAAGGAGTTCGAGCTGCTCAAGCATCTCGTGCAGCACCCGGGCCGGGTCTTCACGCGCGAACAGCTGCTCCACGAGGTGTGGGGCTACGACTACTTCGGCGGCACGCGCACGGTGGACGTCCACGTGCGCCGGCTGCGCGCCAAGCTGGGCCCGGACCAGGAGCAGCTGATCGGTACCGTGCGCAACGTGGGATACCGCTTCGTCCCGCGCGACGCCCCGGGAGAATAACCCGCACAACGACTAGGGTTGAACCATGGACCACCCGCACGAATCCCCGTCCTTGTCCACCAGTGCCGGCCGCCTGGATTCCGGGCTGCTGCGCGATCTGACGGCCCTGGCCGAGGCGGCCGAGTCCGCCGACGGCAATCCCCCGTTCTCCGACCAGACCTGGGTCGAGCTGCGCACCACGGACGACCCGGACCGGGTCCGGACCGTCACCGCATGGCTGGACCACCAGGACGGCCGTGACGGCGAACTGGCGGGCGCCGCCGTCGCCATCTCCGCGGGGCCGGGTGCTGGGCCCGGAACCCTCGAACTGGTGGTGCACCCCAACTGCCGCTCCCAAGGAGTGGCGACCGCCCTGGCCCGGGAACTGGATGCCGGCTTGACCGAGAAGTACAACGCCTGGGCGCACGGCAACCATGCTGCCGCGGCCCGGCTGGCCGAGCAGTTCGGCTACACGCCGGTCCGCGAGCTGCTGAGGTTGCGCCTCACCCACCAGGTGTCCCAGGACGACGTGGAGAACGGTTCCCTCCGCACCAGCGTGTGGGACGGCACCGCCCCTGAGGGCATCACCCTGCGGTCCTTCGTGCCCGGCGCGGACGACGCCGCGTTCCTGGAGACGAACGCCGCGGCCTTCGCCGACCACCCTGAGCAGGGCTCGCTGGACCAGACCGACCTGGATGCTCGGAAGGCCGAGCCGTGGTTCGATCCGGCCGGGTTCATCCTGGCCGAGGATGCCGATGGAACGCTGCTGGGCTTCCACTGGACGAAGATCCACCCCGGCGCCGATGGGCATCCACCGCTCGGCGAGGTCTACGTGGTCGGCGTCGGCCCCCAGGCGCAGGGCCGCGGCCTGGGCCGGGTGCTGACGGTGGCGGGCATCCGCTACCTGCAACAGCAGGGCGTGGAGGCGGTGATGCTCTATGTGGACGCGGACAACACCGCGGCCGTGGAGCTCTACCGCAAGCTCGGCTTCGTCCGCTGGGACACCGATGTGATGTACACCCCGCGCGGGTAGTCCAAGTCCTGGCCGGTCGTGGCCGGTCGTGGCCACAGGGCGTTCAGCGCCGGATACGATGGGGCGCCACGCCCCCTTTTCCGAAAGTGGATCCCGCATGCCCCAGACTGCAGCCCGCTCGACCGCCGACTTCCACGACGCCGCACCCTCCGCCTCGGTCCTCGCCGCCGGAGTGGTGCCCTGGCGCGCCTCGGGTCAGGGGCTCGAGGTGCTGGTGATCCACCGCCCCCAGTACGACGACTGGTCCTGGCCCAAGGGCAAGCTGGACGACGGCGAGACCCTGCCGGAATGCGCGGTGCGGGAGGTCCGCGAGGAGATCGGGCTGGTGGTCGATCTGGGGCTGCCGCTGCCGACGACCCGGTACACCATCGGCGCCGCCAAGACTCCCAAGGAAGTCTGGTACTGGGCGGCCGAGGCCTCCCGGACCACGCCGGTGCCGGACGGCCGCGAGGTGGACCGCACCGAGTGGATGAGCGTCAAGAAGGCCCGCGCCGCCCTGACCAATGCCACGGACCGCGAGCCGCTGGAGGCCTTGGTCGCAGCCCACCGCAACAAGACCCTGCGCACCGCCCCGTTCATCATCCTGCGCCACGCGAAGGCGAAGCCGCGCTCCTCCTGGTCCCGCGCGGAGGACCAGCGGCCCCTCGCGGCCACGGGACAGCGGCAGGCGATGTCCGTGCGTCGTTTGTTGGGGTCCTGGAACCCGGACAAGGTCATCACATCCCCGTACCTGCGCTGCGTGGAGACGGTGACCCCGTACGTGAAGGACACCAAGCGCGGGTTCAAGGAGCTCGGGGCCTTCAGTGAGAAGACGGCGAAGAACAACCCCAAGAAGTCGCGCAAGGAGATGGCGGCCCGGCTGGGCAAGCAGCGCTCGACCCTGCTGTGCACCCATCGGCCGGTGTTGCCGGAGATCCTCGAGGTGTTGAAGGACGGGGTGCTGGACTCGAATGACGCCGTGCTGGCCGCCCTGCCCCGCAAGGATCCCTACCTGAAGCCCGGGGCGGTCATCGTGGCCCACCAGGCCCTGGATGCCGGGGGCAAAATCGTGTCGATCGAGGTCTACGACGTCTGGGACGACTGAAGTAGCCTCATCGCATGAGCACCCAGGGCAGCAGCACCGAGACCCCCAAGATCGTCCATGACGACCTGCGCGTGGAACGCGACCCGGACCGCGGCCGGATCGAACTGTGGCAGAAGGAGCAGTTCATCGGCTTCCTCGGCTACACGGAGCAGACCGTGGGCGAGGAGACCGTGGTGATCCTGCAGCACACCATCATCGACGAGGCCTTCGGCCGCCGCGGTTACGCCCGCGCGCTGGTGACGATCGTGCTGGAGCGCCTCAAGGCCGAGGGCTTCCTGATCGTCCCGGAATGCTCCTACGTGCAGGACTACCTGCGGCGCTACCCCGAATACGCGCCCTTGGTTTTCAAGGGCGGCTTCGAGGGCGAACTGTAATTCATACGCCTTTCGGATGTGTCAATGGGTTGATACATTGACACATAATCGAAGGGGGAGTACATGGGCAACGCCATGGGATGGGCCGGGTCCACCGGCATAGGACTGGCCGTAGGGCTGGGCCTGCTGTACGTCGTCCTGCGCGGCACGGCGTGGAGTCCCGGCCGCGGCGACCCCGTGCGGGCTGTGCGCACCCACGCGATGATCGCGGCGCTCATCGCCCTCTTCGCCTCCGGCACCGCCGGGCTGGCTGCCCTGGCCACCCCGGAGCAGTTTGGCGTCTTCGGCAACGGGTTCAGCAACGGCGCCTTTCCGGTGACCACCGAGACCGATGGGGAGACCGTCCGGAGCATTATCAGCGCCCCGCTGCCTCCCCTGCCCTGGTACGAGGCGCTGGGGATCGCCCTCAGCCCGGTGGTGGCCTTCGTCTTGGTGTACGCCGTGGCGCAGTACACGTGGCCCCGGCAGACCGGCGCCGTGCGCATGGCCCGTCTGAGCGACCGCCGCGCCAGCGAACTCCTCCCCCGCCACCTGACCGGTGTCACCGCCGTCATCATGCTGGCCGCCGCCGGGTTGGTGGCGCTGGCCTGGCAGACCCCGGCGGTTCGGGCGCGCGAGATCACGGAGACGTGGCGTGACGAGTACGGCGGCTCGGAGAGCAGTTGGTTCGAGCCAGGATCCCGCGGCGGCGGGGACATCGCGCCCTGGCTGCTGCTGGCCCTGGTCCTGGCCGCCGTCGGCTTCGCGATCGTGCTGCGGATCATCGCCCGGCGCCCCACGCTGACCGGACTGCACCCCCGGGACGACGACCTCGTGCGGCGCATCGCCGTCAACCGCGCCCTGCGCACCGTGGCGGTCATGATGCTGGGCATCGGCGCCGCGGGGTTCAACGCCTGGGCGAATGCTGACGCAGCGCTGGCCCGCCATACTGAGGATCGCTACTCCACCCCCTTCATGCCCTGGCTCGGCCTGGCCTCGCTTCTCGTGATGCTGGTCCTGCTCTTCTGGCGGTCACCGCACGTCGCCGAGCTCGGCTCCCACACGGTGCAGCACCGCGAGGCGTACGACGCCGGCCCGTCGCCTCGGTCCTCCCGCGCACCGGGCACCGCCCGCGCCGTGCTGCGCCTGCGCCTGGACGGGGCGACCCTGGCGTGGATGGTGGCGGCGCCGATCGCCGCACTGGTGGGCTACTTCTCCTGGGCTCTACCCCACACGGGAACGTCCGTGGTCGGGTCTGCCGGTCCCGCCTGGGGGTCCGCCTGGGACACGTGGTCGATGGTCCTGTGGTCGGCGCTGCCCTGCGCCGCGGCCCTGGTCATTCTGGGCTTCACCGAGTTCGGCGTCCGCCGGGGACACAGCCCGTCCTGGGAGCCGGCCACCACTGGCAAGTCGTCCCGCTGGCCCGTCTACGCCCTCGGACTGTCCATGCTCCTGGCAGCGGTGTGGTGCGTGCTCTGCCTGACCACGAAAGTGCAGCAGACCGAGCTGGCCACCGCGCTGGCGGCGACGACCGCGGCCTTCGCTTTGACCGCTCTCGCCCTCGCCCGTCTGGCCCTGCACCGCCCGCCCCTCGGCCATGCCACTGCCGAGCAGGACGCCGCGATCCGCACCGGCGGGGCCAACCGCCTGCTGGCCGTCGGCGCCGCGGGCATCCTGTCCGTCACCGGTGCCGCCCTCCTCGCCGGCGTGCAGGTCTGGCATGGCTTCATCAGTGGCACCATCCTGAATCTCGGGATCAACGACCTGCCCGACGGCCTGCTCCTGATCCGCACCCTGACGGTCTTCGCCCTGTTCGGCCTCATCGTGGCCTGCGTGATCGCCCCGGCCCCCGACGTCCCCGGGGCCCGGCTCCGGCCCCGCCAGGACGAGCGGGAGGCCGCGCGTGAAGCCGAACGGGAGGCGCCCGTTTCATGAGCGCCGAGATCGTCCTCGACCTCTCCTCACCGGTCCCGCCGTTCGAGCAGCTGCGGGCTCGCATCACTGCCCTAGTCGACGACGGGTCCCTCACCCCGGGCTCTCGGCTTCCCTCGGTCCGGGCGCTGGCCGCGGACCTGGGGATCGCCGTCGGGACCGTGGCCCGGGCCTATCGGGAACTGGAGGCGGCCGGGTACGTGGTCTCCCGGCGCCGGCACGGCACGACGGTGGCGGAGGCGCCCCCGCGGCAGGGACCGGGAAGTACGCCGGGGAAGCAGGCGGGTCAGGAACGGGACTGGCCGGCCGACGTCGTGCAGGCCGCCGAGGACCTCGCGCGCCGGGCGGCAGCGGCGGGTTTCAGCCCTGAGGAGACGGTGGAACTGCTGACGGGGGTGGCCCGTAGAATGCACGGGTGAGCATCTCCACCCCGTATGAGGACCTGCTGGCCGATGTCATGGCCACCGGTGCCGCCAAGACAGACCGCACCGGCACCGGGACGCGCAGCGTGTTCGGCCGGCAGCTGCGGTACGACCTCGGCGCATCGTTCCCGTTGATCACCACCAAGCGCGTGCACTTCAAGTCCGTGGCACTCGAGCTGCTGTGGTTCCTGCGTGGCGATTCCAACGTCCGCTGGCTGCAGGAGCGCGGCGTCAAGATCTGGGACGAGTGGGCAGACGAGGACGGTGAACTGGGCCCGGTCTACGGCGTGCAATGGCGGTCCTGGCCCACCCCGGACGGCGGGCAGATCGACCAGATCGCGAAGGTCGTGGACTCCATCCAGACCACCCCGGACTCGCGCCGCCACCTGGTCACCGCGTGGAATCCGGCCGAGGTGGACGAGATGGCCCTACCGCCGTGCCACGCGATGTTCCAGTTCTACGTGGCCCCGCAGGAGAACGGCCCCGGGAAACTCTCCTGCCAGCTGTACCAGCGCTCGGCGGACCTGTTCCTCGGGGTGCCGTTCAACATCGCCTCCTACGCCCTGTTGACCGTCATGATGGCTCAGCAGACGGGACTGGAGCCGGGCGAGTTCGTCTGGACCGGTGGCGACTGCCACATCTATGACAACCACGTGGACCAGGTCACGGAGCAGCTCTCCCGGGAGCCGTTTCCCTACCCGCAGCTGAGGTTCAACCGGACCCCGGAGGACATCTTCAGCTACGCCCTCGAGGACTTCGAGCTGGTCGACTACCAGCACCACCCGACGATCAAGGCCCCCATTGCCGTCTGACAGTACCCCCATCCGCATCGGCATGATCTGGGCCCAGACCCCGGATCGCGTCATCGGCGCCGACGGCTCCATGCCGTGGCACCTGCCCGAGGACCTCGCCCACTTCAAGGACCGTACCCACGGCCACCCGGTCATCATGGGCCGGCGTACCTGGGACTCGTTCCCGGAGAAGTTCCGGCCCCTACCGGGACGCACGAACATCGTCGTCTCCCGGCGCCAGCAGTCGGCGGAGGTGATGCGGGCGGCGGGCGCCGTCGTCGTCCCCGGGTTCCAGGAGGCCCTCGAGGCCGCGAGCGAAGCGGACGGGCTGGACCTGATCTGGGTGATCGGCGGGGCCACGCTGTACGAGCAGGCGCTCGATGTGGCGACCCTGGCGGAGATCACCGTGATCGAGACCGACGCCGCCGGTGACACGTACGCCCCCGCACTGGACGGCCAATGGACCCGGACCTCTCTCGAGGAGCACCGCACCGACTCCGGGACCGGGTACCGCTTCGAACGGTGGGAACGCGCCCACGACGACCACGAGGACCGCTCATGAACGCGCTGCTGAACAAGACCACCCTGACGTTCATCGCCTTCGTCGCCTGCCCGATCCTGGGCCTGGTGACCGCCGTGATGGGACTGGTCATGATCTTCACGGACAACGTGGTGATGGGCGTCGTCTTCCTGGTGGTGCTCACCCAGGTGTTCATCTTCGGTGGGCTGTGGGCCACCCTGAAACGCAGGTCACTGACCGAGGACAGCTCCGGCCAGTAGACTGTGGGGCATGCTTTCCCCAGAATCAGCACTCCAGACCGCTTCCGACCCCGCCGCCAACCCCACGGTCGGCCTCATCGGCTGGCGCGGCATGGTTGGCTCCGTGCTCCTGCAGCGGATGGCCGAGGAGGGGGACTTCGAGCGCCTGAACCCGGTGTTCTTCTCCACCTCCGCCGCCGGTCAGCCTGCGCCTGCCGTGGAAGGACTGAAGGGCGATGCGGGGCTCCTGCAGGACGCCTATGACATCGAGACGCTGGCCAAGCTGCCCGTCATCCTCACCACTCAGGGCGGCGGCTACACCTCCGAGGTCTACCCCAAGCTGCGCGCCGCGGGCTGGAACGGGATCTGGATCGACGCCGCCTCGACGCTGCGCATGGAGGACTCCTCCATCATCGTGCTCGACCCGGTGAACCGGAACGTCATCGACGCCGGCCTGGCCTCGGGCGTCAAGGACTTCGTGGGCGGCAACTGCACCGTCTCCTGCATGCTCATGGGCTTGGGCGGCCTGTTCAAGGCCGGCCTTGTGGAGTGGGGCACCGCCATGACCTACCAGGCGGCCTCCGGCGGCGGCGCCCGCCACATGCGCGAGCTGCTCACCCAGTTCGGCGACCTCCACGGCGTGGTGGCGAACGAGCTGGCCGATCCCGCCTCCGCCATCCTCGAGATCGACCGCAAGGTCACCGCTGCCCAGCGCGACGGCTCCCTGGACGCCTCCCAGTTCGGCATGCCGCTCGCCGGATCGCTCATCCCCTGGATCGACGCGGACCTCGGCAACGGCATGTCCAAGGAGGAGAAGAAGGCCGGCGACGAGACGAACAAGATCCTCGGTCACTCGGCAGCCCAGCGGGTGCCCTTCGACTCCCTGTGCGTGCGCATCGGCACCCTGCGCTCGCACTCCCAGGCGCTGACCCTGAAACTGACGCGGGACGTGCCGCTGGACGAGATCGAGCAGATCATCGCCTCGGACAACGAGTGGGTCTCTCTGGTGCCGAACACCAAGGAGGCCTCAATGGCCGACCTGACCCCGATCGCCGCCTCCGGCGCCATGACCATCCCCGTGGGCCGGCTGCGCAAGATGGAGATGGGCCCGGAGTACCTCTCCGCGTTCACCGTGGGCGACCAGCTGCTCTGGGGCGCCGCCGAGCCGGTGCGCCGCATGCTGGCCATCGCCACCGGCAACCTCTAGGGCCTGCTGCGCCGCTTGCGGTAGGTCTTCTTCATGCCGTCTGCGGGCAGGAAGGGCTCCGGCCATTTGGGGTGCAGTCCATCGCCGAGCGTGATTCCGCGCATCCGGCGGCCGAACATGGGCAGCACCCACTGGCGCAGCCACTCCACGTCCCGGCTGACAGACTGGACGGGACCCAACCGCTCACGGGGACCGAAGGGCTCGAACTCCAATTGGTGCCGGACGCCCAGGATGTTGAGAATCTGGATGGCCATGTAGCGGTGCCCCGCGCGGTTCATGTGGAGCTTGTCAATGTCCCACATGCGGCGGTCATGATAGACATCCCACGTCCAGTAGTCCACCAGCGTCACGGAGTCCGGGTACCGGCGGGCGAGCTGGCGCACGTTGTCATTGAAGGCCCAGTTCCTGCGCTTGAACCGTTCCAGCACGGGGTGCAGGGGGACGTCGAACCCCGTGAAGAGGAGCACCTGCGCACCGGAGGACACCAGCCGCTCGACCGCCCGCGTGTAGTTCTCCAGGACCAGGCCGATGTCCTGGCGCACCTCGAGGAGATCGTTTCCGCCCGCATAGAAGCTGATCAGGTCTGGACGCATGGCCAGGGCCGGCTCGATCTGCTCCTCGACGACACCGGCGAGGCGCCGGCTGCGGATCGCCAGGTTCGCGTAGCGGCTGCTCGGGTCCGCCTTGGACAACTGCTTGGCCACCCGGTCCGCCCAGCCGCGTACCCCGTTGGGGTGCCGGGGCTCCCAGTCGCCCACCCCTTCGGTGAAGGAGTCGCCGATGGCCACAAACAATCCGCCCATGGTGGGTGACGGTAGGCAAGCCACCCGTCAGCACCGTGACCAGCCGGTGACGGCCACGTGAAGTGCGCCCGAATGTTGCCTCACCTGTCCTACAGCCGCTCCATCACCAGTTCCGCGTTGAGCCGGGCCGCCGCCAGGGTCCCGGCGGCCGCCGCCGCCCCGACCTGTGCCGAGAGGTCCGCGACGTTGCCGGCGGCCCAGACCCCGGGGACACCGGTCCAGCCAGAGGCGTCGACCGGGATGAAGCGGCCCATCGGGTTCTCCTCCGTCTGCACCCCCAGGCCCTCGAAGGCCTCGGTCCGGGCGAGCATTCGCGGGGCCACCACGATCACCTCGGCGGGCAGCAGTTCGCCGCCGGCCAGGCGCACTCCCGCGAGCCGGGCCTCACCGTTCGGGGCGCCGCCGTTCTCTGACTCGACGGCGGCCGCCTCCCCCGTGATCACCTCGACGCCGCGGGCGGCCAGCTGGCGGGCCTGCTCCGCGTCCAGTCCAGGCCCGTGCGCGGTGTCCGCCAGGAATCGCACGTCGGCGCTGAGCTGGCTGAAGAGCAGGGCCTGGTGCACCGAGTTGGCGGAGGTGCCCAGGACCAGGATGGAGCGGTCCCGCACCTCCCAGCCGTGGCAGTAGGGGCAGTGGATCACGCTGCGGCCCCAGTGCTCGGCCAGACCGGGGATTGGCGGCAGCTCGTCGATGAGCCCCGTGGCGATGAGCAACTGGCGTGCGGTGAGGACCCTGCCATCGTTCAGCGTGGCCTCGAAGCCGGCATCTCCCCCGCCATCCTCTCCTTCGCCACCCTCCAGCCGGCGGACCGCGGCGATCTCCCCGTCCAGGACCACTCCCCCGTAGCCGGTGACCTCGCGTCGCCCGGCGGCGAGCAGCTCGGCGGGGCTGATGCCCTCGCGGCCCAGCAGGGCATGCACGCCCTCGGCCGGAGCGTTGCGCGGCTGGCCGCCGTCCACCACGGCGACGGAGCGCCGGGACCGGGCCAGGGTCACGGCGGCGGCGAGGCCGGCCGCACCGCCTCCGGCGATCAGTACATCGAGGGTTTCTGGGGTTTCTGGGGTGCGCGAGGCATCAGGGGTCTGGTTCTGTTTCTGGTTCATCACACCATCATCGAACCCATGATCCCGTTTGGCAATCATTCTTGCCGAATGGCAAAACAGGTCTAGAGAACAGCCAGGTCTAGAGCACGCACCCCACGAGCACCGGCTCGGGGTGCAGACGTACGCCCCACTGCGCCTCGACGCCATCCCGCACCGTGCGGGCGATCGCCAGCAGGTCCGCCGTGCTCGCATGGCCGCGGTTGGTCACGGCGAGCGTGTGTTTCGTGGACAACGACGCGCGGGCGCCGGCGATGGCCTGCTCGTCCGGTCCCAGCCCGAAGCCCTTGCCGAAGCCGGCGCGGTCGATGAGCCACGCGGCGGAGAGTTTGACCAGCTTCTCTCCGTCCTCGTCCTGTCCGGCGCCGTAGGCCGGGGCGTCGCCGGGCAGGTGCGCCCGGACGGACGCGGGGAGAATGGGATTGGTGAAGAAGGAGCCCGTGGACCAGGTGTCCTGGTCCTGGGCGTCCAGGACCATGCCCTTGCCGGCCCGCAGCCGCAGCACCTGGTGGCGGACCGTCTCCAGCGGGGCGGACTCCCCCTCGTCCACGCCGAGGGCCTGGGCCAGCTGGGCGAAGCGGACCGGGGCGATGCTGCCCGAGCGGTGCAGTCGGAAGTCCACGGAGAGCACCACCCAGCGGGGGGTGGAGTCCAGCATGCTCCGCTTGATGACGGAGTCGCGGTACCCGAACCGCAGGTCCTCGTGGCTCAACTCGACCAGCTCACCCGCCTGACGATCCCAGGCCTGGACGGACACGAGGGTGCGGGAGATATCCGAGCCGTAGGCGCCGACGTTCTGCACCGGGGTGGCCCCGGCGGAGCCCGGGATCCCGGAGAGTGCTTCGAGCCCGGTCAGGCCCTGCGCCACCGTCCAGGCGACGGCTTCGTCCCAGTCCTGACCCGCCGCCATCCGAACGTGAACTGACTCGCCTGTCTCCTTCAGGACCTCAACCCCGCGGAAGGCGAGCTGGACCACGGTGCCGGGGAAGCCGGCGTCGGCCATCAGGGTGTTCGAGCCGCCGCCCAGGATCAACAGGGGGGTGCCGGCAGCATCGATGGACCGGATGGCCTCGGTGGCCTTCTCGGCCGACCCGGCCGCGACCCACCCGGCGGCAGGGCCTCCGACCCGGCTCGTGGTGTACTCGGCCAGGCGGATGCCCGCCGTGATTCCCGCAGACCCTGTGGTGGCCACCCGCCCACTCACGCGGCCGCCCCCTCCGGGACCCGGACGACGGCCTGCGCCTTGGTCAGGACCTTGGCATCTCCGTGCCCGGCGTCGGTGACGCTGAGATCGATCCGCACCGTGCCGGCGTCGTCATCAATCTTCCCCACCTTGCCGGAGACGGTCAGGGTGGCGCCCTCGGCCTCGTCAACGGGGACCATGGCCGAGAAACGGGTCTGGTAGTCGAGGATGGCTCCGGGGTCCCCGCACCAGTCGGTGACCAGCTGGACGGCGGCGCCCATGGTCAGCATGCCGTGGGCGATCACGCCGGGCAGGTCCACGGAGCGGGCGGTGGATTCGGACCAGTGGATCGGGTTGAAGTCGCCCGAGGCCCCCGCATAACGGACCAGGTCGGCGCGGGAGAGGGTGACGGTGGTGGAGCCGATGGAGTCGCCTTTTTCCATGGTGATCATTCCTCTCCGCGGACCAACAGGGTGGACCGCACGGTGGAGACGGCCTCGCCGCCGGTGGTGGTGATCTCGGTGGCGGTGGTGACCATGGTGTGGCCGCCGAGGGACTTGACGGATTCGACCGTGGTGGCCCCGATGAGCTCGTCTCCGGCCACGGCCGGGCGCCGGTGGGTGAAGCGCTCGTCCGCGTGGACCACCCGCGAGAAGTCGATGCCGGCATCCGGATCGGCGACGACGGCGGCCTCGGCCCTCTGCGCGAGGGTCACCAGGAAGGTGGGCGGGGCCACCAGGTCGGCGTAGCCGAGACCCCGGGCGGCTGCGAGGTCCGTGTGCGCGGGGTGCGTGGCCTGGACGGCCGCGGCGAACTCACGGATCTTCTCCCGCCCGACGACGTAGGGCTCGGTGGGCGGATAGGTTCGCCCCTGCAGGTCCGGGTTCACGCCCACTGCGGTACTCCTCAGGTCCGGTGACATCGGCTTACAGCCTACCGCCCGGCGCCTCCCTCATCTCGGCCCCTCACCCTGACCCCTCAGCCCTCCTGCGCGACGCCGTATTGGTGCATGACCTTGGCGACCTCGCCGCGGCTGATCGGGTCGTACGGGCGGTATTCGCCGCCGTGGTAGCCGTTGACCAGTCCCTCGGCAGCGGCCCAGGAGATCGCCTCGTAGTACGAGCCGGAGGACGGCACGTCCGGGAACACTGAGACCTCGGGGGCGGTGAAGCCCTCAGGATCAGCGGCCCGGTAGAGGAAGGTCACGAACTCCGCACGCGTCACGTCCTGGCCGGGCCGGAAGGTGCCATCGGCGTAGCCCTCGGAGACGGGGCCGGCACCGTTGGCGCCGTCGGAGTCGTCGGCGGCCCAGGCGATCGGGGTGAAGTGCGGGGCCCCGGCCGGCACGTCCGGGAACACGGGGGTGTCCTCGTCGGCCGGGTCGGTGGTGTAGTCCGGGGCCAGGTAGCGCTGCAGAAAGGCCACGGACTCCCCACGGGTGATCTCTGCCGCCTTGCGGTAGGTGCCGTCGGTGTAGCCGGTGGTCACCCCGGCGGCCTGCATCCACCGCACCGGTGCGTAGTACACCGAACCGGGCTGATTGTCCGTGAAATCCACCACCGGCTCCGGATCAGTCGGATCGGTCGGGTCAGTCGGGAAGTGCTCGGCGGCCGGGCCGAGGTTCAGGAAGACGGTCTCGCCGGTGGCGTCCTCCACCCCGTCGTTGTCCGTGGCGGCGTAGACGTTCCCGTTGCCGGCGATCGCCAGCCCCTCCAGCTTCTCCTGGGTCCAGCCGTTGAGGTCCTGCAGCTGGGGCAGCACGTCGATGGCCTCGGTCTTCTCGAGCACCGGGACCTCCTCGGCTGCCGCACCGGTGGCGGCTCCGGCCTCCGGCACCTCGACCGTGAAGACCTTCTTCAGGGCTGCGTCAGGGCCGTTGAGCTTGTCCCGTTCGATGACCGCGAGGGTGTCCCCGTCCACGGCGGTGATCTCGCTCAGGCCGATCCAGTCGCCCTCGACGTCGGTGGACTCCAGTGAATAGCCGAACCACTCCCACTCACCGGTGGCCACCGTGAAGCGGCCGATGCGGGCGAAGTCCTCGCCGGCGGCCTCTCGCTGGACGGCGGTGTAGAGCACCGCGTCCTCACCGGAGCCGTAGCCCGTGACGCCCTCGAGGCCCTGGCCCTTCAATCCTGCGGCCACTTCGGCGGGCAGGTCGACCGAGGCGAGCTCCTGGCCCTCGGCGTCCACGTGGACCAGCCGGTTGCCCTCGGAGCCGACCTCACCGTCGGTGATCGCGGTGCCTTCGACGGCCAGCCAGAACGTGCCGTCCGCGTCGGCCCACAGGCCTTCGATGTCGTACCCGTGCTCCAGGGCGAGCTCGGCCTCGATGGTGGCCGGGCCGCCGTCGTCAGCGGTGGTGGTGTCCACCGTGTAGATCCGGGACGGGGACAGGAAGTCATCCGGCGCCGCATAGAGCTTGTCAGCCTCGCCCGGCACGGCGGACAGCGCACCCAGGGCGGACCAGGTGATGGGCTGTCCCTCCGTTGCGGCCGGCCCGGTCGCATCAGCGGACTTCAGGGTCGGGACCGCTGCAGGCCCGTCCCCCAACTCGAAGACCTGGACGGTGGCGCGGACGCCCACCTCGGCGTCGTCCTCCTCGGAGGAGACCACCATGAGGTTGCGCTCCGGGATGGCCAGCAGGCCCTCGGGCCCGTTGGTGGACGGCATCAGCTGGGTGAAGACCGGGTTGGACGGATCGTCGACGTTGTACACGGCCACGAAGTTGCCCCGCTCGGAGCCGACGAACGCGTAGGTGGTGTCCCCGTAGGTCTCCACGGTCAGACCCTCGGGTTCGGCGCCCTTGTTCTCAGCCCGGTGCTCGGGGAACTGGCCGTAGCGGTGGGCGAGGTTCTCGAAGGAGTTGCCGGCATCCCAGACCACGTCGCCGAACTCCGCGGACTCCGGATCGGCGTTGAAGACGGTCCAGCCGCGGCTGCCGCCCTTCCAGTCGCCCTCGTTCGCAGTGGCCACGTGGTCGTTGCCGATCCAGCCGATGGCGTCCGGCTCGCGCACGGCGTCGGTGATGGAGCCATCCAGGGACAGGTTGCCGTCCTCGGCGGTGTCGATGCCCTCCACGGAGACGGCGCCGGCACTGAAGTGGTCGATGACCTCGCCCGTGGCCGCATCGAGGATGACGACGCCGTTGTTCTCCTGCAGCGTCAGGGCGGCCTTGGTGCCGTCCGGGGAGAACTTGATGTACTCCGGCTCCGGGTCCTCGGGGGTGTCCAGGCCGGCCAACCCGGTCAGGTCCGTGTACTGGATCGCCTCGGCGGTCAGTGCGGTGATGTCCTCGGCGGACAGGTCGATCACGGCCAGTTCGCCGGCGGGCAGCTGCGGCAGACCTCCGTCCACGTCCTCGCGGTCCTCGTCGCGCTGGTTCTCCATGGCGATCATCGCGGTGGTGCCGTCAGGCGAGACGTCGATCGAGTCGGGCTGGCCCTTCAGTTCCACGCCGTGGATCAGCTCGAGGGTCTCCGGGTCCCAGAACTCGACCTTGCCGGTCGGGTGGGTGAAGTCCTCAGAGGTGTCCGTGACCACGATGATGAAGGCCTCGGTGGCGTATACGGAGGTCGGGGAACCATCGGTGGCCTTGAACCCGGCCGCCTGCGGGTTCTCCGGGTCGGTGATGTCCACGAAGCCGATGCCCCCGGCCTCGGCGTCGGTGTGGATCACGGTGTTGCCATCCGCGGTGACGGTGGAGATCTCGGCGACCGTGGGGGCGGACGGGTCCGCCTCGGGGTCCGCGGCCAGCTGGTTCTCGTAGGCCGGCAGGGTGGCCAAGCGGTGGAAGGACTGGCCCTCGGCGGCCTCGCCTGCTGGAACGGCTGGCGCTGCGGGCACAGCGGCTCCTGCAGCGGCTTCGGCCGGGGCCGCGAATGTCGGGGCGGCAAAGGCGCCGGTCAGCACGGCGGAGAGGCCGAGTGCCACGGCACCGGACAAGCGACGGTGAGTACTCATGTCGGGGATACCCTTTCGGGGGACGGGAGGGGACCTCCCCATCCAATCCCCCGCGCCCCCTCCTTCCGTGGCCGCCAGGAGTCCACCGGGTGAACGCTGGGCCAGCGGACGGTGACGTGCTTAGCGTCCGGCCTGCCGCGCCTGCCGGTGGCGACGCTGGGCGTCCCGCGCCCGCAGCACCTGCGCCGCAAGGTGGGTGACGAGTCCGAGGCCGATGAGGCCGATCGCGACCCACTGGAGGGGCTGGACCTGCACCCCGCCGCCGATCAGCGCCAGCACGATGCCGAGCAGGATGAGCCCCGTGCCGGTCAGCAGGGTGATGCGATAGGCCTTCGAGCCGTTGTCCCAGGGGTTAAACACGCATCCACCGTATCCCTGAATCGCCTCAGCACGAGATCCACGAGCTCCCCGGGCACCGGGCCGGCCTGCCCCAGCAGTGGAATCGTGGTGGTCTCGGCCCCGGCAGCGGTGGCCTCGGAGACCAGCAGCGACTGGAAGTACCCGGGG
The DNA here is from genome assembly GCF_003386075.1 of Citricoccus muralis. Classification (GTDB taxonomy): domain Bacteria; phylum Actinomycetota; class Actinomycetes; order Actinomycetales; family Micrococcaceae; genus Citricoccus; species Citricoccus muralis. The sequence continues at coordinate 1,944,076 of NZ_QREH01000001.1, forward strand.
GCCAGGAGGTAGCTCAGCACCAGAACCGGCCGACGGGGATCCCGGGCGCGCAGAGTCCCGACGGCGGCCGCGACCCGGGGCTGCGCGGCCGAGAGGTAGCCCTCGGCCACGGGCGTGCCGAGCCGTTCCGCCAAGCGGTACGCGACGGCGCGGCAGTCGGCGACGGCGCCGGCGTCGGTGGATCCGGCCGCGCCGAGGACCACCTGGTGGTGCCCGCGCACGAAGCCGGCGTCCACGGCCCGGCGCGCGAGCAGATCGACGAGGAGCTCGTCCGGGCCCAGCGCGGGGGCCACGGGGATGTCCTGGGCGGCACGCTTGAGGTCCACCTTGACGTGGTAGCCCCCGGACAACAGCACGGGCACGACGACGGCGCTCCGGTCCGCCGGCAGGCCCGCCAGGACCTCCCCCACCTGCGGCGTCTGGACGTCCACGTGCGTCAGCAGGACTTCGACCCCGGCTTTGATCTGCTGCCGGACGGCCCGGGCGAGGGCGGCGATCCGCGCCTGCCCCACCGGATCCACGGTCCCGTGGGAGACGGCGACGAGGGTGAGGGGGTTTTTCACCATGCGGCCTGCTCATGACGTCCGACGGCGACGATCCCGTCCCGCACCCGCACCGGGAAGGTGGCCAGTCTCAGCGCAGGATCGGTGAGGCACTCCCCCGTGGCCAGATCGTAGACCTGCTTGTGCAGGGGCGAGGTCAGGGTGGGGCGGCCGCCCCGCGAGCCGACGATCCCGCGGGCCATCACGTGCGCCTTCGCGTACGGGTCCCAGTGTGAGACGGCGACGACCTCGTCCGAGGGCAACCGCACCACGGCGACCTGCTCGCGGTCCACGAGGGCCGCCTCCGCCCACAGGGGCTCGAGCGCCTCGAGCGGGCAGACCGGCTGCCAGTCGGTGGTGGCGTGAGTTTCGGCGTGCACAGCGGTGAGTGTCATGGACCCACCGTAGGAACCGGTTGTTTCCGTGAGCCTCGCGGGATGTTTCGCGCGTGCAACGTTGTGCTCTCCCCGCCCCAGGACACCGGTGTGAGGCCCACGTCATGCAGTCGTTACACGAGGGACACGGCCGGGAAACCGCCAGTCCCTAGCGTGAGTGGCCTACGACGCAAGGGGATGGGCTCATGACTGTGCAACCCGGCAAGAAACCCGCAGAGAGAACTATTGCCGTGATCGGCGGCGGCCCGGCTGCCCACCGGCTGGTCGAGGCCCTGTTGGCCCGCAGCGGGGATGACCTCCGGATCGAGGTCTTCGCCGAGGAGCCGTGGGCCCCCTATGACCGGGTGGCGCTGTCCCGGCGGTTCACGGACCCCACCGATGACCTGCCGCTGAGTTCTCGTGGTTCCGGCGGTTCTGCCCCCACCCTCTGGGAGGACTCCCGGGTCCGCCTGCACACCGGCTGCCGGGTCACCGGGCTGGATCCGGACGCCCGGTCCCTCACCGTGGAGGACAGCACCGTGGGCACATTCGCCGCCACCTGGGACGAGGTGGTCCTGGCCACCGGCAGTGACGCCGCCCGGCCGGCGATCCCCGGCGCCGAGGACATGACCGTCTACCGGACCATCGAGGACGTGGACCGGTTGCGGGAGCACGTGACGGCCCTGGCCGAGCGGCTCGGGCGCACACCACGCTCGGCCGTGATCGGCGGCGGCCTGTTGGGCCTGGAGGCCGCCGGCGGACTGCGGGCGCTCGGCGCGGACGTCACGGTGGTCCACTCCCGCCCCTGGGTCATGAACGCCCAGCTGGACGAGTTCGGCGGGCGGACGCTGAACCGGCTGCTGCGCGGTCAGGGATACGCACTGAGGCTCGGCGAGCGCCCCAGCGCCCTCGAGAGGACGGCACGGGGAGAGGTCCTGCGTTTCCCCTCCGGTGAGAACCTCGAGGTGGACCTGGTGGTGGCGGCCACGGGGATCACGGCGCGGGACGAGCTCGGGGCGGGGATCCTCGAGCTCGGTCCACGGGGCGGGTTCGCCATCGACGAGCGGTGCGCCACCTCGGTGCCACACGTGTGGGCCATCGGCGAAGCCGCCAGTTTCGAGGGCGAGTGCATGGGCCTGGTGGCTCCGGCCAACACGATGGCCGAGGTGGTCGCCGATCGGCTGTGCGGCGGGACCGGCACGTTCCCCGGCTTCGACACGGCAGCCAAGCTCAAGCTCTCCGGGCTGGACGTGGCCAGCTTCGGTGACGGCTTCGCTTCAGCCCCCGGTGCCCTCGAGGTCGTCTACGCGGATCCCACCGGCGGCCTCTACCAGAAGCTCGTCGTATCCGAGGACGCCAGAACACTGCTGGGCGGGATCTTCGTCGGCGATGCCGCCCCCTATGCGTCCTTGCGGCCACTGCTGGGGCGGGAGCTTCCCGGGGAGGCTGGGGCCTTCCTGTCTGCCGCTGGCAACGGCGCACCCGTGGACCTGCAGATGCCGGATGACGCCCAGATCTGCTCCTGCCGGGACGTCAGTGCCGGGGATCTGCTCGCCGCCGTGTGCGGCGGGTGCCCGGACCTCGGGGCACTCAAGGCGTGCACCGGCGTCGGGACCCAGTGTGGCTCCTGCCTGCCGGCGGCCCAGAAGGTCATGGAGCAGCAGATGGCCGAGCTGGGGATGGAGGTCTCCACGGCGCTGTGCGAGCACTTCGCCCTGTCCCGGTCCGAGATGTTCGAGGCCGTGCGAACCACGCGGCTGACCACGTTCAGCGAGATCGTCGCCCGCTTCGGCACCCCGGCGGACCCGTCCGTGAACCTCGGCTGTGATCTCTGCAAGCCCGTGGCGGCCTCGGTGCTGGCCACCCTCCACGGGGAGTACATTCTCGGCGCGGACCGCGGCGGCCTGCAGGACACCAATGACCGCGCCCTGGCGAACATGCAGAAGGACGGCACCTACTCGGTGGTCCCCCGCATCCCAGCCGGCGAGATCACGCCCGCCAAGCTCGCCGTGATCGCCGAGGTCGCCGGGGACTACGGGCTCTACACCAAGATCACCGGCGCCCAGAGGATCGACCTGTTCGGGGCCCGTCTGGATCAGCTGCCTGGAATCTGGGAGCGCCTGGTGGCGGCCGGGTTCGAGTCCGGCCAGGCCTACGGCAAGGCCCTGCGCAACGTGAAGTCCTGCGTGGGCTCCACGTGGTGCCGCTTCGGCGTGCAGGACTCGGTGGCCATGGCCATCACGCTCGAGGAGCGGTACCGGGGACTGCGTTCCCCCCACAAGATGAAGTTCGGGGTCTCCGGCTGTGCTCGTGAGTGCGCCGAGGCCCGCGGCAAGGACGTCGGCGTCATCGCCACGAGTGAGGGCTGGAACATGTACGTGGGCGGCAACGGCGGCGCCACCCCGGCCCACGCCCAGTTGCTGGCCAAGGACCTCGACGACGAGACACTGCTGCGGTACATCGACCGGTACGTGGTCTACTACATCCGCACCGCCGAACGGCTTCAGCGCACCGCCCGGTGGATGGAGGAGCTGGACGGGGGCCTCGACCACGTCCACGATGTGGTGGTCAAGGACACCCTCGGGATCGCGGCTGACCTGGAGCAGGTGGTGGCCGAGCACCTGGAGACCTACCGGGACGAATGGGCGGCGACCCTCGAGGACCCCGAACGGCTGCGCCGGTTCCGCGGTTTCGTCAACGCGCCGGATGCACCGGACTCCGGCACCGTCGTGGTCGCCGGCCCGCGGATCCCGGTGCGGGGAGGCCAGCGATGAGCCCGACGATGGGGACTGAGTCTACCCCCGGGAGCGTGGCCCTCGTCGGCGGTGGCCCGGGTGCGGCCGACCTCCTGACGGTGCGGGCGTTGCGCCTGCTGCGGCAGGCCGACGTCGTGTACTTCGACCGGCTGGCCCCGACCGAGGACCTGGCCCTGTGGGCCCCACGGGCCAGGCTGGTGGACGTCGGCAAGCGGCCCGGGCACCACAAGGTGCCCCAGCCGGAGATCAACCGGCTGCTCGTGGCCTCGGCACTGGCCGGACTGCGCGTGGTCCGTCTCAAGGGTGGGGATCCCTTCGTGTTCGGCCGCGGCAGCGAGGAAGCCGCCGCCTGCGAGGAGGCCGGGGTGCCCGTGACCGTGGTCCCGGGCATCACGTCGGCCGTATCCGTGCCGGCCGCGGCGGGGATTCCCGTCACCGCCCGTGGGATCAGCAAGTCCTTCACGGTCGTCTCCGGCCACGATCCCCTCAGCGAGGAGGAACTGGCCGGGTTGGCCCAGCTGGGCGGGCAGGGCGGGACGGTGGTCGTACTCATGGGCATCGGCACCCTGGGCCACACCGCCGCCGGACTGATGCGGCACGGGCTGGACGCCCGGACGCCGGCAGGCCTCGTGGAACGCGGTTGCACCCCTCAGCAGCGGGTCTGCCTGGCCCCGCTCGACCAGATCCTGCTGGCCTCGGCGGTGGAGGGCATCGCCTCACCGGCCGTGCTGGTCATCGGCGAGGTGGTGCGGCTGGCCCCCGGGGCAGAACTGCCCTGGTCCGGGCTGGCGGGATTGACGCAACTGACCGGGCTGACGGGGCTCACCGATCTCGTGGACAACGCATGAGCGAGCCGGCCACCGTGGCCTCCGCCATGCAGGTCCTGCCCCAGAGCCTCGCCGGCTTCCGGATCGGCGTCACCTCGGACCGTCGCAGCGAGGAGCTCATCAACGCCTTCGAACGCCGCGGTGCCGAGGTGATGCATGCCCCGGCCCTGCGGATCGCCCCGCTGACCGAGTCCGTGACCCTGCACCGGGACACCCGCCGTGTCATCGGGGCCCTGCCGGACTTCGCCGTCATCACCACGGCGTACGGGATGCGCCGCTGGATGGAGGCGGCAGACGCCTACGGGCTCGGTCCGGACCTGCACCAGGTCCTCGCGGCGGCTGCCATCCTCGTCCGGGGTTCCAAGGCCCGCGGTGCCGTCCGGGCGGCCGGCCTGGACGACGTCGGCTCACCCGAGGACGAGCGGACGGCTTCCGTGGTGGACCTGCTCCTGGCCCGGAACCTGTCCGGGCGCACGGTGGCGTTCCAGCTGCACGGGATGCTGGACCACCGGCAGATCGGGCGGCTGGAGAGGGCCGGCGCCCGCGTGCTGACCGTGATGCCCTACACGTGGGCCCGGCCCGCCGAGGACTCGGCGCTCCTGCGGATGATCGAGGCCGCCATCGACCGCCAGCTGGATGTGCTCACCTTCACGGCGGCCCCGGCGGTGGAGGCCTTCCTCGCCGTCGCCCAGCAGTACGGCCGGCTGGACCCCCTCCTCGAGGCGTTGCGGACCGATGTGGCGACGGCCGTCGTCGGGAAGGTCACGGCCGGGCCGCTGCACGAGGCAGGACTGCAGCCGCTGATTCCCTCCCGGTGGCGCCTCGGGGCGATGATCCGGTTGGTGTGCGATCACCTGGAGCAGCAGCAGGTCCTGCGCATCCAGACCCGGTGGGGGCCCGTGGAGATCCGCGGTGCGCAGGTACACCTGGTGGATCACGCGCCCGATCCCGTTCGGCTTGCCCCGGGGCCGATGGCGTTGCTGCGTGAACTGGTGGACGCCCAGGGAGCAGTGCTCTCTCGCGGGCACCTGCTGGAGGCTCTGCGCCAGTGCGAATCCGAGCATGCCCTGGAGATGCTGGTGTGGCGGCTGCGCCAGCAGTTGCCGGTTCCGGGGCTGGTGGCCACCGTGGTCAAGCGCGGCTATCGGCTGGCTGTCTGACCGGCGGTACCGCCAGCAGGTCCTCGATCCGGCCCCGGCACGTCCCACAGCCGGTTCCCGCACCGCAGCGGCCGCCGACCTCGTCCACGGTGGCGCACTCCTTGGCCGCCTCGTGGACCTGTCCGGCGGTGGCCCCCGAACACCGGCACAGCACGTCAGCCGGTCCCAGCTCCCGGTCCGCGGCGGCGTGCTCCATCGCCAGCAGTGCGGAGCGGTCCGCCATGGGCAGGGTCCCGGTCAGGGCGTGCCGGGAGAGTTCCGCCGCCGAGCGCGGCAGGCCGATGGCCACGAACCCCAGCAACCGGGACCCCTGCGTGACGATCCGCAGGTACTGCCCGGCCCGCGGGTCCGCCCAGGTGGACACGCTCGGGCCGTTCGGGTCCCACAGGTCCGCGGTGAGATCCCCCGCGCAGGCCACGGACAGGGTGTGGGACTTCACCACGATGGGGTCCAGGCGGCCGGTCGAGCCCGGGGCGTCGGGGTTGGGGGTGGAGGTGGTGGTGGAAGTGGAATTGCGGACGGGACGGCCAGCGGCATCGCGTTCCACCACGGCTGGGACGCCGGCCTCGGCCCGGAGGGCATCGGCGGTGGCCCGGGCCTGGTCCCAGCCAGGCCCGATGAGTCCAGTCGGCCGGGACCCGAGGACCGCGGCGCAGTCGCCCACCGCGTAGACGGAAGGATCGTCCGGGCAGCGGCCGTTCCGGTCCACCACGATCCCGCCGCGGGGCAGGGTGTCCAGTCCGGCGGCCGCGGCGAGCTCGTCTCGGGGGCGCACCCCCGTGCATGCCACGAGCAGGGTGGCGGGAATCCGGCGCCCCTGGGTGGTGCGGATCGCGGTGAGGTGGGGGACGCCGTCGTGCGCGGTGGCCCGGTCCTGTGCGCGGGCGGCGACCACGAGTTCCTGCACGCCGCAGTCCGGCCGGACCTGGATGCCGGCGGCAAGGAGCTGGCGCAGCAGCAGCCGGCCGGAGTCGGGATCGAGCTGAGCGCCCAAGGGAACGTGGCCGCGGTGCAGCAGTGTGACCGCGGCGCCGACCTCGGCGAGCGCCAGGGCCGCCTCCACTCCGAGGACGCCGCCACCGACCACCACCACCGGCTCGGCGTCCCGCACCGCCTGGTGCAGGCGCCGGGCCTCGACCAGGTCCCGCAGCGCCATGACGCCGACCGGACGGCGCCCCGCGGCGGCCGGGACGGAGATGCCCCGGCCCACGGTGCCGGAGATCGGGAAGTCCGGGATGACGGCCTGGGCGCCGGTCGCCAGCACGAGCCGGTCATAGGGAACCGAGGCGCAGGGCGCGCCCGGAGCACCGGAGGTTCCGTCGAGAATCGCCGTCTTCCGGTCCCGGTCGAGGGCCACCACCTTAGCCCCACACCGGAGAACGATGCCGGCCAGCTCCTCGTCCTGCGCGTCGAGCAGGGACAGCGCGGCGCCGTCGACCCGGCCGCTGGCCACGTCCCCCAGGCGGATCCGCTGATAGGCCGGAACGGGCTCCTCCCCCAGGATGGTCACGTGGGCCGCACCCGCCTCCAGGGCCGGGCGCAACTCCTGGACGAGCCGGGCCGCCACCGGTCCGCCGCCCACGATGACGATCCGCAGGGGCCCGCGGCTCATGACCGTGCCCCGTCCGCGGATGGCGCAGGGTGCAGGGTCACGGGGGTGCTCTTGAACTCGGGCATCTGGCTGTGGGGGTCCAGCAGGCCGGCCGTCAGCCGGTTCGCGGCGCCCTGGCCGGCGAAGTGGAAGGGGACGAACACGGTGTCGGTGCGCAGGCCGGAATCGAGCACCACGCGGGCCCGCATGCTCCCGGACGTGCTGCGTAGTTCGGCGTGGGTGCCCTCGACGAGCCGGAGCCCGCCGGCAGTGGCGGGGTGGACGCTGACGGTGGCCTCGGGGTGCACACCGAGCAGGTCCGGCACCCGGCGGGTCTGGGTGCCGGACTGGTAGTGCTCCATCAGCCGTCCGGTGGTCAGGGTGAGCCCCTGGGCCGAGGGAGGCTGGGGGTCCCGGACATGGATCGGCCCGAGGTGGGCTTTGCCGTCCGGGTGGCCGAAGGACTCGGTGAAGACCCGGGGGGTGCCGATCACCGGTTCGCCGCTGACGGTGACTTCCTGGGTGGTGTGTCGGGTGGTGGGGTGGGTGGTGGGGTGGGTGGTGGGGTGGGTGGCGCCGTCACCCAATGGCCAGTAGGCGGCGACCTCGCTGAGACGGTCCCAGGTCACGCCGGAGTAGTCGGCCCGGGAGCCCGCCGTCACCCGGCGGATCTCGTCGAAGACCTCGGCGGGTTCCGAGGCCAGCGGCACGGCACTGCCCAGGCGGCGGGCGATTTCTGCGAGGATCCAGAGTTCCGATCGGGGCCCCTCCGGTCCGTCTACGGCCCAGGAGCGGCGCAGCAGGCGGCCCTCGAGGTTGGTCAGGGTGCCGTCCTCCTCCGCCCACTGCAGGACTGGCAGGACAACGTCCGCGAACTCAGCGGTCTCGGATCGGAAGAAGTCGCAGACCACCAGCAAGTCCAGGGTCCGCAGTCCCTCCTGGACGCGCTGGACGTCCGGGGCCGAGACCGCCACGTTGGCTCCGTGCACCAGCAGCGCCTTCACGCCGTGCTCCGTCCCGAGGGTGTGGAGCAGTTGGGTGGCCGGCAGGCCGGGTCCGGGTAGGGCGTCCGCGGGGATGCCCCAGTGCCTGGCCGTGGCCTCGCGGTCGGCCTGGTCGGTGATGGAGCGCAAGCCGGGCAGTTGGTCCGCCTTCTGGCCCATCTCCCGTCCGCCCTGACCGTTGCCCTGACCGGTGAGGGTGCCGTAGCCGCCGTGCCGGGTTCCGGGCAGGCCCAGGAGCAGGGCCAGGCTGATGGCCGCCTTCGCGGTGTCCGTCCCGTCCCGGTGCTGTTCCACGCCGCGGCCGGTGAGGATGAAGACCGGATCCCCACCGGACTTCGACGCGCGGGCGGCCGCCGCCAGGTGCCTCGCCAGCCAGCGGATGCGCCCGGCCGAGACCCCGGAGACGGTCTGGCCCCGTTCCGGCCACCAGTCGGCGACGGAGCGGCGGAACGATGCCAATCCGCTGGTCCGGCTGGACAGGTAGTCCTCGTCCGCGAGCCCTTCGGCGAGGAGGACGTGGGCGACGGACAGCAGCAGGGGCAGGTCCCCTCCGGGAGCCGGGGCGAGGTGGTGCCCGGCTCCGTCCCCGGTGAGCTGCGCGGTGGCCGAGCGGCGGGGGTCCACCACGATCAGTCCGCCGTGGCTGCGGGCCTTCTTCAGGTGCTGGACGAACGGCGGCATGGTGTCCGCCACGTTGGAGCCCAGAAGCAGCACCGTGCACGCCGCGTCCAGGTCTGTCAGTGGGAACGGCAGGCCCCGGTCCAGGCCGAGGACCTCGGTGGCGGCCTTGGCGGCGGAGGCCATGCAGAACCGCCCGTTGTAGTCGATCCGGGAGGTGCGCAGGGCGGTCCGGGCGAACTTGCCCAGCGTGTAGGCCTTCTCGTTGGTCAGCGAGCCGGAGCCGAAGACCCCGATGGCGTCCCGGCCGTGGCTCTGCTGAAGGGCCATGATCCGGGAGGTCACCAGGTCCAGGGCCTCATCCCAGGTGGCTTCGCGCAGGGGTGCAGCGTCCCGGTCCGCGTTGTCGAGAGCGGCGCCGTCCCGGATCAGCGGGGTGGTGAGCCGGTCCGGCCGGTCCTCCAGCAGGGCGGCGGAGGTGGCGCCCTTGCGGCAGAGCCGGCCGCGGTTGGTCGGGAACTCGGCGCCCGTAACGGCAATGGAGTTGGTAGTGGCGGGACTGGTGGTGGTGGGGCTGGTGGTGGGGCCGGGCTCGAGGGTCAGGGTCATCGCGCACTGCAGCGCGCAGTACGGGCAGTGCGTCCGGGTGGCGGCAGGGGTGGCGGCAGAGGTGGCGGTGGGGACGGCCGGCACGGCGGGGGTGGCCGGCTCAGACATTGGCTCGGGCCAGTGCCGTGCCGGGGCGGCGGTAGACGAGGTAGGTGAACACGGCCAGTCCCAGGTACACGGCGGCGAGGACCCAGAAGGCGGCGTCGAAGGACCCGTTCGCGGTGTGCGATGCCCGGAGCACCTGGGGGATCATGAAGCCGCCGAAGCCCCCGACGGCCCCGATCAGGCCCAGGGCGGCGGAGGCCTTGCGTTCATGGCCGACCGGGTCCCCGGCGGGGACGGTCAGGCGGAAGACCAGCGGGATCATCCGGTAACTGGAGCCGTTGGCGATGCCGGTGAGGGTGAACAACGCCAGGAACAAACCCAGGTAGAGCCAGAAGTTCTGCCACGGGAGGGTGAGCACCACGCCGGCGGTCACGGCGGACATCGCGATGAAGCAGCCCAGGGTGACGCGGGCCCCGCCGCGGCGGTCGGCCAGCCTCCCACCGAAAGGCCGGGCCAGGGAGCCGACGAGAGGCCCCAGGAAGGCCATCGAGATGGCGGCTCCCCAGAGTTCCAGGCTCGTGAACGCCGGGAACATGAGGGAGATGAGGGTGGGGAACACGGAGCCGAAGCCCATGAACGAACCGAAGGTCCCGATGTAGATCAGGGCGATCAGCCACAGGTGCGGCTCGCGCAGGGTGGACAGGGAGCCCTTGAGGTCGTTGCGGGCGTGGGACAGGTTGTGCATGTAGCGGTGCGCGCCCCAGGCGGCGAGCAGGATGAAGGGGATCCAGATCAGTGCGGCCATGGGCAGGTTCGGCCCGAAGGTCCCGAAGGACAGCAGGGTGACGGCGAGGGGGACGAGGAACTGGGCCACCGCCACGCCGATGTTGCCGCCGGCCGCATTGAGCCCGAGGGCGGCCCCCTTCTCCCGGGCCGGGAAGAAGAAGGTGATGTTGGCCATGGAGCTGGCGAAGTTGCCGCCGCCGAAGCCGGCCAGGGCGGCCACGAGGTAGAGCGCCCACACCGGGGTCTCGGGGGTGGACAGCGCGAGGGCGAGGGCCGTCGTCGGGATCAACAGCAACAGCGCGGAGATGACGGACCAGTTGCGGCCGCCGAACAGGGCCACGGTGAAGCTGTAGGGCACGCGCAGCACCGCACCGACGAGCGGCGGCAGGGAGACGAGCCAGAACTGCTGGGAGGTGCTCAGATCGAAACCGGCGGCGGGCAGGAAGACGACGGTGACGGACCAGAGCTGCCAAACGGCGAACCCGAGGAACTCGCAGAACACGGACCAGTGGAGGTTGCGTCGGGCGGCAGACCGCCCGGGGCCGCTCCAGAACTCTGGGTGGTCCGGCTGCCAGTTGCTGACCCAGCGGCCAGGACCCATGACGAGCCGGTCCGTGGGTGGCGCCTCGGTGGTGCCTGTCGTGTCCGTGCTGGCTGGTGTGCTGGTGATGGCCATGACGACACCCTGCCAAGAGGGTGTTTCCGTCAGCGTCGCCGGGAGATTTCCGCGAGGGAAAAGGAATCTCACCGGGAGCCGGGACGAGGGTGAAACGAAAGAGGACCCGGATCCTCCCCGAGGGTCCAGGTCCTGTTCCGTAGCGGCGGGGGGACTCGATCCCCCGACCTCACGATTATGAGTCGTGCGCTCTAACCAGCTGAGCTACGCCGCCATGGAATGAGTCAGCCCGTGGCCGCGACATCTCGCAACGCACGGGCTCTCATTCAGAGCCCCGACCGGGAATCGATCCCGGGACCTCAGTCTTACCAAGACTGCGCTCTACCACTGAGCTATCGGGGCAACGACGTGAAACTCTACCAGCGATTTCCGTACGAATGAAATCGAGGCGGTTCCACGGTCGCTCGGCCGGTTTCCACCGACCTCTTACCGGTCAGTACCGGTCAGTACCGGTCACGTGAGGGCTTCTCGAAGGACTTCCGACCGGCCTTGAATCCAGCCTTGCCGCCACCCTTGTGACCGCCGTAGCCGCCCTTGTGGCCACCCTTGTAGCCACCGCCACCGGAGCGGAAGGGCTTGCCCTCGCGCTCGGCGTTCGTCGGACGCCCGGAGTCCTTCTGGATCTCGATCGGACGACCGTTGATGGTGGTGTTGCCCAGGGCATCCCACTGCTGGCTGGTCAGGTCCGCCGGCAGCTCCACGAGGGCGTGGTTGGACCGGATGTCGATGTGGCCGATCTGGTTGGAACGCAGTCCGGCCTCGTTGGCGAGGGCGCCGACGATGTTGCCCGGCTGCACGCGGTCCTGACGGCCCAGCGAGATCCGGTAGGTGGCGTTGCCCTCGGCCGGGCCGCGCTGCGGGCCGCGGGAGCCGCGTCCGTCACGATCACCACGGTCCTCACGGCCACCGCGTTCCATCCTGGCCGGGGGCATGTCCTGCTCCTCGGCCAGCAGCGGGCGGCCGCCCTGGGCCATCTTGGCGAGCGCCGCGGCGACGTCCTCGGCGTTGACGTCGTTCTCCGACACGTAGGAGTCGATGAGCCCACGGAACACGTCCAGGTCGCCCGCCGAGAGGGTCTCGGTGATCTGCGTGCTGAAACGGCCCAGACGGGAGTTGTTGACGTCCGCCACGGAGGGCATGTTCATCTGCTCCACGGTCTGGCGGGTGGCCTTCTCGATGGCCCGCAGCAGGTACTTCTCGCGCGGGGTCATGAACAGCACGGCATCGCCGGAGCGCCCGGCACGGCCGGTGCGGCCGATGCGGTGGACGTAGCCTTCGGTGTCATGCGGGATGTCGTAGTTGATGACGTGGCTGATGCGCTCGACGTCGAGGCCACGGGCCGCCACATCGGTGGCCACCAGGATGTCCACTCGACCCTGACGCAGGTTGTCCACGGTCTTCTCACGCTGGTTCTGCGCGACGTCCCCGGAGAGGGCGACGGCGCGGAAGCCCCGAGCGTTGAGCTTGGTGGCGAGCTCCTCGGTGGCGTTGCGGGTGCGGACGAAGGCGATGACGCCGTCGTGCTCTTCGGTCTCGAGGATGCGGGTCAGGGCCTCGAGCTTCCAGGAGCCGGTGACCTGCATGTAGCGCTGGCGGATGTTGCCGGCCGTGGTGTTCTTCGCGGCGACGGAGACCTCAACGGGGTTGTTGAGGTACTTGCCGGAGATCCGCTGGATGGCGCGCGGCATGGTGGCCGAGAACAGTGCGGTCTGCTTCTGGTCCGGGGTGGCGGACAGGATCTGGTCCACTTCCTCGGCGAAGCCCATGCGGAGCATCTCGTCGGCCTCGTCCAGGACCATGTACTGCAGGTTGGACAGGTCCAGGGAGCCCTTGGACAGGTGGTCGATCACGCGACCGGGAGTGCCCACGACCACCTGGGCGCCACGGCGCAGCCCGGAGAGCTGCGGGCCATAGGGGGCGCCGCCGTACACGGGGAGCACGGTCACGCCCTTGATGTGCTTGGCGTAGGTGGTGAAGGCCTCGGCGACCTGCAGGGCCAGCTCGCGGGTCGGGGCCAGCACGAGGATCTGCGGGGTGTTGGCCGGGCCGTTGACGTCGGCAAGCTCGGCCAAGCGGGACAGGGCCGGCACGGCGAACGCGGCGGTCTTGCCCGTGCCGGTCTGGGCCAGGCCCACCACGTCGCGACCGCTGAGCAGCAGCGGGATGGTCTGGGCCTGGATCGGCGATGGGTTCTCGTAGCCGAGGTCGGAGATCGCGGCGAGGACTCGGCCATCGATGCCGAGATCAGCGAATGCGGGAACGCCCGACTCTGCCGACTCGGTGTTCTCACCGTTCTCGGTGTTTTCGGTGTTTTCCGAGTTCTCGGTGATCTCGGCGTTCTGCGGGGTTTCGTTTTGGGCGTGTTCAGACACGGTATTTCCTCACGGGGATCGGTGATTGCGGCCGGTTGGGTGCCGCAACGCATCGGATTGGTTCTCTCCGGTGCTCCCCGTGGCGTGGTCCAACATCACGCCCGTTCCATTTCTCCTGGCGGTCCCCGCCCTGCCGGTTCCGTTGGCGTCCCGGGCCGCAGGGGCGGCACAGTTCAGCAGCGGAGGAACGGAAGGGGGTTCGGGACCGGCCGCCCGCACAGCCGACACGTTGCCGAAAGCGAGCCACACAACTTGATGCCTTGCTGCAGTATTCAACAGCGGGGCATGCACAGGGGATTTGACCGGAATGGTTCAGCCAGTCTAACGCATCACGGCGGCAGAGGGACCGGGCCGAACAGTTAGGCTCATCACGTGCCCGAGCAGACCCCTGGACAGCAATCACCTGGCCCACAGCCCCACCATCGTTTCGCCCGTGCCGCAGGCCGCGCGACCCGCTCCTTCCTCGACGCCTCCCGGGACGACGCCGAACGCGCCCGCACCGAGCGCCAGGAACACGAGGACCGCCGCGCGGCCGAGCAGCGCGCCGCGGCCGAACGCCAAGCCGCCACACCCACCACCTTGAAGGTGGCCCGCTGGTGGTGGCTCATAACCACCGCGGTCTTCGCCCTGGTGGCCACGGCCTTCCTCCTGTCCGGGCTCAACGCCCCGGTGGGCACCGCCGGGGGGCTCGACCTGGCCGCGCCGGAGGCCACTGCTACGGGCCAGTTCGTCCTGGCCGGGCTGGCCGGCGTCCTGGCCCTTGCCACGGGCACCGGCGCCGTCCAACTGCTGCGGTCCCGGCGCAGCGCGGTCGGCCTACTGACCGGCGTGGCCGTGATCGTCGGAATTCCCCTGATCGTCCGCGGCCACCCTCTGCTCTTGGCCCTCGCCGTGGTGCTGCTGGCCGGGGCCGCCCTGCTGTGGTTCCCACCGCTACGGCGGTTCCTGCGCTGAGCTGCTGGTGATCAGCCTTCCGCGTCACGGAGCAGCGGGACGTCGGAGACGACGTCGATATGCCGCTGCATCGCCTGGGCGGCCTCGTCCGGATCGCCCCGGCGAATGCCCTTCGCAATGGCCCGGTGCGCTTCGAGGGAGACCTCTGGACGCCCCGGCTGGCCCAAGGACTCAATGCGGGTCTCCCGGATCCTCTCACTCAAGAAGTCCATCATCTGCGCCAGGACCCCGGAATGCGCAGCCTGGGTGATGGCCCCGTGGAATCTCTCGTCGCCGCCTACTCCCCGGTCACCCTGCTCGATCTCACCAGCCATCACCTCGATGGCCGCGTCGATCGCCGCCAGGTCCTGATCCGTCCGTCGCTCGGCCGCCAGTGCCGCGAGCTTGACCTCGACCGTGCTCCTGGCCTCCACGATCTCCGGCAGCAGGCTTCGATGGTCACTCAACTGCCGCAGCAGCGTGGTCGCATTCGGGCGGTAGACCAGGACGGCACCGGTGCCATGGCGGACGTCGATGACACCGAGCACCTCCAGTGCCACCAGGGCCTGGGCCAGGGTCGCCCGGGAAACGCCGAACTGTTCGGCCAGGTCACGCTCCGGAGGGAGCCGGTCGCCGGGTGCCAGACCCTCCTCATCGATGTACTCGAGAATCCGTTCCATCAGCTGCTCGTACAGCCGGGCACGCGTGACACGCCGCGCACCGTGACCCCTGTCCTGTTCCGCCATCTGCGGCCTCCCGCGTCCTCGTCCGTGAGTTCGTCACAGCATATTGACAACCCATTCATGAGTCTAGGAGGCTAGGCCACTAGCAGAGTGATCCACCTCACGCGCCCTTCGGAAGGGACCCCTATGTCAGAACCCATCATCGCGATCATCATCCTGGCCGCCATGTTCATCCTCGCCACCGTGCTGCCCATCAACATGGGCGCGTTGGCGTTCGTGGGCGCCTTCGTCCTCGGGGCACTCTTCCTGGGGATGGAGGCCGATGACATCATGGCCAACTTCCCCGGGGGCCTCTTCCTCACCCTCGTGGGCGTCACCTATCTCTTCGCCATCGCCCAGAACAACGGCACCATCGACCTGCTGGTCAGACGGGCCGTGAAGCTCGTGGACAACCGGGTCGCCCTCATCCCGTGGGTCATGTTCATCCTCACTGCGGTCATCACGGCCGTGGGTGCGCTCGGCCCGGCAGCGGTGGCCATCATGGCCCCCATCGGTCTCAACTTCGCCGCCAAGTACAAGATCAACCCCCTGATGATGGGCATGCTGATCGTCCACGGCGCCCAGGCAGGAGGCTTCTCCCCCATCGCCGTCTACGGCGTGATCGTCAACGGCCTGATCGCCGACGCGGGCTTCGCGTTCAGCCCGACGGCCTTGTTCCTCAGCTCCCTGATCTTCAACGCGGTCATCGCCGTCGTCCTGTTCTTGGTCCTCGGCGGCAGGTCCCTCGTAGGAACCCGGGTGTCACAGTTCGCCGAATCCGTCTCGGACGCCCGCCTCCACGCTTCTGTGGGCGCCCGCGCGGCCGGCGTCGACTTCAAGGGTTCCGGCAGTGGCACCTACGGCCCCCGGGACCCGGCCGGCGACGGCCCGTCCACCTCCCCCTCGCAGACGGTCACGTTCTCCCAGATCGCCACCATGCTCGGCCTGGTGGCCCTGGCCGTGGTGGCGCTCGGATTCCAGGTGGACATCGGCTTTGTGTCCATCACCATCGCGGTCATCCTGGCGCTGCTCTCGCCGAAGGCCCAGAAGGGAGCGGTCAACAAGATCAGCTGGCCGACCGTCCTGCTGATCTGCGGCATGCTGACCTTCGTCGGCACACTCCAGGAGGCCGGGACCATCACGTACGTCTCCGACGCCGTCGCCCAGATGGGCATGCCGCTGCTCGCCGCCCTGATGATCTGCTACATCGGCGCCGTGGTCTCCGCCTTCGCCTCGTCCACCGCCATCCTCGCGGCACTGATCCCCCTGGCCGTCCCCTTCCTCGACTCCGGGTCCGTCAGCGCCATCGGCGTCGTCTGCGCCCTGGCAGTCGCCTCCACGGTGGTGGACGTGTCCCCGTTCTCCACGAACGGCGCCCTGGTGCTCGCCAACGCGCCGGAGGGGACGGACCCTGACCGCTTCTACAAGCAGATCCTCACCTACGGGGCGATCGTGGTGGTCGTCGCCCCACCGCTCGCCTGGCTGACCATGGTGGTCCCCGGATGGATGTGAGCCGGCACCGCCCTGGAGAGAGGAACACCATGACCACCACCGCAGGACCGCTCAGCGGCTACACCGTCCTCGACCTCACCCGGGCCCTGGCCGGCCCCCACGCCGGGATGATGCTCGGCGATCTCGGTGCCCGGGTGATCAAGGTCGAGACCCCCGGTGCCGGCGACGACACCCGGTCCTGGGGCCCGCCGTTCGTGGGCCCGGAGGACGATCCCCAGGCCACCTACTACCTCTCCTGCAACCGCAACAAGGAGTCCATCGCCCTGGACCTCAAGAGCGAGGACGGCCGGGCCACCCTGGTCGAGCTCGTCCGGCGGTCCGACGCCCTGCTGGAGAATTTCCGCACCGGCGTGCTGGACCGGCTCGGATTCCCGGTGGAGACCCTGCACGAGATCAACCCCCGGCTCGTCATCCTCTCCATCACCGGCTTTGGCCATGACGGCCCCGAGGCCACCCGCAGCGGTTACGACCAGATCGTGCAGGGAGAGGCCGGGCTGATGTCCCTCACCGGCTCCGGACCGGACGACCCCCAGCGCGTGGGCGTCCCGATCGCCGACCTGCTCTCGGGGATGTACGGCGCCTATGGCCTGCTGGCGGCGCTCCTGGAACGCGAGCGGACCGGGAAGGGACAAGTGGTGAGGACCTCCCTGCTCGCCGCGGTGGTCGGCGTCCACGCCTTCCAGGGGACCCGCCAGACCGTAGCCGGGCAGACCCCGCAGGCCCAGGGCAACCACCATCCCTCGATCGCCCCCTACGGCCTCTTCCACTGCCGCGGCGGCAGCGTCCAGATCAGCGTCGGCAACGAGCGGCTCTGGCGGAGGTTCTGCACCACCGTCGGCCTCGATCCCGAGGACCCCGACTTCGCCACGAACGCGCTGCGGGTGGAGCACCGGGACCGGCTCATCCAGGTGATCGAACAGGCCTTCAGCACCCACCCGCCCGCCGACCTGCTGGAAAGGCTGGACGCGGCCGGCATCCCCTCCGGGAAGGTGCGGTCCCTGGACGAGGTCTATGCCTGGGACCAAGTCGAGTCCCAGGGCCTGCACCTCACCGTGGATCACCCCCTCCTCGGCGGCATCGACCTCCCCGGTCCCCCACTGCGGTTCTTCGACGCGGCCTCGGGGCAGGAGACCACGAAGCGCGCCCACACCGCCCCGCCACTGCTGGACCGGGACGCCGAGGCCATCCGGTCGTGGCTGGCATGACCGGCACCGAGGTGAGGCTGAGGCGGTCCGCGGCACAGCTCCTGGAGCTGGTGCTGGACGAGGGGACCTTCACGCCGTGGGATCGTCCGGCCGAGCAACCGCCCACCAACCCCCGTTATACCGCCGAGCTGGAGAAGGCGCGCCGCGTCACCGGGGCCGACGAGTCCGTGACGACCGGCCGGGGACTGATCCGCGGTCGGCCGGTGGCCGTGATCGTCTCCGAGTTCGGCTTCCTGGCGGGCTCCATCGGCCGCGCCGCATCGCGCCGCATCACCGATGCCGTCCGACGCGCCACCGAAGAGGGTCTGCCCCTGCTCGCCTGCCCGGCCTCCGGCGGCACCAGGATGCAGGAGGGGACCCCCGCCTTCCTGTCCATGGTGGACATCACCCAGGCCATCCACCGGCACAAGGAACGGGGCCTGCCCTACCTGGTCTACCTCCGGCACCCCACCACCGGCGGCGTGATGGCCTCCTGGGGTTCGCTGGGCCACGTGACCCTCGCCGAGCCGGGCGCCCTGCTCGGATTCCTCGGGCCCCGGGTCTTCGAGGCCCTCAACGGCGAGCCGTTCCCCAGCGGGGTGCAGACGGCGGAGAACCTCCACCGTCTGGGGATCATCGACGGCGTCGCCGCCCCCGAAGACCTGCCCGACCTGCTCGACCGGGTGCTGCGCATCGTCGCCCCGGCTCGCCAGTCCAGCCAGTCCGGTCCAGCCTGCCCGACGCCGGCCCCGGCCAGCGCCGCTGCCGGCCCCGGCACCACCTCCACCTGGCACTCCATCGAGCGGTCCCGCCACCGCGGACGCCCTGACCTGCAGCGCCTGCTGGACCAGGGCGCGGATGACGCCGTGGTGCTGCACGGCACGGGGCAGGGCGAGGCCGATCCTGGGCTGACCCTCGCGTTGGCCCGCTTCGGCACCCAACCGTGCGTCGTCGTCGGGCACCAGCGGCCGGGTCCCGGGGAACGGGAGATGGGCCCGGCCTCCCTCCGGCAGGCCCGGCGGGGCGTCCAGGTGGCCCAGGAACTGCGCCTGCCCCTGCTCACGGTCATCGACACGGCCGGGGCGGAACTGTCCCGCGAGGCCGAGGAAGGCGGACTGGCCGGCGAGATCGCCCGGACCCTCGCCGACCTGATCGGGACCCCGGTGCCCAGCGTGTCCGTCCTCTGGGGACAGGGCGCGGGCGGCGGGGCGCTGGCCCTGGTGCCCGCCGACCGGGTCATCGCCGCCGAGCACGCGTGGCTCTCACCCCTGCCCCCGGAGGGTGCCAGCGCGATCGTGCACCGGGATACCCTGCACGCCCCCGAGCTGGCGGAGGCACAGGACGTCAACGTCGCCGCTCTGCACCGGATCGGGCTCGTGGACCACGTGGTGCCGGAGGAGCCGCCCGCCGAGCTTGACCCGCGCGGTTTCTGTACGGCGATGGCCTCGGCCATAGAGTACGAGCTGTCACGGGCGGTCTGCCTTCCCGACGCCGACCGGCTCGGCCTGAGGGCCGCCAGATTCCATCAACTGGGCTGCTGACGCGGCCGGAGGGAGGCGCCGGTGGACGTACTGACGGCACTCGCGATCCTCGCGGCCGGGCTCGGCGGGGGCGTGGTCGTCACCGCCATCGGGGCGGGCTCCCTGGTGACCTTCCCCGTCCTGCTGGCCGTCGGCCTGCCGCCCGTGGTGGCGAACGTCTCCAACACCATCGGGCTCGTGCCGGGGAACATCACCGGCACCTGGGGGTACCGCCACGAGCTCGTGGGCCGGCGCGGCCTCGTCATCGGCGTCGCCGCGACCACCGCGGTCGGCGCGGTGGCCGGGGCCGTGCTGCTTCTCTCCCTGCCCTCCGAGGCCTTCTCGCGGCTGGCACCCTGGCTGATCCTGCTCGCCGCCACCTTGGTCGGCACCCAGCCCTTCATCTCCGGGGCACTGCGGCGGCGGGCGCGACGCCGTGGGGACACGCCCCGCGGCATCAGCACCCACCTACCGGCGCCCCTGGTCTGGGCGTCAGCGACCATCGGCGTCTACGGCGGCTATTTCGGGGCCGGCCAGGGCGTCATGCTCGTGGCCTGCCTCGCCCTGGGACTGGAGGAACGGCTCCAGACCGTCAATGCCCTGAAGAACGTGGCCGTGCTGACGGCCAACGTCGTGGCCGCCCTGATCTTCGTCTGGATCGCCCCCGTCGACTGGGCCGCCGTCGGACTCCTGGCGATCGGCTCCGTGGTCGGCGGCTGGCTCGGCGCCCTCATCGGGAGGCGGCTGCCCGGACCGGTCTTCCGGGTCCTGGTGGTCCTCTTCGGCTACGTCGTCGCCCTCCGGCTGCTGTGGGATGCTGACTGACACTCCCGGATGGTTAGAGGCTGCCGATCGCCCGGTCCAGGTCGTCGATCAGGTCCGCCACGTCCTCGATGCCCACGGACAGGCGCACCAGGTTGTCCGGCACCGCGAGCTCGGTGCCGGCCACGGAGGCGTGGGTCATCTCGGCCGGGTAGTTCATCAACGACTCGATCCCGCCCAGGGACTCCGCCAGCTGGAACAGCCGGGTGGTCTCCGCGACCTTCTTCGCGGCGGCCGCTCCTCCGGTGAACTGCACCGAGACCATGCCGCCGTAGCCGCGCATCTGGCGGGAGGCGAGTTCGTGGCCCGGGTGGTCGGGCAGGCCCGGGTACAGCACCCGCTCCACGCCGGAGACGCCCTGCAGGTGCTGGGCGATCGTGGCGGCGTTCGCATTGTGGCGGTCCATGCGCACCCCGAGCGTCTTGAGCCCCCGGGTGGTCAGGTAGGCGTCCAGCGGCCCGTTGACCGCACCGGCGGCGAACTGCTGGAACTTCACCTTCTCGGCGAGCTCCGGGTCGTTGACCACGACGGCACCGCCGATCACATCGGAGTGCCCGCCGATGTATTTGGTCGTGGAATGGACCACGACGTCGGCGCCCAGTTCCAGCGGCAGCTGCAGGTACGGCGTCGCGAAGGTGTTGTCCACCACCAGCAGCGCCCCGGCGGCGTGCGCCACCTCCGCCAGTGCGGCGATGTCCGAGACCTTCATCATCGGGTTGGAGGGCGTCTCCAGCCACAGGATCCGGGCCGCAGAGGCATCGGCGGCCGCCAGGGCCTGTTCCACCGCGGAGACGTCCGCCATGTCCACCACGGTATGGGTGACGCCCCAGGGGCCCAGGATCTTGTTGATCAGGCGGTAGGTGCCGCCGTAGACGTCGTTGCCCATGACGATGTGGGCGCCGGGTCCGGCCACGGCGTGGATCAGGGCGTTCTCGGCGGCCAGGCCGGAGCCGAAGGTGAAGGCGCGGGCCCTGCCGTCCACGCCGCCTTCGAGGGCGGCCAACTGCTCCTGGAGGGAGTCGCGGGTGGGGTTGGTACCGCGGCCATAGTCGTAGCCGTGGCGCAGCTGTCCCACCGCCTCGGGGGCATAGGTGGTGGAGAGGTGCACGGGTGGCACCACCGCGCCATAGACCGTCTCGTGGGCCTGGCCGGCGTGGATGGCTCGGGTGTTGAAGCCCTCGTAGCGGGGAGTCTCGTTGGTCATGTCCAGTCCTTTCAGCGGGCCACGCGGGCCAGCAGGTCGTGCAGGGTGACGATGCCCGTGACCACGCCGTGGTGGGTGGCCATCACGGCGGGGGCGGAGCGCAGGGCCTCGCGCACTGCGGAGAGCGGAGCGTTGACGTTGACCTTCGGCAGGGGGGCGCCGACGTGATCGAACACGGTGTCCGCGGCGGTCGCCCGCCCGGAGGCCAGCAGGTCGGTGAGGGTAGCCACGTCCACGGCGCCCAGGATCTCGCCGACGCGCAGGTCATCCCGGGGTGCGCCGACCACGGGGAGGGCATCCACGCCGTAGCGGTTCATGGTGGAGATGGCCTCGGCCAGGGTGGCGTCCTTCGGGGCGGTGACCACGGACGGCAGGGCACCGGGCAGCCAGGTCGACTTCTCCCCCAGGAGGTCGGCGACCGTCGCGCTCCACGCCTCGGGAACCGCCGAAGCCGAGGGAACCGCGGGTGCCGAAGGGCCGGCGTCGTGCGCGGGCCGGAGGTCCACCGGCAACACCGACTCCGGTGTGGAGGCCTCGAAGCCCATCTCGTCCATCCAGCCCTCGTTGAAGATCTTGCCGAGGTAGCCGCGGCCGGAGTCCGGCAGGATGATGACCATCACATCGTCCTCGCCGAGGCCCTGTGCGGCCCGGAGTCCGGCGACGACGGCCATCCCGGAGGACCCGCCCACGAGCAGGCCCTCCTCGGCGGCCAGGCGGCGGGTCATCTCGAAGGAGGCGGCGTCGTCCACGGCGAGGACCTCGTCCGGCACGGTCTTGTCATAGTTGCCGGGCCACATGTCCTCCCCCACGCCCTCCACAGAGTAGGGCCGGCCGGTGCCGCCGGAGTAGATGGAGCCGTCCGGATCGGCGGCGATGACCTTGACGGGTCCGGAGGCGCGGTCCGCGGAGACCTCCTTGAGGTAGCGACCTGTGCCCGTGATGGTGCCTCCGGTGCCCGCGCCGATGACCACATGCGTGAGCCGGCCGGCGGTGTCCCGCCAGATCTCCGGGCCGGTGGTCTCGTAGTGGGACTCCGGGGCGGAGGGGTTGAAGAACTGGTTGGGCTGGTAGGCGCCCGGGATGTCCCGCTCGAGGCGGTTGGCCACCCCGTAGTAGGACTCCTCGGACTCGGGGGCCACGGAGGTCTTGGTGACCACCACCTCGGCGCCGTAGGCCCTGAGGACGTCCCGCTTCTCCTCGCCCACCTTGTCCGGGGTGACGAACACGGAGCGGTATCCCTTGAGCTGGGCGACCATGGCCAGGCCGACTCCGGTGTTCCCGGAGGTCGGCTCCACCACGGTGCCACCGGCGGAGAGCTTGCCCTCGGCCTCGGCGTTCTCGATCATCTTCAGCGCGATGCGGTCCTTCACCGAGCCGCCGGGGTTCAGGTACTCGGGCTTGACCAGGATGGTGGCCCTGATCCCCTCAGTGACCCTGTTCAGCTTCACCAGCGGGGTGTTGCCGATGAGGCCGAGGACATTCTCGGCGTAGGTCATGCCGTGCGGGTGGCCGGATGGGGTCTCTGGAGTGCCGGCGTTCTCGGGCTGCGCGTTCATGGGCTCAACGGTACCGCCGAGGCCGCCTCGGGCGGCAAGAGCATGAATCCGCGTGACCACTCAACGGGGGACAATGGCAAGGTGTTAGGTTCCCTGCCCGCCCCGGACGCCACTGTGGTCCTGGAGCCCGGCGTCCCTGTGGACGTGCGCCTGACCCTGGGTGTCCTGCAGCGCGGACAGGCCGATCCCACTGTGCAGTCCCGCCCCGATGGGGTCTGGCTCTGCTACCGGGTGCCTGGCTCGGGCGATCCGGTGTCGGTGCTCGTCCGGCCGGCGCCCTCGGTGCTGGTCCCGGGTCCGGTCCCGGTGCTCGCGTGGGGGCCGGGCGCCGAGGCTGCTGTGGCGGACGCACACCGGCTGCTGGGGCTCGACGACGACTGGTCGGCCTTCGATGCGCTCCTCGCCCCGCGTTCGGCAGTGGTCTCGGGCGCGGCCGGGGCTGGGGAGACGGCGGGGGCTGTGGGAGCAGCCGCGCTTCCGCATGCGGTAGCGCAGGCCCGCCGCGCGAACCCCGGGCTGCGCCTGCCGGCCACGGGGAGGATGGTGGACCAGCTGCTGACCGTGGTCCTGGAGCAGAAGGTCACCCATGACCAGGCCCGGTCCGGGTGGCGCTGGCTGGTGCGGGGCTTCGGCGAGGCGGCCCCGGCTCCCGCGCCACCGGGCATGTTGTTGGCGCCGACCGCCCACGCCGTCCGGCGAATCCCCAGTTGGGCCTGGCACGCGGGCTGGGTCCAACCCGCACAGTCGAGGGCGATGCTGCGGGTGGCCGAGCGGGCGAGCGCCCTGGAACGGCTGTCCGGCGTACCCGTGGGAGTCGCCGCTGAGACGTTGACCGCTGTACCGGGGATCGGCGTCTGGACGGCCGCGGAGACCGTGCAGCGGACCCATGGAGCCGCGGACACGGTGGCCGTGGGCGACTACCACCTGGCCCATCATGTGGGCGAGGTGCTGACCGGCCGGCGCACCGACGATGCCGGCATGCTCCGGCTGCTGGAGCCGTGGGCCGGCCACCGGCAGCGCGTGGTCCGGCTCATCGGCCTGTCCGGCGTCCGGTTCAGCCGGTTCGGCCCGCGGCTGGCACCGGCGGACCACCGGCGGCGGTAGTCAGTTCTGGTCGGACTTCTGATCGGTGTTCTGATCAGAGATCTGGTCGGGATTCTGGTTCTGGGCGACCTTCTCTCGAACTTCGTCCATGTCCAGTCCCTTGACAGCCGTGACAAGCTCCTGCAGCTGGGTGGCGTTGACGGCGCCGGGCTGGGCGTAGACCAGGACCTTGTCCCGGAACGCCATGAGGGTCGGGATCGAGGTGATGTTCGCGGCGGCGGCAAGGCCCCGCTCGGCCTCGGTGTCGACCTTGCCGAACACGATGTCCGGGTGCTCGCCCGACACCTGCTCGTAGACCGGGGCGAATTGCTTGCAGGGTCCGCACCAGCCGGCCCAGAAGTCGACGAAGACGATGTCGTTCTCGGTGATGGTCTGTTCGAATCCGGCTTCGGTGATCTCGGTGGTTGCCATGCCGTCCACCCTAACCGCCGCCGGCTGCGCCGCGGGAGTCGGATCCACAGGCGACGGCGGCCCGCTCCTCCACAGCGTCCATCTGCCCCGCGCGTTGCCCACGGTTGGGCCCTGGACCCCTGATGCGGGGCCAGCTGGCTTCCTAGCGTCGGATCATCCGGTCAGCAGACGACCGACCCATTGGATCGACCAGCCGAGGAGCACCCGATGTCGCACGACGCCCCGCAGCCCCCTTCCTCGCCACGCGCGAGACCGGCACCGCAGCCCAAACACGGTCCGTCCGGCCCGGGGCGCATGGCCCCCGGACGGCGCACGACCGTCATGGTGGTGGTGGAACGAGACGAACCGGAGCATGCGCTGCGCGAGTCCATGGAGTGGGTGCAGGCGTTCGAACGGGACTGCGGACTGGTCCTGGACACCGACGCCACGGAACTCTATGGGGTGGCACTCGCTGCGGACCTCAAGGACTCCCTCCAGCCACCCCGGGACGGCTCCGTGGCCGATTATCTCGATTTCATCTGCGTGGACGGCCGCTGGCTGGAGCCCGGAGACTGTCCGGCTGCCCCTCCCGATTCGAACGGTGCCCCGGCTTGGGCCTGGGCCTATTACGAGTCGGTCATGGGCGCCCCGGATCACGCCTATTGCACCATCTGGGACCTGATGCCCCTGCCCGTCGCCGCGTGAGAGGTGCGGCCACGGGCAGGAACGAGACGGACGGCAAGGACTACTCAGTCACCGTTGACGAAGGCGTCATAGCGTTGCAAGAACGCCGAGATGTGCCCACGGCTCACCGGCGCGGTCTGGTTGTAGCTCCCATCCGTGTCCCCCAGGGAGATGCCCTCGGAAGCCAGCCAGGTGATCGCCTCGTAGTTCGAGCCGCCCACGGACAGGTCCTTGAACGGGGAGGTAGCTGGGGCCTGGTGTTCTGGTGCCTCGAGCCGATACAGCAACGTGGCGAACTCCCCGCGGGTCACGGAATTGGCCGGACGGAAGGTCCCGTCCGCGTACCCCCGGGTGATGTCCTCGGTCGCAGCCCAGGCGATCGCGGTGAAATGTCCGGAGCTCTCGGAGACATCGGAGAACGGGGACTCCTCCGGTGCTTCGGCATCAGGCCCCATGTACCGATAGAGGAAGGCTGCGGTCTCCGCCCGGGTGACAGCCTGACTCTTGCGGAACGTCCCATCGGCGTATCCCAGAGACAATCCGGTCCGGGCCATCCACTGCACCGGGGCGTAGTAGGGCGAGCCCGGGAGGTTGTCCGAGAAGTCCGGCACCTCGGGGCTCGTGTCCTCCACGCAGTCGAAGCTGGCGGCGGACTCGGCGTCCCCACCCGTGTAGGTGGCCACGGCGGGGTAGACGCACAGCGGGCGGGAGCGCTCACTCGACCAGTCCTCCGGAACCTGATCGTTGGCCGGGTTGACCCAGGCTTCCAGCCTCTCTGGCTGGTCGCCGTCCTCCACCCAGCTGGCGAGGGCCGCGAGCGCATCATGCTGATCCGTGGCCGGGCCGCCGGACACATGTCCCATGCCCGGCACTTCGTAGTACTGGACGAAGTCGGAGGCGTCACCGCCATGGGTCTCGTTGAGATCCCGGTACCAGGCGGAGGTGTCATCCGAGGAGAACACCCCATCCGAGGCGCCGTGGATGACCATCATCTTGCCGCCGGAGGCCTTCAGATCGTTAAACTCCAGGTCCGGCGGAGTCATGAACTCCATGGCGCTCTCGGTGTAGATCCCCTCAGTCGCGTAGATCGACGCGTTGGCCTCGTCGATGTCCAAGTCCAGCACGAAATCCCGCAGGGAGTTCAGCGCCGGGGCGTAGGGCAACGTCGAGAAAATGTAGCCGACGGCCATGGGGTCCAGCGCGATGGACGCGTTGAACTTCCAGAAGCCCCAGCCTGGATCGACAAGACCCGGATCATAGGGGAACGAACTGTAGAGGGCGGTGCCGTCGCTGGCGGTCGCGCCGGCGAACACGGTCGTCACCACGGACTTCTGCTCCTCACTCAGGCACGTCCCGTCCCGGTCGGCCTCACACGTGGGGACGTGGTCGGCCACGGAGAAGACCTTGCCGCAACCGGCCTGGTCCTGCACGAGACCGTCGGCCAGGCCGTCGAGCTCGTCGCACTGGGCCAGGATGGCGTCCGCCAGCAGCACCCGCTCCGGCGGGGTCAGCGCCGAGTTCAGGTCATCGCTGGTGGCCACGGTGTTCCACTGCTGCGCGCCCCACAGCTGGGCCACCGCCGCCTGCGGGAGGTTGAATCCTGGCGCCAGTGCGAGGAAGCCGTCGTACTCGTCGGCGTACCGGGAGGCGCCCACCATGGTGTGCCGGCCGCCGTTGGACCCGCCCGTCAGGTAGGAGTACTCCGGCGCGCTGCCGTAGGCCTCCTCCACGAGGGCCTTCGCCATCGGGGTCAGGGTGCCCACCGCCTGGTAACCAAAGTCCAACCGGGCCTGTGGGTCCAGACCGAAGGTGGGGTTCTGACTGCCGGTGTGGCCGGCGTCAGAACTGATGACCGCCATGCCCATCTGGAGTCCACTCTCACCGCCGCCTACCTGGCCCACCGCGGTGCTGACAGAGCCGTCCATTCCCCCGTTGGCCTGGTAGAGGTACTGGCCGCTCCAGTCCTTCGGCAGACGCATCTCGAAGCCGATGGCATACTCCTCGCCGTCAACGGGACTGGTCCGCTCATTCATCTGACCTGTGACGAGGCAGTGCTCGCCGATGTCCTCACCCCGGTTGCTGAGGGTGCCGGCGGGTACCACCTCGGCGCCGATGATGGTGGTGGACTCGAATTCGAATCCGGCCAGCGCCGCACAGTCCGGGGCGTCTGTGGACGGGCCACTGCCCACGGTTGCAGCAGGCGTGGCGGAGAGGGCGGAGGCGGCGGAGGCGGCGGGGGCGGACGTGCTGGCCAGGGCCGCGCCAGACGAACTCAGGAGGAGCCCGACGGTGGCGGCACCGGCGACGACGGCACGGCGGAGGGCAACGCTGCTCATCTCAGCACCTCCCCCGCCGGCTCAGCCGGTGATCGGAGGAAAGTCGGTTCGGGGCTGGTCGGTCTGGGGCGGGTCGTTCCGAGGCACGACTATCGGGGCGTTCCATGGTGATGTCCTTTCACGAAGGTGATATCACCCGCTGGCCAACACCTCGACGAGTTGTGATGTAGGCCACAGTGGGAGTGGTGGACACATCCTATGAACATCCAGTTGTCAAAGACAATGGTCGGTTCCGTCAATGATCCTTCCGGGCGCCGAGCCACCCAGCCGGTTGCCCCTCCCGATTCGAACGGCGCCCCGGCCTGGGCCTGGGCCTGGGCCTATGACGAGTCGGTCATGGGCGCCCCGGATCACGCCTAGTGCACCATCTGGGACCTGATGCACCTGCCTTTGGCGGCGTGAGTCACACGGAAACGGAATAATCCTCAGGGTTGGCCGGTTGCGCGGGTTATGCGAGCTATTGGAATCCATGAACCAGGAACACCGGACGCCCTGCAGGTCATCGACCTGCCCCAACCTGCCGTTGCGGAGGGAGAGGTACGGATCCGCGTCCATGCGGCCGCCGTCAATCCGACGGACACCCTGCTCCGATCCGGACAACGGAACCTGTCCCGGCAGCCTCGACCGCTGGTCCCCGGAATGGACGTCGCCGGGATACTGGAGGAGATCGGACCCGGCACCGAAACCCCGCTCCGCGTGGGTGACGCAGTCATGGCGATCGTCGTGCCGCGCGGCACCCACGGTGCCTACGCGGAACAGGTGGTCGTGCCTGCCGAGTCCGTGGCCGCCGCACCACGAGACACCACCCACCTGGAGGCCAGCACCCTGCCCATGAATGGGCTCACCGCACGGTTGGCCTTGGACACCCTCGGCCTGCCGTCCGGCAGCGTCATCGCCGTCACCGGGGCGGCGGGCGCGCTGGGCGGATACGCGGTCCAGTTGGCGAAGGCTGACGGGCTGACCGTCGTCGCCGATGCCGCCGCGAAGGACCAGGAGCTGGTCGCCGGCCTCGGGGCCGACGTCGTGCTTCCCCGCGGCGAAGGATTCGCCGACCGAGTCCGTGAGCGGTTCCCCGACGGCGTGGACGGCGCCATCGACGGAGCGATGCTGCACGCCGCAGTTGCCCCCGCCGTCCGGGACGGCGGCACCGTGATCACCATCCGCGGCTACGACGAGCCGGGCGAACGCGGTGTCAGGTTCCAGCCGATCCTGGTCGCGGACTACGCCCGGGAACAGCAGAAGCTGGACACGCTCAGGCAACAGGCGGAGAACGGCCTGGTGAACCTGCGGGTGGCCGCGTCCCTGCCGAAGGAACAGGCCCCGGAGGCCCACCGACGGCTGGAGGCCGGCGGCGTCCGTGGACGCCTGGTGCTGACCTTCTGAGAGCCCATCCGGGAAAGGGCAGAGCATTCGGAAACGAAAAAACCGCGGGAGTCTGGTGACTCCCGCGGTTTTCCGCGGTGTGGCAGATACTGGATTCGAACCAGTGAAGGCAATGCCAGCTGATTTACAGTCAGCCCCCTTTGGCCGCTCGGGTAATCTGCCGGGGCCCCTCCCGCGCGGATCTGGTCTGAACCATTCCGTTCGGTCGGCGACACCTCACTTTACCGGAGCCGGGCCAGGATTTCGAATCGGTGACTTCCCCCGGTCTTCTGCCCTGCCTTCTCCCCACTCACGCCCGGGCATCGGTCCGGTATGCCACCGCACCGGAGCCCACCGGTAGGCTGTCCGCGAGGAATGTCCCACCCGAGTCCACCGCCCTCTCATCGCGGCGGACACAACAGTGAAGAGGAGCCATGGCCAGCGATTCGACGTTTGATGTGGTCAGCAAGGTCGACAAGCAGGAGATCAGCAACGCCCTGAACCAGGCCCAGAAGGAGATAGCCCAGCGCTATGACTTCAAGGGCGTGGGCGCGGAGGTCGATTTCAGCGGCGAGTCCATCCTGATGAAGGCCGCCTCCGAGGAGCGCGTCAAGGCCGTCCTGGACGTCTTCCAGTCCAAGCTGGTCAAGCGCGGCATCTCCCTGAAGTCCCTCGAGGCCGGCGAGCCCTACGCCTCGGGCAAGGAGTACCGCATGGAGGCGACCATCAAGGAGGGCATCGATCAGCCCACCGCCAAGAAGATCACCAAGCTGATCCGCGATGAGGGCCCGAAATCGATCAAGGCCACCATCCAGGGCGACGAGCTCCGCGTCTCCTCCAAGTCCCGCGACGACCTGCAGGCGACCATCGCCATGCTCAAGGACTTCGAGGACGCCGACCTGCAGTTCATCAACTTCCGCTGAGAAGCCCGTTCGACCGACCGAGGACACCATGCTCTACCTGATCACCCCCGACGGCTTCGTCAGCACGCTGCAGGCAACCCTCGGCGATGTGCTCGTGGACGCCCGCCGTGGCCGGCCACTGTCCCAGCAGGCCTGGGTGTCGCAGGACCCCGGTCCCGCGGGCATCCCCGCAGAGACGGTCCTGGCCGTGGCCCTCCGCCACGGCCTCGACGGAGGCATCGGCCTCGTGGTGCACGGAGGCTTCATCGACCAGGTCCTGGAACCAGAGCGGTTGCGGGCGGTGGAGCGAAACCAGAACCGGATCGCGGCGCAACTGGCCGCGATCGCCCCCGAGCCGCGCTTCGAGGACCGCGACTGGCACCGCCAGCAGCGGGCCATCGCCGAGGAGGCGCGGCAGGCGGCCGGCGGTTCGATCCGTCAGGCCGAGAAGACGGCCGATGAGGTGCTGTCCGCTCCGGTCAAGGACCACCTGACTCGCGCCTGGGAGCGCGCCGGCGGGCTGCTGCCCACGTCCTGACGCTGGCCGGTGGCCCGGCGGGTCAGCTGAGCCACCGCGTCAGCTGGGCCGCCGCGTCAGGCCTGGCCCAGCTCCCGGGCCATGCCCTCGAGGCGCTTGACCCGCTCGTTCATGGGTGGGTGCGTGGAGAACATCTTCTTCACGTTCCGGAACGGGTTGGCGATCATCAAGTGTGCGGTGTTCTGCAGCCGCTGCTCGGACGGCAGCGGCGCGGCCTGGATGCCGTTCTGCAGTTTGTAGAGGGCCGAGGCCAGGGCGAGCGGATCTCCGGTGAGCCGGGCACCATCCTCGTCCGCGTCATACTCCCGGGTCCGGGAGATGGACATCTGGATGAGCGAGGCTGCGAGCGGGGCCAGGAGGGCCAGCGCGATCATCGCCAGGGGGTTCGCGCCGCGGTTGTCCCGGCCGGCCCCGAAAAACAGCATGAACTGGGCCACCGAGGTGATGACCCCAGCCACGGCGGCGGCCACGGAGGACGTCAGGATGTCCCGGTTGTAGACGTGCATCAGCTCATGTCCCAGTACCCCGCGCAGCTCGCGCGCATTGAGCATCTGCAGGATCCCCTCGGTACAGCACACGGCGGCATTCTGCGGATTGCGGCCCGTGGCGAACGCGTTGGGTGAGGTTGTGGGCGCCACATAGAGCCGCGGCATCGGCTGCTGGGCCGCCTCGGAGAGCTCGCGGACGATCCGGTACATCTCCGGCTGCTCCTGCTCGGTGACGGGATAGGCGCGCATGGAACGGATCGCGATCTTGTCACTGTTCCAGTAGCTGTAGGCCGTGGACGCCAGTCCGATGAGTGCAAAGATCCAGATCCACGTGGAGCTTCCCGTGCCGGCAGCGATGACACCGCCGATGGCCAGCAGCACGGCGAACAGTCCGGCGATCAGCAGGGTGGTCTTCAGTCCGTTGTAATGCCGGTGCATCCGGTGGCGGTCCTTTCAGGGGCGCAGGAAACTCAGGGACGGTCAAGGGGACGTCTGTGAGTACAACGTACGTCACCGGCCGGACATTCCGGACGGCAGGTGCACAGGGAGGCCAAGTACTCAGGGAGGCAAGTACTCAGGGAACAGGATGGCGGGAGTCGTACTTCAGGAAGCCGGGCTGCCAGCGCATCAGGGCGCTGACCCCGATGACGCACAGCACGCCGCCGACCATGAGCGTCACCGGTTCGGCCAGCAGTTCGGCAGCACCCCCGGTCAGCATCTCCCCCACCCGCGGTCCACCGGCCACCACCACGATGAACACGCCCTGCAGTCGTCCCCGCAGATGGTCCGGGGTGGCCGACTGCAGGATGGTGTTGCGGAAGACCGAGGAGACGGAGTCGGCGCAGCCCGCCAGCGCCAGGCAGGCCGCGGCCGCCCACAGGTAGTGCTGGGGCTCGCCGCCGGCGGCCCCGGCCCGGGCGGCCAGGTAGACGACCACGCCGAATCCGGCCACGGACAGTCCCCAGGCGACGATGGCCCAGTACACCGCCGCCCCGTGCCGGACGATGCGGGTCAGCGGCCCGGAGAACAGCCCCGTGAGGAAGGAACCGAGGGCCATGGCCGCCAGCAGGATCCCGACGGCGGCCTCGCCGCCGCCCAGCACCACCGCTCCGATCGCGGGCAGCAGTGCCCGCGGGAAGGCGGTGGCCATCGCGACGATGTCCGCGATGAAGGTCATCCGCAGGTTGGGGCGGGATCCCAGGAAGCGGAACCCCTCCACCACGGAGCCCCAGCCGACGCGGCGCCGGGTCCCGGCAGATGTAGCAGAGTCAGCACCGTCCTGCCGCTGCGGTGGCAGGGAGGGCAAGCGCCAGACCGCATAGAGGGCGGCCAGAAAGGTCACCACATCCACGGAGTACGTCCAGGCGTAGCCCACCTGGGCCACCAGGACGCCGGCGAACAGCGGCCCGACCATCATGGCCACGGAGAACGTCATCATGTTCAGGGCGTTCGCGGCCGGCAGCAGTTTGAGGCCCACGAGGGCGGGGATGATGGCCCCGCGGGTGGGCTGGTTGATGCCGGAGGCCCCGGAATGGACGGCCACCAACACGTACAGCACCCACACGCTCTCCAGCCCCAGCCAGGCCTGGGCCGCGATCAGGACGGCGGTCAGCCACAGCACGGAGGAGGAGGCCAGGGCGAGCTTGCGCCGGTCCACGTGGTCGGCCACCGCCCCGCCATAGAGCCCGGCCACCACCAGTGGCACGAGGGCGAACGCGCCCAGCATCCCGACGGCCAGCGACGAGCCGGTGAGGTGGAAGACCTCGAGGCTGACCGCGACGAGAGTCAGTTGCGTGCCGACCGCCGAGAGCGAGTTCCCGATCCAGAGCCGCCGGTAGGCGGGGCTGACCCGCAGAGGGGTGAGGTCTGCGAGCAGCCGCGCCATCAGCCGCGGCTGATGCGGGTCATGTCCTCACGGGGAACCACCTTGACGCGCTCACGCTGCACGGTTCCGGAGCCGGTGGCGGCGGCACCGAGGCCGAGCTCGTGCTCGTCCAGCTTCAGCCAGCCCTCCCAGGTGGTGTATTCGATGCCGCGCGATTCCAGCAGGTCGATGACCGCCTGCTCCTCCGGGTTCGCCGCGGACCACAGGTCTGGCTGGTCCTCGAGCATGCAGCCGATGGTCTCCAGGGCGTCGCCCTTGGTGTGGCCGATCAGGCCCACCGGGCCGCGCTTGATCCAGCCGGAGGCATACAGGCCGGGCACCGGGGTGCCGTTCGCGTCCAGGATGCGGCCGGCGTCGTTGGGGATGACACCCTTGCGTTCGTCATACCCGAGCCCGGGCACGGGGGAACCGTGGTAGCCGATGGCCCTGTACACGGCCTGGACCGGGTAGTCGATGTACTCGCCCGTGCCCTTGACGTTGCCGGTGCCGTCCAGCTCCATGCGTTCCATCCGCAGACCGGCGACCTGGCCGGCCTCGTCCCCCTCGCCGGAGAGGATCTCCACCGGCTGCTGCAGGAAGTGCAGGTGCAGGCGGCGCGAGGCGCCGGAGTCCTGGTCCTCGACGAGCCAGTTGGTCAGGGTGCCGACCATGGTCTTGACCTGGTTGTTCGAGGCCGCCAACTGCTCCGAGGCCTCATCGAACTCGAAGTCCTCCGGGTACAGCACGATGTCCACGTCCTTGGAGTGCGCCAGCTCACGCAGCTCCAGCGGGGTGAACTTCACCTGGGCGGGGCCGCGGCGGCCGAAGACGTGCACGTCCGTGACCGGAGAGGCCTTGAGCCCCTTGTAGACGTTCTCCGGGATCTCCGTGACCAGCAGGTCGTCGGCATGCTTGGAGAGCATGCGGGCCACATCCAGGGCCACGTTGCCGTTGCCGATCACCGCGACCTCCTTCGCGGTCAACGGCCACTGGCGCGGCAGGTCCGGATGGCCGTCATACCAGGATACGAAGTCGGCGCCACCGAAGGAGCCCTCGAGGTCCACGCCGGGGACGGACAGGTCTGCGTCCCGGACAGCACCGGTGGAGAAAACGATGGCGTCATAGTGCTCGCGCAGGTCTTCCAGGGTGAGATCCGTGCCGAAGTCCACGCCGCCGAGGAAGCGGATGTCCCCGCGGTCCATGACCTTGTGCAGGGCCTTGACGATCCCCTTGATCCGCGGGTGGTCCGGGGCCACCCCGTAGCGGATCAGCCCGTACGGGGCCGGATAGCGGTCGAAGAGGTCGATGCTGACCTCGAAGTCCCGCTCGGCCTTGGTCAACAGGTCCGCCGTATACACGCCGGCCGGACCGGCACCGATGATGGCGAGGCGCAGGGGGCGGGCAGCGGCAGCGGTCACAGGGTTGTCCAATCAGCAGGGTCCGGAAGTCGATGTGGCATCGAGAGGGCAATCGCGATGGCACGGGCGGCGGCCGTCAAGGTCCACCGCCGGCCCATTCTACCGGGACCACCGAAATACACACGACCACCGTGATGCATTGCACGTCGCGGAGGGTCTACGCGGGACATGCGTTTCCAGGAGGACACCACGCGTTTAACGTCTAGGGACCGGTCCCCTTGGACCGGTCCCGCGCGTGCCGCCTGCGGCGGCATGGCCGTAACGTGGCTGAGACGAAGTGGCTGTGACGGTGCTGTGGTCAGCCCCCGTACATGGCCCCGCCGATGGCGGCACCGGCGGCCTTGGCCGCGTCAGCGGCGGTGATGTCGTTCATCTCCATCAGGGCGCGGGCGTCCTTGACGAGCAACTTGACCTGCTCGCAGGCATCAAGCCACTTCTGCTCCACCGCCTGGTAGTCCTCGGAGTTGGAACTGGAATTGAAGTTCTCATCCATGTAGGCCTTCTGCGTCTCGCGGTCACCGATGATGCCCTCGATGCGGTCGGCGATCTGTCCCACCTGGTATTCGTAGGCCTGGGCTTCGCCGGCGTCGTACTTGATAACCATGGTCTAGTCCTTTCGGGTTCCGGGTGTCCCGGAGAAGTGCGGAGTGTGTCGATGGGTACTGCGACGATGACGCTGAGGCGTCACCAGGACAGTTCGGCGCCCTGTTCCTTGGCCCGGGCGTCGTCCAGCTCGGTCTGCTCCTGGATGTTGTAGGCCTTGTAGAGCTCGCCCTGGCCCACGTTGATCAGGGACAGCGCCTCGATCACTTGTCCCTGGCACTCGTTCACCCGGTTGATGAAGCTGCGGAATGCCTGGGCGCCGGCACCCTGGAAGCTGCTCTCCAGGGACACGGTGGCGTCCTCGAGGTTCTGCAGCTCCACGATCAGGAGCTCGCCCGAATCGCCGGAGTCCTTGGCCGCCTTGTCGAAGGCATCGACGCCTTCCTGCAGTTCAAGCCGTTCGCTACCTGTAGCCATGTCTATCCCCTAGATGGTTCTGCTTCGGACCGGTGGTCCGCTGTCTGCGTGCCTGACGTCCGCTGCGTTCCGCAACCCGCTGGCCCGATGACTCCATCTTTCTGTCCCGGTGAGGTCCGGTCAACCGGATCCGATGGGTAGAACTCCCCATGCACGGACCGCCGGTCCCGTTTCCGCCCTTGAAGGAATGCTGGAATGATGAGGGAGGTCACGGCGCCGGGGGTGTGCCGGGCCAGGACGAGCCCGGTGCAGACCGGGGGGAGGGGGCACCGGCTGTGGCCATGGATTTCGACTCGCAGCTCATCGAGTCGGTCGAGGTACGGCGCGAGCGGCTGAGCGCCTCGTTCCTGTTCGGACTGAACCCCACCGAGCGGCGGTGGAAGGACCGGACCAACTTCTTCGTCTACGGCCTGATCCTCGCCGCCCTGGCCTGTGCCTTCTGCGTGGGGATCTCCTTCATCGTGAACATCATCGGAAACTGGCTGGCCGAACGCGAGGAGCGGGACCAGCAACAACAGCAGCGCAACGAGCAGATACATCCACCGCCGCAGGGTGCGGAGGGCCGCCCGGTGCCCGCGCCTGCCGTGGTGTCCCCGTCCGACACCGCGGTGCTCGCGGACATCGCTCCCCCCGCGGCGCCCGCCACACTCGCTGCGCCGGCCACACCCATCGCCCCCGCCACCCTGCCGCCGACCCCTTGGAGGTCCTGACGTGCCCACCCCCTATACGCGAGTCACCCTGGTGGGCCAGCGGCGCAATGCGGACCTCCTGCTGCCCTCGGACACTCCGCTCGGAACCCTCCTGCCCCAGATCCTGGACGTGCTGAACGATCAGCCGGAGGACTCCCTGGGCACCAAGCTGCTGGTCCGGCCGGACGGTGACGAGATTCCCCCGAGTCAGACCCTCAGCGAGTCCGAGGTCCTGGACGGCGAGCGCCTCCGCCTCGTCTCCCGCACCGAGGCCCCGCCCGCGCCCATCGTCTACGATCTCAACGATTCCGTCTCGGACGCCACGGAGGCCGTGCCCGGTCGGTGGTCGCCGGTCTACAAGTACATCAGCTGCGGGCTGCTCGCCGCCCTCGGCGCGTGGTTCGCGATCACGTCCCTGTTGGAGACCTACACCCCGGAACTCCAGGACTGGATCAACCTCGCCCTGGCCGCGGTGGCACTCATCGGCGCCGCCGTGGTCTCCTCGCCGGGCCGCCAGCAGGCCGTCGCCGCCACTCTCGCCGGGGCCGGCACCCTGTTCGCCCTCTCCGGCCTGACCGGACTGGGGCTCCCCGCTCCGTGGGGGTACATCGCCGTCGGTGTCCTGGCCGCCGTCGTGCTGGGGGTCCTCGGATTCATCGTCAACCGGCCGCTGTCCATGTTCATCGCGGCCGCGGTGACCGGCGTGCTCGTGGCGGTCTGGGCCGTCTCGCCGCCGCTGGCCGATTGGGCCATCGGGGACCGCACCGCCGATCCGGTGGTCGGTGCGGCCGCCATCCCCGGCATCGCCACCCTGCTGGTGCTGGGCATGCTGCCCAAGATCGCCCTCGGCGTCTCAGGCCTGGCCGGCATGGACGATCGACACGCCAATGGCTCCACGGTGCTGCGGCGGGACGTGGACCGGGCCATCGAATCCGCCCACGGCGGCCTCATCGCCAGCGCCGTCATCTGTGCTGCCTCGGCCGCGCTGTCCCTGTGGCTGGTCGGCGGCGACACCCTGGCCTATCCCTTCTCCCTGCCCCTCCTCGCCAGCCTGGTCCTGGCCCTCGGGCTGCGCACCCGTTCCTTCCCCCTGGCCGCCCAGCGCATCCCCCTGTACCTGGCTACCGGCCTCGGTGTCCTTTCCCTGGTCCGCCTGGCCATCGGATTCCAGCCCGACTATCAGGGCGTGTTCCTGGCCCTGTTGCTGGTGCTGGCCCTCGTGATCGGCGCCGGGCTGTCCGTTGACCTGCCTGACCACTCTCAGGCCCGGATGCGCAAGGCCGGGGACACCCTCGAGGCCATCGCCCTGCTCGCCCCCATCCCGTTGCTGATCGGCTACTACGGGATCTACGCCACCCTGTTGGAGACCTTCTGATGTCCGCTCCCCTGGATCCCTGGCACGACGCCGGCCCCGCCCCGACCCGGCCGCGACCCGGTGCGGGCCCCACGGACGGCGGAGATCCGCTGTGGTCCAGCCGTTCCGACCTGCGCCAAGGCCTGGCCCGGGCCCAGGACGATCCGGGCACCGGCTTCGAGTCTGTGGCGTCCCGGGTCCAGCGCGACTACTCGCGCCGCCCGGCGCTGTCCCTGTGGGCCCGTGGCTGGCGCGCGCTGGGCGGCTTGTGGGGCCATGACCGGACCGGCGACCGGCTGGCCGCCTCGGCCAAGGTGGTCCAGTCCCCCGTCACCACCGGCCGGCGCATCGCTGTGGTGTCGCTGCGCGGCGGCGCCGGCAAGACCACGGTGGCGGCCCTGACCGCCTCGACCTTCGCCGCCCTGCGTCCCGAGCCGGTGTCCGCACTGGACCTGGACCCGGCACTCGGCTCCCTCGGCCTGCGGCTCGGTCACCGCCCGTCGCATGGCGCGGACCGGTTGGCCGCCGAACTGGCCGCCATGGACTCGACCACCTTCGACGCCGTCACCTCGCTGATGTCCCTCGGTGTGAACGACCTCTACTACACCGGCCCGCGGGTGGCCGGTGGCCCTCTGGGGCAGAGCGCCGCGACCACGTTGCTGTCCGGCCTGTCCCGCTACTTCCCGGTCACCGTCATCGACTGCCCGACCGGCACCGAGAACCCGGACACGGCCGCGATGCTGACTCGCGCCCATGCGGCCATCTTCGCGGTGCCCGCCACGGCGGCCGGCGTGGACGAGGCCGCCGGCTACCTGCGCCACTGGCTCACCGACCCCTTCCTCTCGGCCATCCCCGTGGTGGCCGCCGTCGTCGGCACGGACCGGGACGGGGTCCTGGACCCGCTCGCCCAGGCCGCCGCCCTGACCCGGATCGGGGTGGGCGCCGTTGCCTTGCGGCACGATCGCCACGTCGCCGGAGGGGTGGGGATCAGCCTGCCGCTGTTGTTGCCGGAGAACCGGCTGGCGGCCGCAGAGCTCGCTGCCCAGGTCCTGTCCGCCGCGAACGCCACGGGCATCACGGGCACCGCCGCAGGCCTGTCCACGGGAGGCTCCACGCGTGCCCGGCAGGGGGTCGCCTGGTGACGCAGAAGGTCATCCACCGTCCCGCCCGCACCTCGGCGCCCGCCCGGCTCTACCAGCCCTTCCGCATCGAGGGTCCCCAGCCCATCGACCCGTCCCAGTCGGACGGCGAGGGGGCCGGCGGTTTTCTCCGCCTGCTGCCGATGGTCGCCGCCGGTGGCTCCATGATGGTCATGATGACCTTCCGGCAGAGCCCCTTCGCGGCCGTCGGGGCCATCGCCATGGCGCTGTCCCTGATCGTGGGCGTCGTCATGATGTTCTCGCAGCGCGGCAAGGCCGGGCGCCAGCGCAAGAGCATGCGGGACACCTACGCCCGCTATCTCGAGCGGACCCGGGTGAGGCTGCGGGATGACGAGCAGCAGGCGCAGCTGGCGGCCCGGGCCTCCTCCCCGCCCGCCACCGCCCTGTTCGACATCGTCCGGGACCCGGCGCGGGTGTGGGAGCGGCGCCGTTACCACGAGGACTTCCTGCGCATCCGCATCGGCTCTGGCCGGCGCCCCACCCGGGACATCGACATCTCCCTGATCGAGACCGCCACCTCGCTGCAGGACGAGTTCCTGCTCCGTGAGGCGGAGAGCCTCAAGGACCGCTTCGAGACCGCCCCCGACATGCCGGTGAACCTGCCCCTGGACTCCGCGGGCAACGTGTCCCTCGTCGGCCCCCGCGACCTGGAGCTGCAACTCGTACGCTCGCTGGTGGCCGGTGCCGCAGCACTGCAGTCCCCCGAGGACGTACGCATCGCCCTGATCACGCCCGAGGCCAACCGCGCCGACTGGGACTGGCTGGAGCTGCTCCCTCACTTGGACGACAACTCACACCGGCACTTCACCGGACCGGTCAAGCTGATCGCCCCGGGCCACGACTCGCTGCTGGAACTCCTGGAGGAGGACCTGCAGTACCGGTCCAAGGTGGCCGGCGAGCACAACAAGTACGGGGACGAGATGACCAAGGGTCCGTCCCTGCTGCCCCGTCTGATCGTGATCGTGGACCGCTATGGGCAGACCGCCGGTGACCTCGCCTTCGGGGACTCCCACTTCGGCCTGCCGGCGCGCGCCATCACCGCCCTCCACCTGTGCGCGGACCGGCTTCACGAACCCTCCGAGGTGAATTACCGGATCACCCTGACGGACCGCGGCGCGGGCCGGTCCTCCGGCCGGCGCCTCAGCCGGCCCGGGGCCACATACTCCACCAACGCCGCAGGGACCGCAGAGGCGGAGGAGGCGGCTACCCGTCCCCACTTCCTGCTCGAGGACCGCACCAAGGACCAGGGGAACCCGGTCCGGACCGAGGGCGAACTGGACCCCATGGACGCCAGCACCGCCGAGGGACTCGTGTCCGAGCTGGCACCGTTGCGATTGGCCCTGGACTCCCTGGAGCACACCGGTGCCGAGGCGGCGTCCTCCTCCTCTTTCCTGGAGATGCTGCACCTGTCCCCGGTGCTGGACCGGGCCGACGTCGAGCGCAATTGGCGACCCCGCTCCCAGGCCGACTTCCTGCGGGTGCCGCTGGGACCGGATGACAAGGGCAAGCCGGTGCTGCTGGACCTCAAGGAGGCCGCCCAGCTCGGCATGGGACCGCACGGTCTCTGCGTGGGAGCCACTGGCTCCGGGAAGTCGGAGATGCTCCGGTCCCTGGTCTTCGGCCTGCTGGCCACCCACTCACCGGACTCGCTGGCGATGGTGCTGGTCGACTTCAAGGGCGGCGCGACCTTTGCCCCCTTCGAGGGCGCACCGCACGTCACTGGCATCATCACGAACCTCTCCGACGACCTGACCCTGGTCGAACGCGTGTACGCCTCGCTCAACGGCGAGATCCTGCGTCGGCAGGAGGTCCTGAAGGCCGCCGGCAACATCGCCAACATCACCGACTACCAGATCCACCGGGACGAACAACTGTCCCAGGGGCAGGGCAAGCAGGGAACTCCGGGCGGCGAACCGCTGCCCCCGCTGCCGCACCTGGTCATCATCATCGACGAGTTCGGCGAGTTGCTCACCGCCCGCCCGGACTTCATCGACCTGTTCCTGTCCATCGGACGCATCGGCCGCTCGATCGGCGTACACCTGCTGCTGAGCTCCCAGCGGGTGGAGTCCGGCAAGCTGCGCGGCCTCGAGACCTACCTGTCCTACCGCATCGGCCTGCGCACGCTGTCCGAGTCCGAGTCCCGCACCGTGCTGGACACCCCCGATGCCTTCCACCTGCCGCCACTGCCCGGCTACGGTTACCTCAAGGTGGACACCACCGTGTACTCCCGTTTCAAGTCCGGCTACGTCTCCGGCCCGCTGGCGGACGAGGTCTTCGAAGAGGAAGAGCAGGAGGACCTGGGGGACGAGATCCCGCCGGTGCTGGAGGCCACGGACTACGCTCTGGTCCTCGCGGAGCAGCAGGCCGGCGGCGCACCGGGCGATCCGGCAGCCCCGGCCCCGAAGAAGGACTCCCCGGCACGCCGCTCCACCGGTCCCACCGTGATGTCCACCATGATGGACACGCTACGGACCTACCCGCCGTCCGTGCAGCCGATCTGGCTGCCCCCGCTGCCCGTGGAGACCACCCTGGACCAGGTGGTCGGCGAGCCGAAGAACACGGAACTGGGCCTGCGCCTGCCTGCCGGTGGAAACCTCACGGTGCCCATCGGCCTGTTGGACGATCCGGCCCGCCAGTGGCAGGGGCTCTGGGAGATCGACTTCACCTCCGGCTCGGGCAACATGATCGTCCACGGTGGTCCCCAGTCCGGCAAGTCCACCGCCCTGCGGACCATCGTGACGTCCCTGGCCCTGACCCATTCGCCACAGCAGGTCGGCATCTACTGCGTCGACCTGCTGGGCTCCGGCCTGCTGCCGCTGCAGGGCCTGCCGCATGTGGGCGGGGTGGCTGTCCGCACCAACGGAGAGGTCGTCTCACGCACCGTGGACGAGATCCTCGGGATGCTCTCGCACCGCGAACGGGTCTTCGAGAAACACGCCATCGACTCCCTGCCGACCATGCGGCGGATGCATGCCGAGGGAAAGCTGCCCGAACTGCCCAGCGCGGACATCTTCCTGGTGGTGGACGGCCACGGCCAGTTCCAGGAGGAGTTCGAGGACCTGCTGCCCAAGGTGGTCCAGGTCATGACCCGCGGCGGGGGCTACGGCATCCACATCATCTCTGCGGTGAACCGCAACAACGAGATCCGGGCCACCCATCAGTCCTACTTCACGCATCGCATCGAGTTGGCGCTGTCCGAGGCCGGCGACTCCCAGATCGACCGCAAGCTGGCCGCCAACGTGAACCCGGAGGCCCCCGGCCGCGGCCTGATGCCACTCAAGCTCCAGGGGCACCTGGCCCTGCCGCGGATCGACGGCCAGGCCGAGCGGGAGTCCGCCACGGACGGGCTGAAGGACCTCGTGGAGCAGGTGGGCCGCTTCTCCACCGGCGCCGCCATGAAGGTCCGCGTCCTGCCCTCGGTGGTGGAGGCCACCGCGGTGACGTCCCCGGAGCAGAAGGGCCTGTTCCCGCTGGGCCTGCGCGAGCTGGACCTCGGCGTGGAGTACCTCGACCTGGAACGCCAGGACCGGAACCTGATCGTCATGGGGGACGAGGAATCTGGCAAGTCCAACGTCCTGCGTCAGGTGGTCAACCGCTTCACCGCGAACCACCGGGACAACGAGTTGATGTTCGTGGTCATCGATCCCCGCCGCGGGCTCGGGGACCTCGTGCCCGACGACTACCTGGGCGGCTACGCCACGAACGCCGAGGTCGCCAAGAATCTGGCGGGCGCCGTGATCAATGAGCTGCGCAAGCGCCAGGACCCGGACGAGGACCAGACCACGGTCCAGCGCCAGACGCGGATCGTGGCCCTGATCGACGACTACGACGTGCTGACGGTGGGCGGCGGGCAGTCCCCACTCGGCGCCTTCGTACCCTTCATCCCGATGGCCGCGGAACTGCGGATCAACTTCGTGCTGACCCGCCGTGTGCGGGGCGCCTCCCGCGGCATGTATGAGACGTTCTTCTCGACCCTGCGGGACAACGGGACCTCGGCGCTGATCATGTCCGGCGACCGCCGCGAGGGCAACCTCATCAACGGGATCAAGGCCCGCAAGATGCCCCCCGGCCGCGGTCAACTACTGATGACGGGCAAACCGGTGATGACGGTGCAGACGTTCTTCGGCGACCTGCCGGAGTGACCGCCTCCGCTCCCGCCGCCGGCCGCGCCCCGCGCCCCGTCACGCCGGCCGGCCTCGCCTACGGTGCCGGCGCATACACGTTCTGGGGCGGGCTGCCGCTCTACATGGCGGCCACGGCGCCGGCCTCCGCTCTCGAGGTGGTCTTCGCCCGGATCGCCTTCACGCTCGTCACCTGCGCCGTGCTGCTCTTCGCCCTGCGGCGATGGCGCGACGTCGGCCGGCAGCTGGGCAGCCGACGGCGCTTGGGCGGCACCGCCCTGGCCTCCGTGCTCATCACCGGCAACTGGGCGATCTACACCTACGCCGTGCTCTCCGGCCAGACCCTCGAGGCGGCCCTGGGGTACTTCATCAACCCGCTGGTCTCCGTGCTGGCCGGGGTGGTCCTGTTCGGGGAGCGGCTCCGGCGGGCCCAGTGGGTGGCCGTCGGCCTGTCCGTCACGGCCGTGCTGGTCATGGTGATCGGGCACGGGGCATTCCCGTGGCTGGCGATCCTGTTGGCCCTCACCTTCGGTGGCTACGGCGTGGTCAAGAGCCGGCTGTCCACCGCGGTCAGCCCGGTCGCCTCCCTGGGGGCCGAGACGATCCTGCTGATGCCGGTGAGCCTGGCCGGGATGTGGTGGTTGGCGGCCTCGGACCAGATGACCATGTTCTCCCACGGGGCCGGTCACTTCTGGATCCTGGCCCTGTCCGGTGTGGTGACGGCCGTCCCGCTGATCCTCTTCGGGGCGGGTGCCAGCCGGTTGTCGCTGTCCCTGCTCGGGCTGCTGCAGTACATCAACCCGCTGATCCAGTTCCTCATCGGCCTACTGCTGTTCCAGGAAGCCATGAGCACCGGCCGGTGGGTCGGCTTCATCCTCATCTGGTGTGCCCTGGTGGTGCTCATGGTGGACTCGCTGTGGGCGGCCCGGCGGAATCCCCGGCTGCGCCGCGGCTCGTAGGGCGGGACCCTAGACTGGGTGCATGCCCGCAGACTCCTCCGCTCCCGCCGTCTTCCTCTCGACTTTTCAGAAGCTCGTCCCCACCCACCTGGAAACGCCTTGGGCGGAAGAGGACGGGCTCGGCGCCGGGGAACTGGAGGCCCTGCTGGCGGCCTCGCCCGCTGCCGAGGCCGCCCGGGAAGCCGGTGGTGAATCCGACGGCGTGCCGATCCCGCTCTCCCTCTACGAGTTCCACCGTGCCCTGGGCAACTGCCCGGACCTGCTGGAGACGGATCACTTCTTCTTCGA
Organism: Citricoccus muralis; assembly: GCF_003386075.1. GTDB lineage: Bacteria > Actinomycetota > Actinomycetes > Actinomycetales > Micrococcaceae > Citricoccus > Citricoccus muralis. The sequence continues at coordinate 1,987,566 of NZ_QREH01000001.1, forward strand.
TGCCGATGAGCTGGAGATCCGGGACGGCTTCCTGATGTTCCTCGAGGACTCCGGGGAGAGCACCGTCTGGGGTCTGCCTGTGGCGGACGCCGAGCTTCCGGACCCTCTGGTCTGGCGCCGTTCCACCGGCGCGGACGCCGAACACGGCGTGTGGACCTGTGAGGGCGGGACGTTCAGCGAGTTCGCGATGGACCTGCTGCAGTGGACCTTCGAGGACCCCGAGAACCCCGAGAACGAATGATCGATTCCCACGCCCCCGAGGGCTATGTGTGCCCGTTCTGCGGTCTGGTGGCCGGTGACGTCTCGGATCCGGCGAACCGTTGCGAGCTCGCCGACCTCGTCTACCAGGACGAGGACGTCATCGTCTTCATCGCGGTGGACGGCTTCGGCGACCACGAGGGCCACGCCATGATCTCCCCCGCCGGACATTACGAGACGCTGTACGATCTCCCCGACCGGGTGCTGCAGCGGATCGGGCTGATGGCCCGCCAGGTGGCGTTGGCCATGAAGAAGGCGTGGTCTCCCGATGGCATCTCCACCCGCCAACACAACGAGCCCGCCGGGAACCAGCACGTGTGGCATTACCACCTGCACGTGTTCCCGCGCTGGCACGACGACCAGCTCTACCGGCACCTGCGCCACCCGGTGGCCCCGGAGGTGCGGGCCGCCAAGGCCCGCGAACTGGCGGCCGTGCTCGACGCCGGCCCCACCCGCCTGCCCTAGCAAACGTGCAGGGCTGCCCCGTTAGTCGTTCCGTCAGTTGTCGCGGTTGACCACATAGTCGGCGAAGGCCACGAGGGCGCTCTTGACCGGTGAGGCCGGCAGCGGGGCCAGGGCCTCGACGGCGTCCGCGGACCAGCCGCGGGTGATGTCCCAGGCCTGCGCGATCACCGGATGGGCGGAGACGGCGGCCACCGCTGCGGCCAATTGCTCGTCGGTGTCCAGGGGTCCGTCCACCAGTTCGAGGACGGCGTCCGCCGTCGCATCGGTCGGGGCGGCCTGGCGCAGCAGCAGCACCGGCAGGGTGGGCACCCGTTCCTTGAGGTCGGTGCCCGGGGTCTTGCCGGAGGCGTGGGAGGTGCTGGTCAGGTCGATGACGTCGTCGGCCAGCTGGAAGGCCATGCCGACCTTCTCGCCGTAGTCCTCGAGGATCCGCACGGTGGACTCGTCGCAGCCGCCGAAGTGGGCGCCCAGTCGTCCGGCGGAGGCGATCAGCGAACCGGTCTTGCCGCCGATCACGCGCAGGTAGTGCTCCAGGTGGTCGTCCTGTTCCTCGGGGCCCACGGTCTCCCAGAGCTGGCCCATGACCAGCCGCTCGAAGGTGCGCGCCTGGATGGACACGGCCTCGGGGCCGAGCGAGGCCATCAGCAGGGAGGCCCGCGCGAAGATCAGGTCCCCGGCCAGGATGGCCACCGAGTTGCCCCACACCTGGTGGGCGGCCGGGGCGCCGCGGCGCACGGGCGCCTCGTCCATGACGTCATCGTGGTACAGAGTCGCCAGGTGCGTCAGCTCCATCACGACGGCGGCCGAGCGGACTTCCGCAGCCACCTCGCCGACCTGCCCCGTACCGACCCCGGGCTCGCCCAGCAGGGAGGACAGGATGGTCAGCAGGGGGCGGATCCGCTTGCCGCCGGCCTCCAGCAGGTGCCGGGAGGTGTGGTCCGCCAGTTGGTCCGCGTTGGTGACGGCCTCGGACAGCTCGAGCTCGACCCGCTCGAGGGCGGTGGTGACCACGTCGAGCAGGTCGCCGTGTTCCGCGAGGTTCTCGAAGCCGGCGGGCAGGACCAACCCGCCGACGGGAACGCCGGCGAGGTCGCCTGCGGGGATGTCGACGCGGGGTGCGGGCTCGGGTGAAGTCACCGGGCCAGCCTAACCAACGTTGGCCGGGGTCGGCGCATCCGGGTCAGACGGCATGACGGCGGCGGATGCGGCTTCCGAGGCTGTTCCCATCGTCGTGGCGGTGGGGACCACGGACTCCAGCAGCCGAACCACCCGGTCCACCGGAGTGGTGCCCCGCTCGTCCACGAGATTGGCCATGACCTGCACCACGGAGCGCAGCAGCGGCCTGACCCTCATGCCCGTCGCCAGGGCAGCCTTCAGCACGGCGGGATGGCCGATCAGCTCGGCGAACCGGCTGCCGAGCGCGAAGTGCCCGCCCCAGGTCTCCTGGGTGAGCACCGGGTAGCGGGCCAGCTCGGCTTCCCGGCCGGCCGCCGTCGGGCGTTGCAGGGCCGTGACGGCCAGGTCCGCCGCCAGCCGGGCGGCCTCCATGGCGAAGGAGATCCCCTCGCCGTTGAACGGGGAGACCATGCCGGCCGAGTCCCCGACGAGCAGCATGCCGGGCACGTGTTGCGGCGTGCGGTTGAAGCCCATGGGCAGGGCGGCGCCGAGGATCTTCGAGGTTCGGGTCTCCTCGGACAGTCCCCAGGTGTCGGTCAGCGCACCGGACCAGTCCTTGAGGATGGAGCGGTAGTCGAGCTTGCCGAACTGCGGGGAGGTGTCCAGGATGCCGAGGCCTACGTTCACGGTGCCGTCCCCCAGCGGGAACAGCCAGCCGTAGCCGGGCAGCAGGTTGCCCTCGGCGTCGGGCAGCTGCAGCCAGGACTCCATCCAGTCGTCGCCGTGGCGCGGGGCGCCCTCTGGGATCGAGTAGTAGGCGCGGACGGCCACGCCCATCGGACGGTCGTCCCGCTTGGCCAGGCCCGCCGAGACGGCGGTGCGCGTCGAGTTGCCGTCCGCGGCGATGACGATCGGGGCGTGGAAGTCCTTGAACTCACCGGTCTTGCGGCCGCTGCCGTCCAGCAGCTCGGCGCGCAGACCGTTGACGGTGCCGTCCTCGGCGCGCAGCACCGTGGTGACGGAGTGGCGTTCGAGGATGGTGGCCCCGGCCGCCCGAGCGTGCTGGGCGAGGACCTCGTCGAAGTCATGGCGGGTGCGCACCAGGGCGTAGTCCGGCCAGGTCTGCGTGACCGGCCAGGGGACCTCCACCGCGCGGCCCTCGGCCACCAGCCGCAGCCCCTGGATGTGCTGCCACCCGTCCTCGGCAGCGTGCGGGATCCCCATGAGGTTCATCTCCCGCACCGCCTGCGGGGTGAGCCCGTCCCCGCACACCTTCTCGCGGGGGTAGGCGGTCTTCTCGAGCACCGTGACCTCGATGCCCGCGTTCGCCAGGTGCCATGCCGCCGTGGCCCCGGCCGGGCCGCCGCCGGCAATGAGGACTTGGGTCTGGACGGATGTCGTTGCGCGTTCCACCCCGCCATTCTCTCAGAGCCCCGGCGCGCACCGGCCCAGGGCACTGACGGTAGGCTGGACAGGTCATGAACAACCCTGGATTCACGGCGCCCGCACCCCGATTGGCGTCCTGCACGTATAGCGCCCCTGTGCCCGGCGGGAACGGACTGGCCGATCTCCTGTCCACCGGCTCGGAGTGTGCTTGGATCCGCTTCGGTGAGGGCATGGTCGGCCTCGGTACCGCCGCCCGCTTCGCCACCACTGGACCCGGGCGCTTCGAATCGGCCCGCCACTGGTGGATGGCCGCCACGGCCGCCGAGTCCGGGGACACACCTCGGACGACGGTTCCCGACGACGGCCTGCCCCGACGATCGCCGCTCGCCTTCGCCGCGTTCGCCTTCGCCGATGACAGTCCTGTCGACTCGGTCCTCGTGGTCCCGGAGTTCGTCGTCGGCTCGGCCCAGGGGCGGTCCTGGCTGACCTGGCAGGTGGACCTCGACTCCCCCTGTTACGCCGAGAAGGCAGCCGCCGGCTGGCGGCCGGACCGGGCCGACGCCGAGCGGCGGCTGGCCGGGCTGCTCGCCGAGGCGGCCGGCCGGCGGCCGGACCGCGCCGGCGCCCCTGAGGGTACCGGGGCGGGATCCGCGGCAGACGGTCTCAGGCTCACCGACGGGGTGCTCTCCCAGGACGGGTACCGGGCCGCCGTCGTTCGCGGGGTGCGGGAGATCGAGGCGGGGACGCTGACGAAGCTCGTCCTGGCCCGGGACGCCGTGGTCCGCTCCGCCGATCCCGTGGACGTCCCGCAGGTGCTGCGCACCCTGGCGGTGCAGTACCGGGACTGCTGGACCTACGCCGTGAACGGCCTGATCGGCTCGACACCGGAGATGTTGGTCAAGGTGGACGGGGACATCGCTCAGGCTCGCGTGCTAGCGGGGACCCTGGACCGGGATGGCGCACCGGTCGGAACGGCCGGAACCGACTATGCCCGTCAGCTGCTCACCGACGACCCCAAGCAGCGCCACGAACATCGACTGGCCGTGGACTCCCTGACGGAGCGCCTGGAACCGTTCACCACTTCCCTCGAGGCCCCGGACGAGCCGTTCGTCCTCGAGCTACCCAACGTGTGGCATCTCGCCACTGACGTCACGGCACGGCTCGTGGGGGCGGAGGCCGCACGGCGCACGGGACCCGGCGCGCTGGCACTCACCGAGGCGCTGCATCCCACGGCGGCCGTGTGCGGCACCCCGCGCGAGGCCGCCACCACGCTCATCAACCGGCTGGAGTCCGAGGACCACGGACTGGACCGCGGCCTCTTCGCCGGCCCCGTGGGGTGGCTGGACGGCAATGGGAACGGCGAGTTCGGGATCGCGTTGCGCGGAGCCGTGGTGCAGGATGCGCACACGGTGCGCCTCTACGCCGGCTGCGGGATCGTGGCGGCCTCGGACCCTGAGGCCGAGCTGGCCGAAACCCACGCGAAGATGCGGCCCATGCTGCAGGCGCTGGGGCTGCGGGACTAGCCGACCGGAGTGGCCTTACCGGAACGTCGCACGGACCGCGGCCTCCACCTGGCGGCGGACGCGGGGCCGGGCGGAACGGTCCGAACGCAGCTCGAGCACCCGGCGGCCGGGGCCCGGGCTGCCACCGAGGGTGGACAACAGGTCGTCCTCGCTGTCCACCGGGATCCACTCCAGCCCGTAGGCGGCACACAGGGCGCGCACCTCCACATCCTGCGGGGTACCGAAGAAGCGCTCCACCACCTCGGCCATGTGCTCGCGCTGGGCCACCAGGCCGTGTTCGAGGCCGGCGAAGATCGCCCCACCGGCGTCGTTGACCACCACGATGTCCAGGTCCGGCTCTGGCTCCCCCGGCCCGATCAGCAGGCCTCCCACATCATGCAGCAGCGTCAGGTCCCCGCACAGCAGCACGGTGCGCTGGCCGGTGCCCAGCGCGACGCCGGAGGCCGTGGAGACCGTGCCGTCGATGCCGGCGAGTCCACGGTTGGAATAGACGATGGATTGCGGCACCGTGGGCGGACGCCAGGACAGGTCCACGTCCCGGATCACCGAGGACGAGCCCAGCACGAGGGGGCCCCGGACGGTGCTGGCCACGAGTTGACTGGTGCGCAGGGCGCCGGGCCGGCCGATCTCGTCGTGCCGGGTGGCCAGCGCGTCGTCCAGGGCGGCCTGGGCCCGCACCCCGGCCTGTTGCCAGTCCGTCAGCCAGCCGGCGGGGCCACGGCCGGCGACGACGGCCAGCTCCTCCAGATCCTCCACCGGACGTTCGCGGCGGGCACCGGGTTCGAACCAGGCCACCGGCTCGGGCTGGTGGAACGCTGTGGCCAGGTCAGCCCGGGCCAGCAGTGCGGAGATCTGCCGGGTCAGGGTCGGCCGGCCGAAGAGGATGACCTGCTCGATCCGGGCGGCCAGCGGATGGGAGTCCTCCCCCAGCCCGCCGGCGGACCCGAGGAGCCACGGGTAGGCGCCCACGGCGTTGTGGCCGAAGCGGGCGTTCGAGCTCGGCTCGGCGAGCAGGGGCAGGCCGAGGGCGTTCGCGAAGGCGGCAGGCAGGGGTCCGGAGCCGTGGCCGGCCACCACCACGGTGCGGGACTCGTGCAGCTCGGAGACGTCCAGGTCCAGCTGCTCGGTCAGGTCCATGGGGTTCACCCGGACGGGGCCGGGCAGCATGCTGGTGGCCTTGCTGGTGGTCTTGCTGGTGGGCTGGTCGGCCACGTCGCCGTCCCACGCCTCCGGGCCGGCGTCGTCCTCGGCCGGGACCAACGGCTCCCGAAACCGCAGGTTCAGGTGGATCGGGCCGGGTGCGGACTCGCGCACGGCGACCCCCGGCACCCCGGCGAATCCCTCCACGTCCTCGGTGTCGAAGCCACCGGCCGCAAGCAGCGCCCGGGAGACCACGGAGGCCAGGTGCTCCCGGTGCCGGCGCAGGGCGGTGGTGCGGGGATGGGCGTCCGCCCCGGAGACCTCGGCGGCCTCCGCGGCCAGCCAGTCTGGGATCTCGTCCGGATCCACCTCCGGGACGGTGTCCCCGCTCAGGGTCTGCTCGAAGCGCACGTGCAACGGGAAGATCCCGTCCTGGCAGGTGGTCTGGTTGGCGCCGGTGCCCTGCAGCTCCTCCGGGCGGTCAGCGGTCAGCGCCACCAGCTGGATCCCGGCGTGATCGGCTTCCATGAGGGCCGGCAACAGATTGCCCACGGCCGTCCCAGACGTGGTCACCACGCCGACCGGCCGCCCCGAGGCCAGGGCCAGTCCCAGCGCGGTGAAGGCCGCCGAGCGTTCATCGACGCGCACGTGGAGCCGGATCCGGCCGCCCCGTTCGGCTTCGGCGAGGGCGTAGACCAGGGGCGCGGAACGGGAACCGGGGGCGATCACGGCCTCACGCAGGCCGCCGTCGACCAACGCTGCGGTTACGGTCCGGGCCACCTGCAGGGCGTCCAGGGCCGGATTCAGGGTGGGCTGGTCATCCGGGATTCGCTCCATGGTCCTCATCCTACGGAGGAAGCCTGAGTGGGAGGTTAACTCCGGTGCGGGTCTAGCTGATCTGGCTACGCCCTGGAAACACAGAGTGACGCCACCCCCGTCTCCACCTCCGGCGTGGAGCCGGGCGTGGAATCGGGGATGGCGTCACTGGATGCGCCGCGGGTCAGCGGCTGTTGTTGCCGGTGGTCGAGAAGACCTGGACGACGGCCGGGCGCGGGACGGCCACCTTGTCCCCCTTCAGCGGGCCCTCCGGGACGAAGTCCGGGAAGTAGGAGGTGTGGGCCCCCCAGTCGCCGCCCTCACCGGGGTGCTGCACGGCCACGAACACGGAGTTGTCCTGGTCGTGGATCACCGGCCCGCAGGTCTCGGCATCGGCCGGCACGGCGAGGAACTGCTCCACGAGGCCGCGGTTGCGGCCTTCAAGGGTGACCTTGTGCAGGGCGTCGCAGTAGCCGATCTTGCCGGGCTGGCCGTCGGTGGAGACCCAGAGGTTGCCCTCGGAGTCGAAGGCCAGGTTGTCCGGGCAGGAGACCGGGGAGACCTGGTCCAGGGGCACCCCGTCGAAGTAGGCGGTGTTGCCCTCCTGGTTGGGGTCGCCGGCCAGGAACAGGATATTCCAGTTGAAGCGCTCGGCGGTGTGGTCGCCGCGGCGCTCGATCATCTCGATGACGTGGCCGTCACGGTTGCCGCCGTTGGGCTTGGCGACCGGGTTGGCCTCGTCCACGGCGTCGGCGGTCCGGCCGGAGTTGTTGGTCAGTGCCAGGTAGACCTTGCCGGTGACCGGGTTGGCCTCCATGTCCTCCGGGCGGTCCATCTTGGTGGCGCCGACCTTGTCACCGGCGAGGCGGGTGTTGACCAGCACCTCCTCCACGGACATGCCCTCGACCAGGGACTTGTCGTTCTTCACCAGCGGGATCCAGCGGCCCCAGCCGTCGAAGTCGCCGTCGGAGGGAACCGCACCGGACCCGTCGATCTCGGACTCCGGGGAGTTGCCGTTGAACTGGGCCACGTACAGGGTGCCCTCGGACAGGAGCGTCATATTGTGCTTCTTGTCGCCCTTGCGGTACTTCTTGCGCGAGACGAACTTGTAGGCGTAGTCGCCAGCCTGGTCATCCCCGGAGTAGACCACGGCGTAGCCGTCGCGGGAGACGACGGCGGTGCCGGCCTCGTGCTTGAAGCGGCCCAGGGCGGTGTGCTTGACCGGGGTGGACTTCGGGTCCTCCGGGTCGATCTCCACGATCCAGCCGAAGCGGTTGGCTTCGTTGGCGAAGCCCTCGTTGTTCAGGTTGAAGCGCGGGTAGACGGTCTCCCAGCGGCGCGAGGTCGGCCCGGGCGAGATGCCGAGGCGGCGCTCCTCGGCGGCACCGGAACCCACGAAGTACTGGTTGAAGTTCTCCTCGCCGGAGAGCACGGTACCCCACGGGGTGGTGCCACCGGCGCAGTTGTTCAGCGTGCCCAGCACCTTGGTGCCGGTGGGATCGTCCTTGGTCTTCATCAGCTCGGAGCCGGCAGCCGGCCCGTCCACGGTGAAGGTGGAGAATCCGGTGATGCGGCGATTGCGGCGACCGCCTCGGACGTACTCCCACGGCTGGCCCTTGCCGGCGCGCTTGAGGTCCACGACCGACAGGCCGTGGGCGGCGATGGCCGCGTTGATGACGTCCTCCGGGTTGGACTTGAGGTACTCCGGGGAGAACATGATGTTCTCGTTGGTGTACTCGTGGCTGTTCACCAGGTAGCCCGAGCGGTCGTTGCCGCCGTCGGAGATGACGTTCAGGTAATCGGAGTTGTAGCCGAACTGCTTCGACTGGGACTCACCGGTCTGCTGCTCCAGGTCGAACTCCGGGGAGTCCTCGAACAGCGGGTCGCCCCAGCGGATGATCGGGGCCCAGTCGTAGCCGGCCGGGACCGTCATGTTGTCCACGGTGCGCTCCACGGGGGCAATGGCGTCGAACGGCAGCTTGCCGCCGCCCCGGGGGTAGTGGCCGTTGTCGGCGACCGCCGCAGGGGCTTCATGGAGGGCGTTCGCGCCGATGACCACGGCGGCGGCGAGGCCCCCGCCCAGGCCGAGGGCCGCGCGCCGGGAGATCGCGGCGTTGGCGATGTCCCGGAAATGGGGGTTGCTCGAGGTGTTCGGAGCTTCGTGGGCACAGGCGCTGCCGCACTTGAGTTCACAGGTGATCGGCAGGCGGTTGCCGCGGGTGTGCCCGACCATGGGCAGGTGGCGCTTCAGCATGGGATTCCCTCTTCAGACGATGACGGTGGCGTTCACAAGGCCTTCACAGCCTGGCCTCGTCAATCCGCCGTCCGGTCACCGCCCGGTGACCTCCCGGTGAACACTGGGTGAGGTGTATTTAGGTCATGCCCATGCCACTCAATTCCCCGTCAGGTCGCGGACAGCACCCCGTGGGCCTGCATCAGGCGCTGACGCCACCACTGCTGCCGGTCCTCATCCGCACGCAGTCGCGCCAGGGCCGCCGGGTCGGGGACGGGACGGGCGCGCGACGCACCGGACGAACTTGACGCAAGACGGCCGCCGTCGGGAATCCACGGCCGGATGGCCACGTCCTCGGTGAACAGCGCCACGGTGCCCAGCCCGCAGGCATAGGGCAGCGCCGGCAGGCTCGCGGCGAGCGCCACCCCGGCGGCGATCCCCACGGAGGTGTCCAGGGCGGAGGACACCACGGCGTCCAGGCCGGCCGCCCCGACGATGCCCAGGGCGCGCCGCACCCCGCCGAGGGGCTGGACCTTGACCACCACGAGATCCGCCGCGCCGGCCCGGGCCACGGCGAGTGGATCGGTCTCCTTGCGGACGGATTCATCGGCGGCGATCCGCACCGGTGTTCCCGCGGCGTGGAGCGCTTCTCGCAGCCGGGCCAGCCCCGCGATCCCGGCCACGGGTTGCTCGGCGTACTCGAGCCCGTGCTCGGCGAGCCGCTGCAGGGCGGCGAGCGCCGTGGCGTGGTCCCAGCCCTGGTTGGCGTCGATCCGGAGCGCCGCGCCCGGACGCAGCCGGCGGACCTCGGCCACGCGGGCCACGTCCTCGGTCACCCCTTCGGGCCCGGTGCGGCCGGCCTCGGCCACCTTCACTTTGACGGCGGGCACCTCACCGAAGGAGTCCAGCACTCGCCCGACGTCGGCCGCGGCCACGGCGGGCACCGTCGCGTTCACGGGGACAGAGTCCCGCACCGGCGCCGGCCAACCCTGCCAGCCCGCCTCGATCGCGGCGGCCAGCCAACGCGAGGACTCCTCCGGACCGTACTCCGCGAACGGGGAGAACTCGGCCCAGCCGGCCGGTCCGTGCAGCAGCATGGCCTCGCGCACGGTGACGCCGCGGAACCGGGTGTGCATCGGCTGGGCCACGACGACGGCGCCCTCCAGGAGCTCGTCCAGCTCCGGCAGCCGCGTGCCGTCCAGCAGGGGCGAGATTCCGTCCTGGGCGCCGTGGGGGTTCTGGAGGTTGCGGTACTCAGTCACCCCGTCAGTCTATGGACGCCGGCAGATCCCTCTAGACCGCGGCGAAGTAGCCGAACTTGCGCGCCACGGAGACGGCGCGGGCGTGATCGCCGAGGACGGACTCCAGGGCCTCGACCACGGAGGCCGTGGTCTCCGGGCGCAGGTTCCAGTCCTCGTCGAACGGGTCGTCCCAGCGCGCCCAGGCGGTGCCGGTGGCGGTGAGGGCCAGCGCCATCTCCTCAACGGAACCGAAGGTGGGCTCGGGCTCCTCGAGCCGGTCCTCCCAGCCGTCCTCGCCCGGCGCGGTGAGGATTTTGCCGGTCAACCCGTCCAGGATGAAGGGATCGGGACCTTGCTTGGCCACCACCGTCCACTCGTCGTTCCAGTCCACCAGCAGCGCGCCGGTGCGGGGGTTCCACCGGTAGCCGGCCTGTTCGTCCCAGAGCCGTTCCAGCGGGAAGAACAGGAAGGGCAGGCCAGCGGTGTCGATCTCGATCCACTCCGGCCCCACCTCCCGGTAGAACCGGACGAGTTCGGGAGCCAAGGGCGATTCCCCGGCCCAGTCGAGGGGTTCCTGGCGGCTCATCGGCCCGAAGACGGACAGCGCCTGGCGGACCGCAGCCAGCTCGGGAGTGGGACCCGCAAGGTGTGCCATGGCCACTACAGTAAGCCGGAACCCACACCGAGGGTCCAGCATCCGCTGACCCCGGGATGACAATTCGGCGAAGAACACGCGACTCTGAGATGGACGGCGTGATCACCCCCACGGCCGGATGTTCGGAGTCCTCCCAGGCGTGTGGACCACAATGGCGTGCATGTCCCCTGCTGTCTCCGCCCCCGCGGGCGCCGGCACCGGCCCTGGCCGGCGCGTCCGTGCCGCCAGTGCCACCGGTTCCACCGGTGCCACCCGTGCCACTGTGCTGCTTCGGCCGGCACGCAGCACGTGGGCCTGGGTGCTGGCCGCAGCGGTGACCGCAGCCCTGCTGCTGTTGGTGTTCCGCGTCCTCGTGACCACGCAGACCGGCCAACTGGCCGAGTTCATGGCCCTGGAAGCGGCCACACACCGGCTCGAGGGACTGCGGGGGTCCACCCTCACCGTGCTCAACCGGCTGCCGGAGATCGTGGGGGTGGCCGGCGTCGGGGTGTTCCTGGTGTTGACGGTCTACCGGCGGCGCTGGTTCGCGTCCCTGGTGGCGGCGATGGCATTCGGGGCGGCGAACCTGACCACGCAGCTACTGAAGAACTGGGTGCTGGTGCGCCCGGACCTGGACAACGGGGTGCCGTACTACACCGGCAATTCCCTGCCGTCCGGTCACACGACGTTCGCCGCGGCCGCCGTGGTGGCGGTGTTCCTCATGGTCGCTCCGCGGTGGCGTCCGTTGACCGCCGCCGTGGGGGCCGTGTTCGCCACCGCGGTGGGGGCGGGGACCTTCATCGAGACGTGGCACCGCCCCGCGGACATGGTGGCGGCGTACCTGGTGGCCGCGTTCTGGGGGCTGGTGGCCGGCTACGTGATCCTGCGGACCGGGCCCGACTGGAACATCCGCGGCACCCGGACCGCCCGCCATCCGCATCCTGGCGGCCACCCCCTCTGGGACGTGGCCCTCTGGGTCACCGGTGGCGCGATGCTGCTGGGTGCCTGGTGGGGCTTCGAGTCGGCCGGGGGAACCGCAGCCCTGACCGCCGAACCGGACTGGTATTCCGGCTGGCACTTCCTCTACGGCGTGCTGTTCGCCACCGGTCCGGGGCTGCTGGTCTTCGCGGCTCTCTCCGGCTTCTTCCGCTGGCAGTCCGGGCGGCGCCGGCTGGCAGCACCACGCGACTAACGGGCCACCAGGTCCGCCACCGAGCCGGGCCCCTTGGGGAGCGAGCGGGCGAAGATGACGGCACCGGCCGCCGCGATCGCCGCCACCGCCCAGATGCCGAAGGCCAGCCCGGCCAGCCCCGTGACGGCGGAGAGAACCGCCGGTCCGGTGAGCATGCCGACATCGGACAACTGCCGCCACAGCGCCAGAAACTGGGGCCGGCCCTCCGGCGGCGAGTAGTCGGCGCCGAGCGTCATCACGATCCCTGAGCCGAAACCGTTGCCCAGGCCCACCACCACGGCCATCGCGGCGAACCACCAGGGAGATCCGGTCAATGGCACCAGTGCCGTGCCCAGGGCCAGTCCGGCCATGCAGAACACGGCCACCACGCGGCGTCCCCGTCGGTCCATGAGGAACCCCGAGGGGTAGAACATCACCAGGTCGGCCAGCCCCGTCAGCCCGTAGACCGCCGACGCCGCCGCTGGGCTCAAGCCGAGTTCCGTGGCCCACAGCGGGATCACCGCGGAACGGCTGGCCCGCGCCGCGGACAGGCACATCACGCCGATGCCGGCGGTCAGCAGCACCCGGCGGTGCCGGCGTGCCAGCCACCGCATGGTGGGCCGGGGGCCCGGCCCGGCAGTGACTGAAGCTGTGGGCGAGGCGGGCTGGGTGCTGCCGGCCGGCGTCGTTCCCGGTACGGGCAGGTCCTTGATGGTGAAGCTCATGCCGGCGGCGAGCACCATGGCCGCCGTGGCCACCACGAAGGCTCCCTGCAGGCCCATGACGGTCTGCAGTCCGGCCCCGAGGAAGGGCCCGGCGAACATGCCGATGCGGATGGTGCCGCCGAGGGTGGACATCGCCCGGGCCCGGTGGCTGCCGGGGACGGCCACCGCGAGGTAGGACTGCCGGGCGAGGTTGAAGCCGGCGCCGGCCATGCCCACGATCACCAGACCGGCGAGCAACAGGCCGAGCCCGGTGTGATCCGCCACCGGCAGCCATCCGGCCACGGCGGCCAGGGTCACCAGGGCGCCGAGGGATCCCACCCAGGCGGAGACGATGATCGTGATGCGTTCGCCGGCGCGGGAGGCCAGCCAGGCGGCCGGTGCATTGGCGACGAGGGAGCCGATGCTGACCAGGGTGACCGAGGCGGCCGCCAGCGCCAGCGAGGCGCCGAAGGCCGTGGCGGCGGGCGCCATGGCCGGCATGATCGCGCCGAGGCCCACCGCGTAGACGGCGGAGGGCGCATAGATCTGGAAGGCCTGTTCCAGCGGTCCGCCGCGGAAACCCCCGAATCGGCGACGCCGGCGCTCGGCTGCGGACATGGCTCGCCTTTCGCTGGACTCGGGAGCCACGCTACCGGAGCGCGCAGGCCCGGCCGGTCAGAGGACCGGCCGGGCCTGCGCGGGATGGGCCTAGTCGAAGGACTCCGCGGTCTCGTAGCCCTGCCCGTTGTACTTCTGGACCACCACGGTGGACACGGCCGGCTGGCCGTCCTCGGTGGTGTTGACCGAGGTGCCCTCGAGCATCAGCGGAGCCTGCAGGTCCTCGATGCTGCGCAGGGCCTCCATGAAGTTCTCCCGGGTCGGCTCGGTCATGTTCTTGAAGGCCTCCTCCAGGGTGGCACCGACCATGTAGCTCCACATGCAGTGCGGGAAGTCCGGCGTGGTCGTGTAATCGGCGGCGTACTGCTCGAGGTTCTCCAGGAAGGCCACCACGTCCTCGTCCTCGGCGAAGACCGGGCTCTGCGGCGCTTTGGCGAAGGACACCGAGTAGAAGCCGTCCTCGGCTTCAGCGGCGGCCGGCTCGAGGATGGCGACCGGGCTGGAGGTGTTGGACGGCAGGAACCAGCTCGGGGACCAGCCCAGCTCGCGGCTCTTCTCGATCGAGGAGATGACCAGCGGGGTGATGGACATGGCGTTGAAGAACACGTCCGCGTCCGTCCCGGCGAGTTCGGTGAGCTGGGCGTCGACCGAGGTGTCCGTGGCTTCGTAGGTCAGTTCCGAGACGATCTCGATGTTGTCAGAACCGGAGATGGCCTCCTTGAAGCCCTCGACGTAGCCTTCACCGTAGTCGTCGTTCTGGGACAGGATGGCGACGGTCAGGTCCTCGTCGGAACCGGCCAGCAGTTCACCGAACGCCTCACCCTCGTTCTGGTAGATCGGCACGAAGCCCAGCTGCCAGGGGCTCTCGGTCTGGTCGCTGAAGATCGGGTCACCGGTCTGGACGAGCACCTGTGGGACCTCGGAATCGATGGCGGCCTCCCGGTAGGCCCGGTTGGTGGGCGTACCGAGGCCGGAGGTGAAGGCGAAGACGTTGCCCTGGTTCTGCTGGAAGTTGGACAAGGCCTTCTGCGGATCGTAGGTGTCGTCGAACGCCTCGATCTCCACCGTGCGGGTCTTGCCGTCCCCGAACTCGATGCCGCCGGCCTCATTGGCCGCGCCCATGTACGCGGCCAGGCCGGCCACCGTGCAGGTGCCCGGGCCGGCCGTGCCACCACTGAGCGGTGTGGTGACGCCCAGGGTGATGGTCTCGTCCGTGATGCCGGGGCTGGCTGCCGTGCCCCCGCCGTCTCCACCGCCGTCCGATCCGCCGCCGTCAGAACGGCCGCATCCGGACAGGGCCATAGCGGCGACGGCGCCCATGGCAACGGCACTGAGGACCTTCTTCTTCAGGATCATGGCGAGTCTTCCTTTGCTGAGGCGGAACTGGGAGGGGTGTTGGGTGGAGTACTGGGTGGAGTACTGGGTGACGAGCGTGATGAGCGGCCGGTCCAGCGGCGCAGCACCCGGGGCAGGCTGGCGATGCCGCCCGGCAGGACGAACAGCACCAGCAGCAGGATCGCGCCCTGGATGAGCGAGGTGAGGGTGGGGGCCACCTCGTTGGTGAAGTTGGGGACCAGCACGTAGTACACGCCACCGATCAGGGAGCCGATGATCCTGCCGGCGCCGCCGACCACCATGGCGGCCAACAGGCTGATCGAGTGGTGGAAGGCCAAGGTCTCGGGGGACGTGTACTGCACGACCACCATGTAGAGGAACCCGCTGACACCGCCGACCATGGAGGCGATCGTGAAGGCGAGGACCTTGTACCGGTAGGGCGAGATGCCCATGGCCCCGGCCACGGCCTCGTTCTCCTTGACGATCCGGAAGGCCCGGCCGTACTTGCCGCGGACCAGGTTGAAGACCAGCAGGAAGGTGATTCCGCCGATGCCCAGCACGAGGTAGTACTGCCACTGGTCATCGGCCAGACCGGTCCAGCCGGGCGCGGAGGAGAACCGGGCGGAGATGCCCTGAGAGCCGCCGGTGAACTCGCTGAGCCGCTTGGCCAGGGGGACGCCGACGATCGGCAGGGCGATAGTGACCATCGCAATGGCCAGTCCGCCGAGCCGGGCGGCGGCCAGGGCCACGATCAGGCCGGCCACGCCGGGGATGACGACGGCGGCGAGGAACACCAGCGCGATGTTCCAGCCGTGCTCCACCCCGTAGGCGGTGACGTAGGCGCCGAGGCCCAGGAAGAAGATCTGGCCCAGGGAGACCTGCCCCGTGTAACCCATGATGACGTTCAGGCCGAGCACGGCGACGGCGAAGACGCCGATCCGCGCCAGCGTCTGATTGACGGGGATGGGCAGCAGCAAGGGGGCCACCACGAGCAGCACCACGGCCACCAGGGCGAGGGTGAGCTGGAACCACGGCGTCCGGAGCAGTCCGGTCTTCTGCGTGCCCATCAGACTCGCACCACGGTCTTGCGTCCGAACAGGCCCTGGGGCCGCAGCAGGAGGACCACGAAGAGCAGGATGAAGGGCACCGCGATCTTCAGGTCATGGCCGATGATCGGCACGTAGACGGCGGCCAGGTTCTCCAGGACGCCGATCAGCCAGGCCGCGACGACCACCCCGACGGGGCTGGTGATCCCGCCGAGGATGACGGCAGCCAGCGCGTAGACGAGGGTGGTGTCCAGCATGCCCGGGGTCAAGGAGAGCCGCGGTGCCACGAGGGCGCCGGCGACCGCGCCGAGTGCGGCGGCCAGCCCCCAGCCGACCATGAGCAGCCGCCCGACCGGCAATCCCGCGAAGGACGCGGACTGCCGATTGTCCGCCACCGCTCGCAAGGCGAGGCCCAGCTTGGTCTGGCGGAACAGGAGCTGCAACAGGACCATGATCCCGGCGATCACCAGGAAGGTGCCGAAGGACCGCCAGCTGATCGCGGCGCCCAGGAAGGTGAAGGCCGAGGACGGGAACAGGGAGGGGAACTGCAGGTTGTTGTAGGACCAGAGCCACCCGCAGATGCCGGTGAGCAGGGTCAGCAGGCCGACCGTGACCACCACCTGGGTATCCTCCGCCCCGCCCATGAAGCGTCGCATCAGGAAGCGTTCGATCAACGCGCCGATGAGGAACGAGGCCGCCACGGAGAGCAGGATCGCCACGATCAGGGGCAACCCCAGTCCGAGGAAGGTGAAGGCGAGGTAGGCCGAGAGCACGGCCATGCCGCCCTGGGCGAAGTTGATCATGCCGGTGGACTGGTTGACCAGGACGATCGCCAGCGCGATCGCCCCGTAGACGGAGCCCATGGCCAGGCCGTCGACCACCAATTGGATCAAGGTTCCCATCATGAGCCTCCCAGGTATGCCTTGCGGATCTCGTCACGGCCCTTGAGCTCCGCCGAGGTTCCGCTCAGGACGCTGCGCCCCGTCTCCAGGACGGTCGCCGTGTCCACGATCGTGAAGGCGAGGTTGGCGTTCTGCTCCACGAGCAGCATGGCCACGCCGGTCTCCTCGCGCAGCACCCGGATCGCGTCATAGACGGTCTTCGCGGTGCTGGGGGCCAGCCCGAGGGAGGCCTCGTCCAGCAGCAGGAGCTTGGGCCTGGCCATGTAGGCGCGGCCCACGGCCAGCATCTGCTGCTCACCTCCGGACAGCGCCGAGGCGTTCGCGGTGTAGCGCTCCTGCAGGTTGGGGAACAGCTCCAGCAGGTGGTCGATGTCCTGCTGGATCCGCTTGCGGTCCTTGCGCAGGTAGGCCCCCACCTGGAGATTCTCCTTGACCGTGAGGTTGCCCAGGGTTCCGCGCCCCTCCGGCACGTGGGCGATCCCGAGGGCGGCGACCTCGTTCGGCTTCCGGCCGCGGATGTCCTGGCCTTCGAAACGGATCTGTCCGCCGGCCCTGACGGCACCGCTGATCGCGCGCAGGGTGGTGGTCTTCCCCGCTCCATTGGCACCGAGGATCCCCACGGCGCCCTGCTCGGGGACGCTCAGGGACACCCCGTGAAGCACTTGGACGGGGCCGTAGTGCGCCGTCAGGTCCGTGATCTCAAGCAACGTCATCGCCGATGCCCTCCGCACTGTCCGCACTGCCCGTGCTGTCCTTGCCCAGATACGCCTCAATCACCCGGGGATCGGACTGGGCCTCCGCCGCGGTGCCCTCCATGAGCTTGCTGCCGTGGTCCAGCACGACCACCCGGTCCGCCAGGGCGGAGATCACCCCCATGTGGTGTTCAACGATCACGAGCGTGATCTCGCCGGCGGCCTTGAGGTCGTGGACGGTCTGGATGAACGAGTCGACCTCGCCATGGGACAACCCGGCGGCAGGCTCGTCCAGCAGCAGCACCTGCGGCCGCGCCATCAGGGCCCGGCAGAGTTCAACGCCCTTGTGCAGGCCATGGGAGAGTTCGTCCGCGCTGCGGTGCGCCGCCCAGCCGAGGCCGAGGTCCTCCAACCGGCCCCATGCCTCGGCCCTCAGCGCGCGTTCGCTGCGGACCATCGGCGGCAAGCGCAGGGCCCACGACGCCGGCCCGCCCGGCAGGCGGGCGTGACCCCCCAACAGCACGTTGTCCAGGACGGTGGACTCCAGTTGCAGGGCCGGATGCTGGAAGGTCCGGGCGAGGCCGTGGCGGGACATGCCCGCCGGCCGGGTCTGGCTGATCTCGGCATCGTCGATCCGGATGGAGCCGGAGCTCGGCCGGTAGTGGCCGGAGATGCAATTGAACAGGGAGGTCTTGCCCGCTCCATTGGGGCCGACCAGGCCGAGGACCGTTCCCGGTTCCACAGCAAAGCCGACATCCTTCAGGACGGTCACTCCGCCGAAGTGGAGGTTGACCTCCGCCAACGTCAAACGTGCTGCCATGTGCCCACTGACTCTTCCGGTGCGAGGTGAAGGGGCACCACTCCCGTGGGAGTGGTGCAGACGAGTCAAGCCGGAGGGGGGTGATCCAGATCACAACCGCGTCTGGCTTGGATCGTAGACGCATCCGGGCAGGATTGCCAACAATATTGGTGGCAATCAGTGGGACCGTGGCCTTTTCGTGACGTCCGGCCGGTGACCCCGTCGCTTGTGATCTCCCGCACAAGACCGGCCCCGGGGCCTCCCCGCCCGCCTCGGCACCAGCCCGTCGCCGCTAACATGTCCTTCATGCCTTCGCCAGAGTCGCCCTCCGCCGCCGCCACACTGGACACCGTGAACTCCGTGGACACCCCGGGATCGAAGAACGCCCTGGACCGGTTCTTCTTGATCTCCAGACGCGGCTCGACGGTGGCCCAGGAGATCCGCGGCGGCCTCGCCACGTTCCTGGCGATGAGCTACATCATCGTGCTCAACCCACTGGTCCTCTCCGGCCCCGACGCCAACGGGGACACCCTCGGCATCGCCCGGGTGGCCGCGGTGACCGCCCTCGTGGCCGGCGTCTCCACCATCGCCATGGGCGTGTGGGCCCGCCACCCCTTCGCCTTGGCAGCCGGCCTGGGCGTCAACGCACTCGTGGCCATCACGGTGGCCACCACCACCGGGATCACCTGGCCCGCTGTCATGGGCCTGGTCGTGATCGCCGGACTGGTCATGGTTCTCCTCGTGGCCACCGGCTTCCGGCAGGCCGTGTTCAATGCCGTCCCGGACGCCCTGAAGACCGCGATCGTGGTGGGCATCGGCCTGTTCATCGCCCTGATCGGCCTGGTCAACTCGGGCTTCATCCGCCGGGTGCCCGATGCCGCCGGGACCACCGTCCCGGTCGGGCTGGGGACTGGAGGGGAACTGGAGGGCTGGCCGGTGCTGGTCTTCGTCGTCGGGCTGCTGGTGACCGCCGTGCTCGTGGTCCGCAAGACCCGCGGCGCCATCCTCATCGGGATCGTGGTGGCCACGGTGCTGGCCAACATCCTGGAGGCCGTCTTCCACATCGGTCCATCCGTGGACGAGGCGGGCAACGCCAACCCCACCGGCTGGTCCCTGGTGGCACCCTCCTTCCCCGAATGGACCGCGCCGGACCTCTCCCTCGTCGGCCAGGCCGATCTCCTCGGCGCCTTCACCCAGGTCGGCCCGCTGATGGCCCTCCTGTTGGTCTTCGCCATCCTGCTGTCCGTGTTCTTCGACGCCATGGGCACCTCCGTGGGCCTGGCCCGGGAGGCTGGCAACGTCACGAAGGACGGGGACATCCCGCACCTGAACCGGGTCCTCATGGTGGACGCCCTGGCCGTGTCCGGGGGCGGTGGCGCCTCGGGCTCCGCCAACCAGATCTTCGTGGAGTCCGGCACCGGAATCGGCGAGGGCGCCCGCACCGGCTTCGCCTCCGTGGTCACCGGCGTGCTGTTCCTGCTGGCGATGTTCTTGACACCGCTGATCTACCTGGTGCCGTTCGAGGCCGTGGCCCCGGCCCTCGTGGTGGTCGGCTTCATGATGGCCACCCAGGTGGTCCAGATCGACTGGGCGGACTGGGGCGCCGCCCTGCCGGCCTTCCTCACCTTCATCCTGATGCCGTTCACCTACTCGATCGCCAACGGCATCGGCGCCGGCATGATCGCCTACGCCATCATCCGCACAGCGCAGGGCCGGGCCAAGGACGTCCACCCGCTGCTGTGGGTGGTGGCGGCGGCCTTCGTCGTCTACTTCGGCATGGGCGTCTTCCGCGGCCTACTGGGCGTGTGACGCATCCCACAGCTGCCCTGCGGTACGGTCTGAATCGTTAAGAACCGTTAACCGAAACCCAGGAGCACCATGGAGTTCACCGACCGCACGTTCCTCGTCACCGGCGGCGCCTCGGGCCTCGGCGCCGCCACCGCCCGGGCCCTGTTGGCCCGTGGCGCCCACGTCGTCGCCGCTGATCTGAAGGGCACGCCCCCCGAGGGGGCCGTCCTCGTCGAGACCGACGTGACCGATCCTGCGCAGGTGGCCCACGCCGTCGAGGTGGCGTGCCAGCAGGGCGGGCCGCTGGCCGGCGTCGTGAACTGTGCCGGTATCGCCACCGCGGAGAAGGTGCTCGGCAAGCAGGGGCCGCACGAGCTGGAGTCCTTCGCGCGGACCGTGCAGATCAACCTCGTCGGCACGTTCAACGTGATCCGCCTGGCGTCCGAGGCGATGGCACAGAACGAGCCCGGGGAGGACGGCGAGCGCGGGATCATCATCAACACCGCCTCCGTGGCGGCCTTCGACGGCCAGATCGGCCAGGCCGCATACTCGGCCTCCAAGGGCGGGGTGGCCGCCATGACCCTGCCGATCGCCCGCGAGCTGGCCCGCCACGGCATCCGCGTCATGACGATCGCCCCCGGCATCTTCTGGACCCCCATGATGGCGGGACTGCCCGAGGCCGCGCAGGAATCGCTGGGCCAGCAGGTCCCGTTCCCGTCCCGCCTCGGCCAACCGGAGGAGTACGCGGAGTTGGCCCTGCACATCATGCAGAACCGGATGCTCAACGGGGAGACCATCCGGCTGGACGGCGCCATCCGCATGGCCCCGAAGTAAACCCCACTGCCAGATCGCCACAGCGCGACGGCGCCTCAGCCGAGAGCGGACCGCCCGCCCCCACAGCCGGGACCGGCGGTCCGTGCTGTTGAATGGCCTGTATGACTTCCGCGAGCGCCCAGCAGACCAGCACGGATACCACGACGCCGGCCGGCGGCACCCAGCCCCCGGTGGCCGAGGCGCGGCCCGTGGCCCGCACACACCACGGGCACACGTTCACCGACGACTTCGACTGGCTGCGAGACAAGGAGTCCGACGAGGTCATCGCACACCTCGAGGCCGAGAACGCGTACACGGCGTCCGTGACGGCGGACCAGGAGCCATTGCGCTTGGCGATCTTCGGGGAGATCAAGGCCCACACCGTGGAGACCGACCTGTCCGTGCCCTCCCGCAAGGACGGCTGGTGGTACTTCGTGCGCACCGAGGAGGGCCAGCAGTATGCCACCCACTGCCGCGTCCAGGCCACCGACACCGGTGACCGGCTGGCCGACTGGACCCCGCCGGTGATCGAGCCCGGCGTGCCCGTGGCCGGCGAGCAGGTCATCCTGGACGGCAACGCCGAGGCCGAGGGCCAGCCCTTCTTCTCCCTGGGCGGGATCGCCGTCTCCCGGGACGGGCACCTGATGGCCTACGCCGTGGACCATGCCGGGGACGAGCGCTTCACCCTGCGCATCCGGGACCTGCGCACGGGTACGGACCTGGCGGACGAGATCCCCAACGTGTCCTACGGGCTGGTCTTCGATGCCACCGGCACCCGGGTCTTCTACACCGTCCCGGACGACTCCTGGCGCCCCTACCGAATCCTCGCCCACACCCTCGGCGCCCCCGTAGAGCAGGACCAGCTGCTGTTCCAGGAGGACGATCCTGGCATGTGGTCCGGTTTCGGGCTCTCCGCAGACCGCACCGAGTTGCTGGTCTCCGTGGGCAACTCGGAGATCGCCGAGACACTCGCCCTGGACTTGCCCGACTCCCCCGATGAGCCGCTGGGCGAGCTGCGGATGCTGGTCTCCCGGGACCTCGGCCTGCTGCATGACGTGGACCCCGTGACCCTGGACACCGCCGGCGGCCAGGACAGCACCGGCCGGTACTACGTGATCGTCCACAACAAGGACTTCTCCAGCGAGGACGAGGAGCACGGCCCCACTCCGGCCCCGAACAACATGGTGTCCCTGGCCGCCCGGGACACGGTGACGGATCCGCGGTTCTGGCGCACCGTCGTCGGGCATTCGGACACCACGAAGGTGGACGGCGCCGCCGTCACCACCACGCACCTGGCCCTGGCCGTGCGGCGTGAGACGACCCCGCGCACCCTGGTGATGCCGCTGGCGGGACTGGGCGCCGAGGGGCAGGCGGCACCGGTGGAGCCGGACTTCGGTGAGGAGCTGTACTCCTGCGAACTGGGAGCAGCCCCGTTCGACTCGCCGTTCCTCCGGCTGGGGTACTCCTCCTGGGTCACGCCCACTCAGGTCCTGGACTATGAGGTGGACGGCGGCAAGCTGCATCTGCGCCGGCAGGTCGAGGTCCCGGGTTATGACCCGGACCAGTACCTCGTGGAGCGGTGGTGGGCCCCGGCCGACAGCGCTGCCGGAGATGCCCACAAGGCCGCCATCCCGCTGACCGTGATCCGCCGCCAGGACACCGAGTGGGACGGCTCGAACCCGTGTGTGGTCTACGGCTACGGCAGCTACGAGATGTCCATGGACCCGGGCTTCACCGCGGCACGGCTGTCACTGCTGGACCGGGGCGTGGTCTACGTGGTGGCGCACGTGCGCGGCGGTGGCGAGCTGGGCCGCAGCTGGTACGACCACGGCAAGAAGCTGCACAAGAAGAACTCGTTCACCGACTTCGTGGACGCCACCCGCTTCGTGGCGCAGTCCGGTTGGGTGGACCCAGACCGGATCGCGGCGATGGGCGGCTCCGCCGGCGGACTGCTCATGGGCGGCGTGCTGAACCTGGCACCCGAGCTGTACCGGGCCTGCGTGGCCCAGGTGCCGTTCGTGGACGCGCTGACCTCCATCCTGGACCCGGACCTGCCGCTGTCCGCCCTGGAGTGGGAGGAGTGGGGCAACCCGATCACCGATCCCGAGGTCTATCGGTACATGCAGGAATACACCCCGTACGAGAACGTGCGTGCCGTGGACTACCCGGCGATCGCCGCGGTGACATCCCTGAATGACACCCGCGTGCTGTATGTGGAGCCGGCCAAGTGGGTCCAGCAGTTGCGCCGCACCACCACCTCGGACCAGGCCACGCCGCTGACCGAGGGCGGCGCCCCGATCGTGCTCAAGACCGAGATGGACGGCGGCCACGGCGGCGCCTCCGGCCGGTACCGGGCCTGGGAGGACCGCGCCTGGGACTACGCGTTCCTGCTGACGGCATTGGGCGCCACCGAGCTCCGCGCCTGATCAGCGCAGCTGGTGCCTGATCAGCTCAGTCGCGGTCCCGCTGGCGGATCGGGAGTGTACCGGGCACCACGAGCCACGTCAGGGCCGCGGCCAGCACCGGCACGCCGATCACCAGGACCGCCAGTTGCAGCCACGGGATCCATTCGACGGAGTAGAACTGCACGGCTCCGATCCCGATGACGGCCACCGCCCCCACGGGCACGCCTAGCAGGGTCCCCAACAGGGCGCCGGTGAAGGTCTGGGCGGCCGCCATCGACTTCCGGGTGCGGGGATTGGCACCGACGGAGGACAGAACGGTCTGGTCACGCCGCGCGTCGGCGAGTGCCAGACCTGTGGTCATGCCGGCCACCGAGAACACCAACAGCGCGGTGGCCCCGGCGATGCCCCACAGCAGCGGTTGCATCCCACTGCCGCCCTCGAACATCGAGGACAGCCAGAGGTCTTCCGAGCCCAAGACGTCGCTGGCCAGGGCGTTCTGCTTCTCCGTGACCGGTTCGGCGAACCGTGCCAGTACGCCGTCCAGCACCATGGACTGGTCCATACCGGCCAAGGCGGTGACCGGGATGATGGCGATCGGCTGGTCTCCTTCGAGTTCGGGGACCACTACGGCGTCCAGGCTCACCGAGTGCTCGGGCTTCCACAGGACACTGCTGCCCTGGACGGCACTGAACCCGGTGATGCCGGCCGTCGGATCGCCGCTGGCCTCCATCTCCTCGATCCAGATTCGGTCCTCCTCACCGAGTTCCACGCCCGGAACCGCGTCCACATCCAGGGTGAACTCGCCCAGGGTGACCCGACCGTCGGCGTCCACATACTCCGGATCGGAGACCACCGCCTGCCCGGACCGCACCGCCGCCAGCAGGTCCTCATCCCCGCCGAACATCGGCAAGGGGACCGTCTCAGGGCGTAGCGGATCGACCACCATGATGTTCGTCAGCGGGTCGGGGTCTAGGGGGCTGCCCATCGTCCCCGCCTCGATCCCACAGGTCACGCCGTCCGCGCGGGACATCGCCTGCCCGGCTTCATCCACCGCCAGGCGCCGGTCGTCCACGGTCGGCCCGTCCGGGATCGGGATGTGGCAGGTGGAGCCCTCCGGATACAGCGGCAGGAGTTCGAAGCAGTCGGCCGAGTAGTCCACCGCGCAGGAGGACTGCGGCCGGTGGACCTGCCACTGCTCCACCATCCGGGGCGCCCCCGGCACGGCGGAGAGACCTTGCAGTTCCTTCACCACGCCTCTCGCGCCTCCGGTGTACAGGCCGAGGTCATCGGCCGTGGGTGCCTCACCGCCCTCGGCGTAGCTGGCCTCCTGGTCCAGGGCGCGCTGGATCTCCGCCCGATCCTGGACCCACACATAGCCGGTGTCCGCCGTCGGTGCGCCCTGCCGACCGCCGTCAATCCCGTGGGCCGTCATGGCGACGGAACACAGCACCGCGGCCCCGACGGCGGTGGCGGCCACCACGGCAGCCGCCACCGGCACGGTGCGGGTCCTGTTCCGGTGGGCGTCGCGGGCCGCCATCCGCAAGGACACGGGCAGCCGGCCACCCAGCCGTGCCAGTCCCGTGACGGTCGAGGGCAGCAGCATCAGCATCCCGAGCAGCAGGAGCATGGCCGAGCCGACGAGTAACAGGGCCAGTGCGCCCATAGCGCGGTTGAGATCCCCGATGGTGGGCACCGCCATCCCGACTGCCATGGCCCCGGCCGCGATCAGCACACCGGCGCCCACCAGGACCAGTCCGGCCACGAACAGACGGCGGCTGGCCGGCTTGCGCTCTCCGGACGCCCCCTTGATGGCAGCCCAGGCGTCCTGCCGCGCGGCGGCCCGGGCCGGGATCCAGGCGGCGACGACGGCGCAGGCCAGCCCCAGCACCACGGCCAGTGACACGACCCACCAGGGCACATGGGGTCCGTAGACCAACACGTGCCGGGCGTCAGCGGCCCACAGAAGCCCCAGGGCGAGGCCCACGCCAAGCAGAGCCGCGCCGAATGCACCGACCAGTCCGCACCAGAGTCCGGAGAACACCATGGTCTGGCGCAGCGTGGCAGGCTCCGCTCCGGTCACGGAGAGCAGGGCGGTGGCCCGCCGCTGCTGGCGCGCACCGACGGCGAAGGCCGCCCCGGCCAACAGACCGGTCTCGGCCAGGGCCAGGACACCGATGAACACCAGGGGAAGGTAGATCATCCACCTCTGGGCCGAAGACCACAGGCTGTCGAAAATTGCGCCGATCTCGCCGGGGTTCTCCATCACGGGGGCGAAGAGGACGCTGAAGCCCGCCTCGTTGAAGGCGCGGTAGGCGGCATAGTCGTCCGGGACGTCACCCGTGAGGTAGGCGGTGACCTCACCGGGAACCTCGAAGGCCGCCGCTGCCTCGGACCCGGCCGGAACATAGAGCACGGGGTGCCCGTCTCGCAGCGGCAGGACCAGGTCCATGGCCGTGGCCCATTGTTGGGAGCGGTCCAGCTGGGTGCCGCTGATGGCCAGGCTGATCGGGTCAGAGGAGCCGGCCGTGCCACCACCGGGTAGCTCCAGCTCGACTCGATCCGTGGGTGCCGCCGCCAGGCCTCGGACTTCAGCCCTCTCGTTGGCCGCGTCCAGCTCCGTCAGCAGGCCCAGACTGGCCATGACCTGCCCATCTCCGGCCAGGCCACCGTCCAGCAGCTGGAACCGCCGGTCCTCACCCTGCAGGTCGGGACGGCTGAAGTCGGCGATGACGATCTCCACGTCCACGCTCGAGCCGGGCATCTCAAGGGAGCCCCTGGCGGTCGTCACGAAGGTCGCGTCCGCGCCGGCCGGGAGCGCCTCCTGAAGGGAACAGCCGGCGGCCGGGTCAGTGCCGGCAGGGCAGACCGGCCAGTCCTGGGCCGCTTCATCCAGGGCTTCCAGGTCGATCGTTGCCCCGTAGGTCCCATCAGCGGCGTCCTGGGCGTTGATAGCGCCGTGCGGGTCGGTGGGCGACTGCAGATCCCGGTCCCCGAACTCCCCGGGCGCCAGGTAACCGTCGAATCCCCACAACCATTGCCGGTGTTCCTCGGCCTGCGACGGTAGGGAGGTGGAGGCCGTGATCACGGAGCCGAAGGCCACCCCGAACACGGGCAGGCCGATCAGCAGCAGGATCAGCAGGGTCCGCCAGGGGTGGCGGCGCAGGTCCCGTGCGGCCATGCGGGCCGCGGAGCGCCGGGAGCCGCTGGCAGCACCCGGCCGGGGGCCGACGTCGGCAAGGGGCCTTTCGTCCTCAGGTCCGGCCGGTTCGTCGGGTCCAGAGGGTCCAGCAGGGCCTGGCACCTGGATCACGTCCGCGCTCACCGGACGGGGTCCGCGAGCAGGGAGTGGGGATCGTTCTGGGCGATGGCCTGGTCCACCACGCGGCCGTCCCGCAGGAAGACCACGCGGTCGGCCCAGCCGGCATGGCGGGCCTCATGGGTCACGAGCACGACGCCGGCGCCGGCATCTGCGCGGCGGCGGAGCACCGCCATGATTTCCTCGCCGGTCACGGAGTCCAGGGCACCGGTGGGTTCGTCGGCGAGGATGAGCGCCTTGTCCCCCACGATGGCCCGGGCAATGGCCACGCGTTGCTGCTGGCCGCCGGAGAGCTCATCGATGAACCGGCCGGCCAGATCCTCGATGCCGACTTGGCGCAGGGCTTCCTTGGCCTGGCGCTGCGCCTTGGCCGGCTTCACGCCGTCCAGTTCGAGCGGCAGGGACACGTTCTCGGTGGCATTGAGGGTCGGGATGAGGTTGTAGTCCTGGAAGACATAGCCCACGGCACGGCGCCGCAGTCGCGCCCGCTCCGCCTTCGAGAGGGCGCTCAACGGGGTGCCGCGGACATAGATCTCCCCGTGGCTGGTGGAATCCAGTCCACCAGCGAGGGCCAGCAGGGAGGACTTGCCCGAGCCCGAGGGGCCCATGACGGCCACGAACTCTCCGGCGTTGACTTTGAGGTCGATCTCTCGGAGGGCCGCCACCACGGTGGTGCCGTCACCGTAGACCTTGGAGACCTGGTGGAGTTCCAGGATCTGGCGGGGTGGCATGCCCTGAGTGGCCGGGCGGACCGTCGGTTCCAGGGGGCCCTGGGGGATGCTGTGCCGTGCCACGCCGGTCACCGGTCTTTCTGCTGGTCGGAGGAATGAGTCCGGGACGGCTGGGACGAGGCGGGGTGCCGTGAGGCGCCGGACGGCGTCGGGACGGTGATCCGGGAAGACGTCGGGACTGACGCTGGGGCTGGCGGTGCGGCCGGCACCGCCGGCAGGTGGCCGGACCGGGCGGCGCGCAGCACGGCGGCCTCGCAGTGGTCGAGCCAGCGGATCTCGGCCTCCGCGGTGAAGATGAGGGATTCCAGCACGAGCAGGCCGGCGAGGTCTGCCGGGCCAAGATCTCCGCCAGTGGACCGCTTGGCCCGAGTGAAGTCCTGCAATGACCGCAGCGTCGCCGAGCGCTGGGCTTGGATGACGCGCTCCACGTTGACGCCGGGGGTGGTCACGGCCAGGGCCAGTTTGATGGCCAGCTCGCTACGCGGGGGGTTCGAAGGGCGGGAGGGCTGGGAGAACCAGTCATCGGCCTCGGCCCGGCCGGCCTCGGTGATGGCGTAGAAGCGATGGCCGGCGCCGTCATCCCCCTGATCCTCCACGAGACCGTCTCGCTCCAGCCGGTCCAGCGTGGTGTAGACCTGCCCGATGTTCAGCGGCCAGGTGC
Organism: Citricoccus muralis; assembly: GCF_003386075.1. Taxonomy (GTDB): domain Bacteria; phylum Actinomycetota; class Actinomycetes; order Actinomycetales; family Micrococcaceae; genus Citricoccus; species Citricoccus muralis. The sequence goes on from NZ_QREH01000001.1 coordinate 2,015,359, forward strand.
TTCCCGTGCGCTCCTCGAACTCGGCGCGGAGGTGGTAGCCATAGCGCGGCCCCTGGGTGAGCAGGGCCAGCAGGCTGTGTTTGACGGACATGGTCTCTCCTCGATGGCCCCGCAGAGTCGCGTACCTACCCGGTATGCAGACTCAGTATGCATACCGGGTAGGTTCCCAGTCAAGCAGAGAGTGGTCAAGCAGGAGATAGTGCTCGCGTCCAGACCGGGTCGGCTGAACTTTCCGGGGCAAAGACGGCCGGTCGTGTTCATCCGCTTGCCACGTTGGCGTCACGGTGGGGATCTGTACTGGGCGCATGGAAACCTTCCAGAACCCCAGCCGCCGCACACTGATCACCGGCCTGACCGCCACCGCACTGGCCGCCACCCTGCCCGCCGCCGTCACCGCCGGACCCGCCGGAGCCGCACCGGCCTCACCGTCGGCCGCCGCCCGCCGCACCGCCTCCCGCTTGACCCTGCCGTCCGGAATCCAGACCGGCGACGTCACCTCGAACTCCGCCGTGTTGTGGTCCCGTTCCTCCGGTGAAGGCCGTCTGCAGGCCGTGCTGCACGCGCTGGATGCCGACGGCGACCGCATCAACGCGCGCGGCCGGCGTCGTGGCCATGGTCGCGGCCGCGACGGCGAGCCGATCCGCCTGCGGGGCCCCAGGGCCACCGCCGAAACCGACTTCACCGCCCGAATCAATGCCAGCGGCCTGCCGACCGGCACCACCTTCGAGATCGAACTCGCTTTCGAGGACGAGCACGGCCGTCTCGGCGAACTCGGGCGCGGTTCCTTCAGCACCGCCCCGGGACGGAAGTCCGGCGGCGCCCAGAGCTTCGTCTGGACCGCGGACACCGCGGGCCAGGGCTACGGCATCAACGAGGAGGTCGGCGGCATGTTCGGCTACGAGACCATGCGCTCGTTCAACCCGGACTTCTTCCTCCACGCCGGCGACACCGTCTACGCCGACGGCCCGATCGCCGAGACGATGGAGGAGCCGGACGGCACGATCTGGCGCAACCTCGTGACGGAAGAGGTCTCGAAAGTGGCCGAGACCCTCACCGAGTACCGCGGCCGCCACCGCTACAACCTCATGGACGCCAACATCCGCGCCATGTACGCCGAGGTCCCCGTCATCGCCACCTGGGACGATCACGAGACCACCAACAACTGGTGGGCCGGCGAGACCCTGGCTGACGAGCGCTACACCGTCACCGACGTCAACACCCTGGCCGCCCGTGGCCGTCGCGCCTGGCAGGAGTACCAGCCGATCGCCGACCGCCGGGCCATGTCCCGGGGCACCGGCTTCGAGCCGGCCCGCATCTACCGAAAGATCGAGCGCGGCCCCGAGCTGGACGTGTTCGTGTTGGACATGCGCACGCACAAGGGAGAGAACACAGACGGCATGGAGCCCCACGCCACCGAGATCCTCGGCGAGGAGCAGCTGACCTGGCTGCTGCGCGAACTGAAGACCTCGAAGGCCACCTGGAAGGTCATCCTCGCGGACCTGCCGCTGGGCATCATCGTCCCGGACGGCCCAGGCCAGGAATCCATCTCGAATGCGGATCCGGGTACACCGCTCGGCCGCGAACTCGAGCTCGCCCGGCTCCTCTCCGGCATCAAACGACAGCGGAGCAAGAACATCGTGTTCCTGACCGGAGACGTGCACTACTGCGCCGCCCACCACTACTCCCCCGAGCGCGCCGCGTTCAAGGACTTCAATCCCTTCTGGGAGTTCGTGGCCGGACCAATCAACGCCGGATCCTTCGGCCCGAACGAGATGGACGCGACCTTCGGTCCGCACGTCGACTTCCAGAAGGCCGGACCGGCCTTGGCGTCACCCCGTGGCGGCAAGGGCCAGTTCTTCGGCCGCGTGGAGATCGCCCCAAGCGGCGAGGAATTCACGGTCGAGCTGATCGATGCCACGGGTGCGGTCCAGTACACCCGCACGCTGACCCCTGAACGCTGAGCCTGAGAAAGACCACCCATCATGAAGACCAACCTGTCACTTCTGGCCGGCGCCCTCGCCGCGGCCACCGCACTGGGCGGCGGCCTCGCGGCCACGGCCCTGCCCTCCGCAGACCCCGCACCCTCCGCACCCCAGAACGCCGAGAACCACGGCCAACCCGGCCGCGACCGGCTCACCCCCGAGGCCACGCTCTTCCAGGACGTCACCCGAAGCACCCGGTGGGACCTGGCGGACACGGTGGACCTGGATTTCGATGCCTTCCACATGCAGGGCATGTCCCTCGTGGGGGACAGGATCTTCGTGTCCAGCGTGGAAATCATCGAGCCGACGGTCCGCTACGAGGAGCCCATCGACGGCTACGACCGTTCCGCAGGTCAGGGTATCGGCCATGTCTTCGTCCTCGACCGCGAGGGCAACCTGCTCGAGGACATCGTCCTGGGCGAGGGCGACATCTACCACCCCGGCGGCATCGACTTCGACGGGGAGAAGCTGTGGGTACCGGTGGCCGAATACCGGCCTGACAGCGCCTCCATCGTCTACACGATCGATCCGGACACCCATGAGGTCACCGAGGAGTTCCGGCATGACGACCATGTGGGAGGAGTGGTCAGGAACCGATCCAATGGCCAGGTCAACGGCGTCAGCTGGGGTTCGCGCACCCTTTTCACGTGGAACCGCCACGGCAAGCTGAAGTCCACGTCCGCCAACCCGAGCCACTTCGTGGACTACCAGGACTGCGAGTACTCCGGCAGCGGCCACCAGCTCTGCTCCGGGGTCTCCGGGGCCCTCGGCGGCCTGGCCCTGACCGACCTGAAGACCAACGAGATCGTCAACGAGGTCCCGGTCACCCTCACCTCGGAAACCGGGAAGCCCATCACCCAGAACCCGGTGTCCCTTGAGGCGGACGGCGACGTGCTCCGCATGCTGGCCGCGCCGGACGACGGCCCCGGCACCAAGCTGTACCTCTACGAGGCCCGCCCGTAGAGCTTGGCCCGCACGGCGTCCAGTTCGTCGTCGGTCACCCCGTACTCCCTCAGCAGGTCCGCCACGGCCTCGGCATCCGGCAGCGAGGCGGCGAACTCCTGCAGGGCCTCGATCCGGCCGGAGAGGAACGCGTCCAGTTCCGCCGCGTCCAGATGCCGCTCATGGGGATGGGGCACGGGGCTGATGCGGTGCCATTCGTTGATGCCGCGCGCGCCGGCGTCGTACTGGGAGGTGACCAGGTCCCGGCGGCCGGCGAGCAACAGCAGCAGGGTGACCACCAGGCCGGTCCGGTCCCGTCCGGCCGAGCAGTGCAGCACCACCGAGCCGGGCGCGGCGGCGATGGCCGTGAACACGGCGGCCACGCGGTGCGGGAAGTACTGGAGCATGGACGGGTAATACCGCGGATGGTTGGGATACGGCGCGCCGTCGGCCAGCGCCGGGGCCAGATAGTCCTCATAACCGTCATGCGTGTGATCCTCCACCGGGCGGTGCAGGATCTCGATGCCAGCATGGGCCTGATCGGACACCTCGGGATCGGTGGGGCGGCGCCGGCGCTCGGGGGTGCCGCGGAGATCGATCACTGTACTCACGCCGTCCCGGCGCAGCTGCTGCCAACCGTCGTCCGTCAGCCATTCCTGCCGTCCCATCCGGTAGACGCTACCCAGGACGCGGCGGGCGTTGACCGCCCCCTCCCAGGTCACCGGGTCCATGAAATCCTCGCTCATACGTCCCACTGTGCCACTTTCGCCCCGATCGAGGCCGCCCGCCGCCGTCCGTGAGGCACCTCACTCGGATTTGACCCGGCCCCCACCGCCTCGGCTACGGTCGATTGTCTGCAATCCCAGGTGGGTCCCCAAGTCAGCATTCCGGGGCCGTCCTTACCGGACTCGACTCCGGCGCCCCTGGTCCACCCTCCTCGGAAGGACCGGGCCTCACGCCCGATCGGCCCTGGAACACCCCTGGCGGGGTGAACCGCACCAGGAAGATCACCTGTGTCCGAAACAGAGTCCCATCCCTCGGTAGTTCTCCCCTCTGGCTCTCCCCAGAAGGTCGCGCAGTCCGCGCAGTCCCCGCAGTCCGCGCAGCCCCGGCGGCGCAACCGCTTCTCCCGGCCGACCCGTCCACCGCGGAAGAAGACCCCGGCCGCCGCCATCCGCAAGGCCACGGCCGCCTCTGCCCTCGGCAACGCGACGGAGTGGTACGACTACGGCGTCTACGCGGTGGCCACCGCCTACATCACGCAGAACTTCTTCCCGGGCGAGGGCGGCATGCTGCTGACCCTGGCGACGTTCGCGATCTCCTTCCTGGTCCGCCCGATCGGCGGCCTCGTCTGGGGTCCGCTGGGTGACCGGATCGGCCGCAAGGGCATCCTCGCCCTGACCATCCTGATGATGTCCGGTGCCACGTTCCTCATCGGCGTGCTGCCGACCTTCGAGCAGGTCGGCGTCCTGGCCCCGGTGCTGCTGATCGTGCTGCGCATGGTCCAGGGCTTCTCCACCGGCGGCGAGTACGGCGGTGCGGCCACCTACATGTCCGAGTACGCCCCGGACCGCCGCCGCGGCTTCCTCGGCTCGTTCCTGGAGTTCGGCACCCTGGGTGGATTCGCCCTGGGCACGGCGATCATGCTGCTGCTGGAGCTCATCCTCTCCCCCGAGCAGATGGCCTCCTGGGGCTGGCGCCTGCCCTTCCTGCTGGCCGCCCCCATGGGCCTGATCGGCTTCTACCTGCGCTCCAAGCTGGACGACACCCCGGTCTACGAGGAGATGAACGGCTCGCCGGACCACGGCACCGCGCACGACGCCGGCCCCCCGGCCGGTGCGCCCACCGCACCGGCCGCTTCGGCCGGCCCCACCACCGCGGAAGGCACCCCGGAGAGCGAGACCCCCGCGCCGCCGTCGTTGCCGGCGCTGTTCCGCGAGCACTGGAAGCCGATGCTGGTGATGACCGGGCTGGTGATCTCGGTGAACGTGGTCAACTACACGCTGTTGTCCTACATGCCGACCTACCTGGAGCAGCAGATCGGCCTGCCGGCCGCGGCCGGGCTGATGGTCATCCTCATCGGCGAAGTCGCCATGATGGCGCTGATGCCATGGGCTGGCGGTCTCTCCGACAAGCACGGGCGCAAGCCCTCCTGGTTCTTCTCCCTGGGCGGGCTGATTCTGCTGGCCATCCCGATGTTCATGCTGATGGGCATGAACTTCGGATTGGCGATCCTGGGCTTCGCCGTGCTGGGCCTGCTGTACATCCCGCAGTTGTCCACGATCACCGCGACGTTCCCGGCCATGTTCCCGACCCAGGCCCGGTTCTCCGGCTTCGCGATCACCTACAACATCGCCACCTCGATCTTCGGCGGCACCGCCGCCCTGGTGAACGAATGGGGCATCGGCGTCACGGGCGATGTGCAGTTCCCGGCGTACTACATGATGGCCGCCTGCGCGGTTGGCCTGGTCTGCGCCTGGTTCATGCGGGAGACCGCCGGCGCCTCCCTGCGCGGCTCCGAGGTGCCCGGTTCCATCGGCTCCGCCGTGGTCCCCGGCTCCCCGGCCGAGACGGCTCTCGAGGAGGGACGCCAGCCCGAGCAGCGGACCATGGATGAGGAGCAGATGCTCATCCTGGCCGCTGAGGCCCGCGAGGCCGCCGCCACCGGTGCCGGTGGCGTGGCAGTTTCAGACCGGGAGAGTTCACCGGCGGCGGGCGGCCGCTGACAATCGATCGGCCAATTCGAGCACCTGCTCGCGCAGTGGTTCAGGCACCTCCAGGACGTACCGGACGCCCTCGGGGATCCAGGACAACCCGAACACCACGTCCTGGACCCGGCGGCCGGACAGGGGCCAGGCGGTCCGGCCGTCGGGCAGCTCCTGGGCGGTCTCGGCCCAGGGCCCGAACGCCTGGCGCATCGAGGCGAGATCCATATCCAGCACGGCCCGTCCCGTCACAGGCCGTGGTCCCGCGTGGACCGCATGGACTGCAGCGGCCACGAAGGCCGCCGTTCCCTCAGGTGGCAGCGGCCGGGGTGCGAACGCCGCCCGGGTGTGAAACAAAGCTGACAGGCGGTCCACGCGAAAGGTCCTCCAGTCGGCCCGGTCCAGGTCCCAGGCCAGCAGGTACCACCTCGATTCGGCCGGAACCAGGGCGTAGGGCTCCGCGTGACGCGTGGACTCCGCGCCGCCCGCCGCCGTGTAGGCGAAGCGCACCCGCTCCTGGTCGCGGCAGGCCAGGGCCAGTTCCCCGAGGACCTCTGGTGAAGTGCTGGGGCCGTCCGGCCCGGTGGGCTGGACGAACTCGCCCAGCGCACCCACCCGGCGTCGCAGCCGGGACGGGAGCAACTGTTCCAGCTTCGCCAACGCGGCCAGGGTGGTGTCCGGGCCCCCGACGAGGCGTTGGGTGGCGGCCGCCCTCAGGCCGATCGCCAGGGCCACCGCTTCCTCGTCGGTCAACAGTAGCGGTGGCACCGCGGATCCCGCCTCCAACCGGTAGCCCCCGTCCAGCCCGGGAACGGAGTCCACCCGGTAGCCGAGCTCCCGCAGCCGCTCCACGTCGCGGCGCAGGGTGCGGTCCGAGATGCCCAAGCGGCGCGCCAGTTCCGCGCCGCCCCAGTGCCGGTGGGTCTGCAGCAGGCTGAGCAGGTTCAGGGTCCGTGCGGTGGTATCGGCCATGACCACCATTCTGCCTCCGGATGCGGACAAGTACTGACCGCATTGGTTCATAGCGTGGTGTCCATGACCACAGACACCATCATCCACAGCCGCGGTCTGGCCAAGCGCTTCACGGCACCGGGTTCCCCGGGCAAGCACGTGCAGGCGGTGGCCGGGCTCGACCTCGACGTCTCCCGTGGCGAGCTCCTCGCCTTCCTCGGCCCCAACGGCGCGGGCAAGTCCACCTCCCTGCGTCTACTCACCACACTGCTGCGCCCCTCGGCAGGCACCGCCACCGTGGCCGGTTGCGATGTGCATACCGATCCGGCGGGGGTGCGCTCGCGCATCGGCTATGTAGGCCAAGGCACCTCCGGCAGCCTGTCCCAGCGGGTGAGGGACGAGTTGCTCAGCCAAGGCGCCTTCCACGGGCTGGGGCGGCGCGAGAGGGCCCGGCGCGCGGACGAGCTCATCGAGTCGCTGGAGTTGGGGCCCTTCGCCCGGCGCACCGTCCAACAGCTCAGCGGCGGCCAGAAACGGCGTGTGGACATCGCACTGGGCCTGGTCCATGCACCCACGCTGCTCTTCCTCGATGAGCCATCCACCGGCCTGGACCCGCAGAGCCGGGCCAACCTGTGGCAGCACATCCTGGACCTGCGCGAGAGTCATGGCACCACCGTCTTCCTGACCACCCACTACCTGGACGAGGCGGACCGCTACGCCGAGCGGGTGCTGGTCATGGACGCCGGCCGGGTCATCGCGGACAACACGGCTGAGCACCTCAAGGCCGGGCTGGCCGGGGACGCCGTCACCCTCGGCTTCCCGGACGCCGGCCTCGCCGAGGCCGCCCGCGCCCTGCTCGGCCACCTCCTGCACACCGGGGCCACCCAGGTGACCGACGACGTCGGCCGCCCCGGCCTCGCGATCACGATCCCCGACGGCGCCGGCCGGCTTCCCGACCTCATCCGAGCCCTCGACGCCGAGGGGTTGCCGCCGGCGTCGGCCGCCGCCGTCCCGCCCACCCTGGACGACGTCTTCCTGTCCTTGACCGGCCGCTCGCTGCGCGAGGCCGACCTGGCCTCGTCGGGGCCGGACACCGACGCACCCCACCCAGACCAGACTCTCCAGGAAGCGAGCCGACCATGAGCTCCATCGCCACTGACAGCTACCACGTCCTGGTCCGCGAGCTGCGGCCCATGGTCCGTGATCCCTTCTCCCTGATCTTCAGCCTGGTCCAGCCCCTGGTCTTCCTCGGGCTGTTCACGCCGCTGCTCATCGGCCAATCCGGCGGGTCGACCGCCGAGACCCTGCAGTGGTTCGTCCCCGGTGTGCTCGTGATGATCGTGCTCTTCGGCACCGGCGCCGTCGGGTCGAACCTGCAGTACGACCTGATGACCGGTGCCCACGAACGCACCCTCGTGGCTCCGGTCTCCCGCTCCTCTCTCCTGGTGGGCCGGGCCCTGAAGGAGGTGGTGCCGATCACCGTGCAGTCCCTGGTCATCGTGGCCGTGGCGTTCCCCTTCGGCTTCCGCGCGGATCCCGTGGGCCTGGTGGCGGGACTGGCACTGCTGGCGGTGTTCGGGATCGGCCTGGGCGCGTTGAGCTATTCGCTGGGGTTGGCCACCAAGGAGCACGAGTGGCTGTTCTGGGGCGTGCAGCAACTGCTGATCTTCCCGCTGCTCATCCTCTCCGGCATGCTGCTGCCACTCGAGGACGGTCCGGCGTGGATGCGGGTGGTGGCCGCCCTCAACCCGGTCAGCCACGTGGTCACGGCCGAGCGGGTCCTGCTGGCCGGGGATCTGGTGGCCCTGGAGGTGCTGTGGGGTGCGTTGGCCGCCGTGGCGGTCGCCGGCGTCGGGCTCGTGGTGGGCGTGCGCAGCATGCGGCGCGACTGACCCGGGCCCGGAGCGCGGGGCCTCTGGCTAGACTCGGCCGGGTGAACGGACAGCGAAACCCCCAGGCACAGACCTCCCAGACCGCCCCGGCCTCCGCAGACGAGCTGCCGGAGAAGGTGTCGGACCTCTTCGACCCGCAGCACTGGCGGGTGGTGAACGGCTTCGGCTTCGAGGACCTCACCTACCACCGCCAGGTGGAGCGGGACTCCTCCGGGGCGATCGTGCGAGACCTGCCGACCGTCCGCATCGCCTTCGACCGCCCGGAGGTCCGCAACGCGTTCCGTCCGGGTACCGTGGACGAGCTGTACCGGGCGCTGGACCACGCCCGCATGACGCCGGACGTCGGCTGCATCCTGCTCACCGGCAACGGCCCCTCCTCCAAGGACGGCGGCCAATCGTTCTGCTCCGGCGGCGATCAGCGCATCCGCGGCCGGGACGGCTACCGCTACGCCGAGGGGGACACCGCCGAGACCGTGGACCCGGCCCGCGCCGGCCGCCTGCACATCCTCGAGGTCCAGCGGCTCATGCGGACCACGCCCAAGCCGATCATCGCCGTCGTCAACGGCTGGGCGGCCGGCGGCGGGCATTCCCTGCACGTGGTGGCCGACCTGACGATCGCCTCGAGGCAGCACGGCAAGTTCAAGCAGACCGACGCCACGGTGGGCTCCTTCGACGCCGGCTATGGCTCCGCCCTGTTGGCGCGGCACATCGGCCAGAAGAACGCCCGTGGCATCTTCTTCCTGGCCCGCGAGTACTCCGCCGAGCAGATGGTGCAGATGGGCGCCGTGAACGAGGCCGTGGACCACGAACGCCTCGAGGAGGTGGCCCTCGAGTACGCCGCGGACATCAACCGCCAGTCCCCGCAGGCCATCCGCATGCTCAAGTTCGCCTTCAACATGGCCGACGACGGCATGTCCGGCCAGCAGGTCTTCGCCGGCGAGGCCACCCGCATGGGCTACATGACGGACGAGGCGGTGGAGGGCCGGGACGCGTTCCTGCAGAAGCGCGATCCCGACTGGTCGGCGTTCCCGCACCACTTCTGAGCGGGAGCCACGAGGACGGACCCGGTCCCCGCCACTGGCTAGACTCGATCCGTGCCCGTGACCCCAGCCGACCTCGACCGCGCTCAGCGTGCGCTGGCCGCTGCCCTGGAGGGCTCCGGTCCCCCGGTCGAGTTCACCGAGGACGGCCGGGTGCTCTCCCGCCCCGAGGCCGCGGATCCGGCGGCCGGCGGCGCCGAGGGGACGGTCGCCGTCGTGCGCACCTCGGGCTCCACCGGGACGCCCAAGCAGACCCTGCTGACGCGAGAGGCCCTGGCCGCCTCGGCTGCTGCGACCGCCAGCCGGATCGGCGGCGAGGGCCAGTGGCTGCTGGCCGTGGGCCTGCACTACGTGGCCGGGCTGGCCGTGCTCTCCCGCTCCATCGCGGCAGGCACCACCCCCGTCCCGCTGGCCCCCGGCCCGTTCACGCCGCAGTCCTTCGCGGAGGCCGTGGACCGGATGGAGCGTGGCACCGGCTTCCGCGCCCTGTCCCTCGTGCCCACCATGCTCTCCCGCCTCCTGGTGCCCAACGCCGGCCCGGGCACTCTTGGCGCCGGGTTCGCCGGGTCAGCCGTGGATGCCCTCCGCACCTTCGACGCGATCCTCATCGGCGGCGCCCGCCTCCCCGACCGGGTCCGGGAGGCCGCCGCCGAGGCCGGCCTGCGGATCCACCTGACGTACGGCATGAGCGAGACCTGCGGCGGCTGTGTGTATGACGGCGTCCCCCTGGACGGGGTGACTGCGGACCTCGTCACCGATCCGGACGGCGGGGACCACCCGGGCGTCCCCCGTCTGCGGCTGTCTGGACCCATGGTCGCCGCCGGCTACTTCAACGAAGCCGATCGCACGGCCCAGCATTTCGGCGCCGGACCTGGCCGCGCTACCGGCACCAGCGCCGGCAGTGGCCAGGACGCAGGGCCGGGCGGCAGGACCCGCTGGTTCCTCACCGAGGACACCGGCACGGTGAACGGGCCCCCCGGCCGGCAGCACCTCACCGTGACCGGCCGCGTGGACGATGTCATCAACACCGGCGGCGTGAAGGTCTCCGCGGCGAGGGTCCAGCAGGTGCTCGAGACGCTCCCGGGTGTGCGGGCTGCCTTCGTCGGAGCGGTCCGCGACGACGAATGGGGTCAGCGCGTGTGCGCCGCCGTGGCAGAGGATCAGAATCGCCCGCCGTTCGACCAGGCCGCCGCCCGCGAGGCGATCCGGGCCCAGCTGGGACCGGCAGCGGTGCCCAAGCAATGGCTGGTACTCGAGGCCCTGCCGCTGCTGCCGAACGGCAAGACCGACCGCCAGGCCCTGCTCACCCGCTTCTCCACCTGACCCCCACCGTTCCAGAACCCCAGGAAGGTAACCACCCCATGGCCACAGCCGCCCAGTGGATCGAGGGCGCGCGGTTGCGCACCCTGCCGATGGCGATCGCCCCGGTACTCATCGGCTCCGCCGCCGCCTTCGCACTGGACGGATTCCACCTGGGCCGGGCGGTGCTGGCCCTGATCGTGGCCCTGGCCCTGCAGATCGGTGTGAACTACTCCAACGACTACTCGGACGGCATCCGCGGCACCGACGACGACCGGGTCGGTCCGCTGCGCCTGACCGGTTCCGGTGCGGCTCCGGCGCGTGCCGTCAAGGCGGCCGCGTTCGCCTGCTTCGGGGTCGCCACCGTGGCCGGCCTCGGCCTCATCGCCTGGTCGGGCACCTGGTGGCTGGCCGTCGTCGGGGTCCTGGCCATCGTGGCCGCCTGGTACTACACGGGAGGCCAGAAGCCCTACGGGTACCGGGGCCTCGGCGAGGTCTTCGTCTTCATCTTCTTCGGCCTCGTGGCCGTTCTCGGCACCACCTACACGCAGGCCCTGGCCGTGTCCGGCCCGGCATGGGCCGGGGCCGTGGGCTGCGGGCTGGTCTCCACCGCGCTGCTCATGGCCAACAACGTCCGGGATATCCCGACCGACCGCCAGACCGGCAAGATGACCCTGGCCGCCCGGCTCGGGGACATCCCGGCTCGCTGGTCCTATGTGGCGATGGTGGCCGTGGCGATCATGCTGCCATTGCTCTTGACCGGCCAGTACCCGTGGCTGTGGCTCGTGGCGCTCACGGCCGCCGTGGCCGTGCGGCCCTCAATCACCATGGTCCGCTCCACCGAGCGCCGGGACCTCATCCCGGTGCTCAAGCTGACCGGCATCCTGGGCCTGGTCTACGCGGTGCTGTTCGCCGCGGGGCTGGTGCTCTGACCGGGGAGTTGCCTGGGGCTCGAGGGGCTACTTACCCTTCGGCTCCCACGGTCCGGGCTCGGTCCCTGAGTCGCTACCGGGATCGAAGTACCGGCCCTCGGTGTAGGAGTCCTCGGCCTCCGCATCAGCCTGCTCGGACTTGAACTGCTCCCGCTTCCCGCGGCCCTCCCAGGCACTGGCCACATCACTGCCGGCGCCGGTGCGCAGGTCGTTGAAGAACAGGTACCCCGCGGCCAACGCGATGACAGCCGCCGCGATCGTGGAGAAGATCCATCCGAGGCCGAGCAGCATGCAGGCGCCCCAGACCACGAAGAAGACGGCCAGGCGGATCACGGCATACTTGAAGACTCGCACCACGGCAGTCTACCGGGATCGGCCGGCGCGTGATCAGCGCGCAGCCGGATGGTTTAGCCGTGGTGGCACCGGTCCGTAGACTGGAGCCATGCCCCGCTTCCTCATCCCCCTTGGCATCGTCGCCGCCGGCCTCATCATCTATTCGCTGATCGAGTGCCTGATGACCCCGCGCCACCAGGTGCGGGCCATGCCGAAGGCCGTGTGGATCCTGATCATCGTGCTGGTCCCGCTGGTGGGTGCACTGCTGTGGCTCTTCCTGGGCCGGCGTCGTGGGTCCGTGGGCGGGGGCGGCGCCACCGGTGGCCCGGCCCGTCCCCAGCGCCCGCAATCCCCTGACGACGATGCGGCCTTCCTGCGTCAGCTCGACGTCCAGCGCAAGCAGCAGTCCCGGCAGGCCGAACTGGACCGCCGTGAGGCCGAACTGAAGGCCCAGGAGAAACGGGGAACGAAGGACAACGGCACCCCGGAGTCCGGTGGGTCCAACACCCCCAAGCCCGACGGCGGCGCAGACCAGTCCTGACGGCGCGCCCCGGGTGCCCCGCACCCCCGCGGCTCTGGCCATGGGGAGAACTCCCCATGGCCACGCAGTCCTCCCGCTAGCAGGGTGGACAGCGTGGGACACGAGATCAGACCCGAGACGGTACACGCCGCCCTCGTCCGGGTGGCCGGCGACGGGCAGCGGCTCGACACGGCCTCTCGTGGAGCCCAGGACGCCGGCGAGTCCTTGTCCGGGGCCTTCGGCACGGCCGAGGTGGCGGAGTCAGCCTTTACCGGATTCTGGGCCGATCGCACCGATACCGGCAAGCGGATCGCGAACATCCTGATGCACCAGGCCTCCTGCGTGGCCGATGCCGCCGATGCCTTCCTGGAGGCCGACTCCACCATGCATGATCAGGGGCAGTCCTCCGTGGACGCCATCACCGATGTGACGCCGCCGGACACGGAAGACTGAGGAAAGCCCCATGAGCCTGCCTGCCCTGGGGAGCTACCCCGACGCCGAGGCCAGTTGGACCACGCTGAGCGAGATGGCCGGTGATCTGAAGGTCGAATCGAAGAACCTTGAGGAGGCCATGGACGAGGCCCGGGCCTCCTGGCGGGGACTGGAGTCCGGCTACCAGCATCCCGACACCCAGGAGCAGGTCTGGACCGCCCTGGACGACTTGGTCCCCCATGCCGGGGACTGGGCCTCCGCGCTGTCCTCGGCCAAGGACGCCATCGACGACTTCGTGGAGACCGGCAAGCCACTGCAGACCGAGCGGGAGTCCCTGGACCAGGCCCGTCCCGGACTCTCCTCCCGCCGCAGCAGCGCCCTGACCTCGGACGACGAGACACTGGTGGAGGGGGTCCGAACAGACATCCTTGCCTTCAACGAACGGGCCACCACGCTCACCACCGAGTGGGAGACTGCACAGGAGACCCTCTCCACAGCCCTGGCGGCCATCAGCGTCGGCACCACCGAGGGCCTGCCGCTGGTGACCGGACACCGTGACACGGACACCGGCGTCCAGGACTGGGCCAAGCTGACGAGTGGGCTGGACGAGAAGTTCGGCGAGATCGATCCGGACGTGATCTGGAAGGACCTGAAAGGTCTGGACGAGGAGGAGCTGCGGGACTGGCTCGAGGCCAACCCGGAGGCTGCCAGGGCACTTGCAGAACACCGGTGGGCGGACAATCCCCCGGCCGGAACCCCGGAGTCCATCATGGATGCGGCGATGGCTGACGACGCCGAACTGACGAAAGACGGCATCCAGGGGATCCAGGACGCGTGGCTGAGCCTGACCGATGCCGAACGGGAACGGATGGCGCTGCTCTACCCCGGCGTGATCGGGGTCCTCAACGGCGTGCCGCTGGCGACCCGAGGGCGGACCAACCAGATCACGGTGGCTGGGCTGCGGGAGCAGACGGCAGAGAAGATTCACGATCTCGGTGACGAGCCGACCCTCCAGGACTTCCTCGACGACGCCGACCTCAACTCCCGATCCGAGGCTCAGGGGGCCTACAACGACTGGCGGGCCGCCCTCAAGGAGTGGAAAGAGGACAAGGAACGGCTGGGTACGGTCCAGGAGGGGCTGGACCAGGCGTGGTTCGCCTACGGCCGTGACCAGTTCCCCCCGACCGGGAGCCGAAACGCTCCCGGATACACCACCCTGTACGTCTCGACGGATGGCCGAGGCCAGATCGCCACCATGAGAGGCACCCCGGGCCCCGACACTGAGCGGACCGTGACCTTCGTCCCCGGCACGAAGACGACGATCGCCAGCGTGGACGGCTACAACCAGAAGCTGGACACCATCGATGGAAAACCAGACCCCACGGGCACGGTGTCCATCTACTGGGCCGGCACGGACTTCCCCCAGTCCCTCGTCTGGGACAACAGGGACTCCACTTTCAATGAGCGGGGCGCGCCACTACTGGCGGCCTTCGACCACGCCGCCGACCTCGAGATCCCCGAGTCTGCCCGTACCACCGCCATCGGCCACTCGGCCGGCGGTTCCATGCTGGGTACCGCGGAGCGCGGCACCGAAGGGCTGACCTCGGACAACATCGTCTACGTGGCCCCCGCCGGCCAGGGCCACGAGGTCGGCTCACCGGAGGACACCGCCAACCCGGACGCCCATCGGTACTGGATCCAGACGAACTATGACCTCATCGAGGCGGCCCAGAATGCGGGTGGCGGCGGTCACGGACCGAACTGGTGGTCTGGATCGGACATCGCTGGGGACATGGGTGCCACCCGGCTGGAATCGGGCTACCTTGCAGACGGATCGGTCATGGGCAAAGACGACGGTTTCGCCGGCGGGCATTCGTCGTACTTCGATGCCGACTCCACGTCCGCCGACAACCTCGAGTCCATCATCCGCGGCGGGGACTCCGAGGTCGTCCTTTACCACGAGGGCGAGGACATCCCTGGTCCTCGGGCCGGAACGACCAATCCGATCGTCGACCGTCAGCCGGAACTCTCCGGGGGCGACCAGTGGGACGATGACCAGGTCAGCACCATCCGGGATCTGGAACAGTAGGACTCATGAGTTCACGCCGTCGCATCATCGCACCCCTGCTGCTCATCGCCGGGGTCATCAGCCTGGGAGGGTGTATGGGAAGCCAGCAGGACAACGTCGAGGCCACGGCGCAGCACGGGGAGCAGCTCGTGGCAGCGATTCCCGGACTGGTCCGGGCCTTCGGGGAGGAATCTGTCTCGCTCCTCAGTGAGACCAGTTGCACCTCCAGTCCGGATCCCGAGACCGCCTCCCGCAACACCCGGTGGACCGGTGCGGTCGGCGTCTCCGCGTCGTCTGCCCAGGAGGGCCGAGACCGCGCGCAGGCCGTGCGTGAGTACGCCGAGTCGACCGGCTGGACCACCGAGGACAGGGGCGCCGCCCACCCGAGCGGCGAACGGCTCTACACGGCCACCCGGGACGAACTCACCTTGGTCATCGAACAGGACGGCGGCGATGACGAGCCAGAGGTCAGCTTCACCGTCACCTCACCGTGCCTCGAGAAGCCGTCCGGCCACACCATGACCCGATCCGAGCTGGACTCCATGTACGGCTCCTCAGACCCCCTGTATCCGAACGACGACCGCTCGAAGTTCACCAACGGCGAGCCCAAGCCCCTGCCGGAATGACTTATTCCGGGATGCCCGCGTAGGAGTGCAGGCCCGGGAAGTACGTGTTGACGATGGTGAAGTTGAAGACCAGGCAGGCGAAGCCGATGATCGAGAGCCAGGCGGCCCGGTCCCCGGTCCAGCCGCGGGTCGCCCGGGCATGCAGGTAACCGGCGTAGACCACCCAGATGACGAACGTCCACACCTCCTTGGTGTCCCAGCCCCAGTAGCGGCCCCAGGCGGCCTCGGCCCAGATGGCACCGGCGATCAAGGTGAAGGTCCACATCACGAAGCCCACCGCGTTGATGCGGTAGGACCAGTTCTCGAGGCTGGAGGCGGACGGCACCAGGCGCATGAAGGCGGGTTTGCCCTCTCCCCCGGTCCGCAGACGAGCCTCGCGGCGGTGCTGAAGCAGCTGCAGCACGCTCATCGCGCAGGTCAGGCCGAACAGTGAGGAGGCGAGCACGGCCACGGAGACGTGGATGACGATCCACGGGGACTGCAGGGCCGGCTGCAGGTGCGCGATCGGGGTCGGGAAGCCCATGGTGGCCGCGCACATCATGACCACCACCAGCCCGGAGACGAAGGTCCCCAGGAAGCGCAGGTCCTTGCGAATGAGGAACAGCAGGTAGACCGCGGCGACCAGCAGTGCGCCGGTGGTGCAGAACTCGTACATGTTGCCCCACGGCACCCTGTTGGCCGAGACACCGCGGGCGATCACGGCGAAGGCGTGCAGCAACACACCGATGACCATCAGGGCCACGGCCACGTTGGCAGCCGGGCGCCGGGTGGTGCCCAGGTACGCCATGTCATCGTCCACGAGGTTCTGATCGGTGTACTCCGCACCGGTCTTCTTCCCCGTCCCCCCGCGGCCCGTGACGGTCGCGGAGCTCGCCTCCTGGCCCACGACGCCGGCCCCCACCAGTTGCTCGCGGCGCTGCGGCGCCGCTGCAGGGGCGTCACCGGACGCGCCGGACTCGGCGGCCAGTTCGGCCTCGAGCGTGCGGATCGTCTTGGATGAGGTCGCCATGTCGATGGCGAACACGATGAAGGCCGCGGCGTAGACCAGCGCAGCGATCAGCATGAACAGGTCGCTGTAGCTGGCCAGCTGCAGATTGATGGACTGCATGGGTTACTCCGGTCGGTTCTCGGTGGCGCCGGTGGTCCCGGCGGTGGATGATGCTGTCTGGCGGTCGCCGGAGTCGTCCTCCGGGGCGACCACGGGCCAGGTCTTCTCGAACTGGCGGCGCAGGGAGACGTTCTCCTCGCGCAGCCCGAAATCCTCGCCGCGGGCGAGCAGGCCGTACTCCACCATGGTGGACCCATCCGGGCCGGTGGCGCTACGGACCCAGACGCGGCGGCGGCGCACGAACAGGCTCACGCCCAGGGACACCAGGGCCAGGACGGCGAAGAAGCCCACGCCCCACTTGCCCGGATCGTGGTGGATGTCCAGGCCGACGTACCGCTGGACGCCGTCGAAGCTGATGGAGCCCTTGCCCTCCGGCAGATCGTAGGACTCCCCCGGGCTCAGCGTGATGCCGCCGGACTCAAGGTCCCGGTTGTTCAGCTCGGTGAGGTTGTCCGTGTCCAGCACGTACACGTTCTGCGGTTCGCCGTCGTCCAGGCCGAGGTCTCCGTAGTACGAGTTCAGGTTCAGCTCGGGCTCGTACAGCTCCGGGTCGATCGAGACGGCCACGCCGTCCTCCCCGGTGTAGGCCGTGGGCAGGAAGAACCCGACGAAGCCCAGCTGCTCCGGCTGCGCGTCCGGGGCCTTGATGACCATCAGCGAGGTGTAGAGCTGGTCCTGGACCTGCGCCACAACAGGTCCCTGGAACGCGATGTCCCCGTTGCCGTCCCGGACGGTGACCTCCGGTGCGTAGCCGTTGCCGACGAGGTAGACGCGGGTGCCGCCGATGTCGAACGGGTGGTTGACCTTCAGGTCCTGCTGCGTCGCCTCGCCGCCGGTGCCCTCCTGGACGGTCATGTGCGCGGTGAAGTCCAGGGGCTGGCCGTAGTGGGTCTCCGACTCGCGGTCGAACACCGCCTCGAAGCCGTCCAGGGTCATCGAGAACGGCTCCAGCCGGTCCTCGGAGAAGGCGCTGCCGGGGGTGAAGGAGTCGTAGGCCACGAGAGTGTTGGCGAACCCCTCCCCCTCCACGATGATCTTCTGCCCCGAGTAGCTCAGCAGGCCGCCGATGGCCATGAAGGCCAGCACGCCGATGAGGGACAGGTGGAAGAAGATGTTGCCGATCTCCCGCACATAGCCGCGCTCGGCACCCACGGAAGCGCCGCCGTCGGGCTCCTCGCGGATGTCCGTGCGGTAGCCGCGCTTCTTCAGGATCCGTGCGGCCTGGGCCACCGCGTCCCGCGGGGACGGTCCGGTGGACTCGAGGACCACCTTGCCGTACTCGGGCAGGCGGCTCAGCCGGCGCGGGGTCCGCGGCGGAGCGGAGCGCAAGTCCTTGGCGTGCTTGGCGGCGCGCGGCACCACGCAGCCGATCAGGGAGACGAACAGCAGGATGTAGATGGCGGAGAACCAGACGGACGAGTACACGTCGAACATCTGGAATCGGTCCAGCCATTCACCCTGGACGGGGTTGTCCTCGAGGTACTGGTTGACGATCTCCGGACCGGCCGGGCGCTGCGGGAACAGGGATCCGGGCACGGCGGCCACTGCCAGCAGCAGCAGGAGCATCAGCGCGGTACGCATGGAGGTCAGTTGCCGCCAGGCAAAGCGCAGGGACTCCTTGAAGCCCAGCGCGGGGACAGCAACATCCATGCGGTCTTCGCGCTGGAGGTTCGTCCGGCCGGACTGGGCTTCTTCGGCCCGGGTGGCCCGCACGTTGTCTTCTTGACTCAAATCGGCAGCCTCACTTCGTTGGCGAACCAGGTCTGCAGCTGAACGACCCAGGAGTTCCACAGCCCGGACACCATCAGCGCACCGAGCACGATCAGCAGCCCGCCGCCGAAGCGCATCACGGCCACCCGGTGCCTGCGGAAGAAGGCCATGGCACCCATGCCGCGGCGCAGACCGAGGGCGATGAGCAGGAACGGCAGGCCCAGGCCCAGGCAGTAGATGAACGCCAGCAACGCGCCCTTACCCGGATTGGTGGATCCGGCCGTGGACATGGCGAGGACGGCGGCCATGGTCGGGCCGATGCAGGGAGCCCAGCCCAAGCCGAAGGTCACGCCGAGCACCGGCGCACCCCACAGCCCGGCCTTGGGCTGGAGGTGCAGGCGGCGGTCCTGCTGCAGCCGATCGAGCCCGCCCATGAACACCACGCCCAGGACCATCACCACCACGCCGAGCGCGCGGGTCAGCCATTCGCCGTCACCCTGCAGCCAGATGGTGACCTGGGAGAACACGATCCCCACGAGCACGAACACCGCGGAGAAACCCAGGACGAACAGCGCGATGCCGAGGAGCATCCGTCCGCGCTTCTGGTCCTGTAGATCCGCTCCGGTCAGCCCGGTCACATAACCCAGGTAGCCCGGCACGAGCGGCAGCACGCACGGCGAGAGGAAGGAGACGAGACCGGCCAGCAGGGCGATGGGCATGGCCAACAGCATCGAGCCGTCCATGACGATCTCGGCGAAGGGATTGTTGACAGTGGTGGTGGCGGTGGCGGTGGCGATGGCGGCCTGCAGCATCGGGTGGCTCAGGCCTGCTCGTCGGCAGGGTCGGCCGGTTCATCGACAGCGGTGGCGATCAGCGTCTTGAGGGTGGAACGCTCCGCGACCCCGAGGATGCGGGCCGAGACGCGGCCCTGGCGATCCAGGACGATGGTAGTGGGCACGGCCTGCGGCGGAACGTAGTCCGTCATGGCCAGCAGTACCTGGCCGCCGCGGTCCTCCAGCGAGGGGTAGGTGATCCCGAAGTTCCGCTCGAAGGCCTCGGCAGTGCCGACGGTGTCCCGCACGTTCACGCCCACGAACCGCACACCCTGCGGCTCCCACTCCTCATGCAGGGACTGCAGGTCCGGGGCCTCCACGCGGCACGGAGCGCACGCCGCATACCAGAAGTTCAGCACCACGGGCTCACCGAGCCAGTCCGCAGTACTGACGGATTCACCGGAGAAGGCGGTGGACGTGAACTGCACGGGTTCGCCGCGGTCCTCGGCGGCGATCTCCAGGACGGAGCCGTCACCGGCGATGTAGTTCTTGCCGTCCGCGTTCCCGGCCTGGGCGGCCAGCGGGTCCTCGGTGGAGCAGGCCGCCAGCAGCGGCAATGCTGCCAGCCCGGCGAGTCCGGCCAGCACGTTCCGCCGGCTCGGGCCGGCCCCGGATCGGGGACCGGAGCCGTGTGCTGGTCGGTGCTGATGTGGAACGGTCATGGCAGCTCGGATACTCCAGTGGGGATTGGGCGTCCGTTGGATTCTACCGCCTGTAGTAGACGCGGGCGGAATCGGCCGGCCAGAGCAGTCGGGGCGGCTCGGGGGACGCGGTGGTGTGGAACGCGTCAGGCGCCCGGCAGGTTCGAGGCGTGGGCCAGCAGGGCGGCATTGGGCTCCCGGTACTCCACCCGCGGCGCGGACTGTCCCCGGTCGAAGTGCAGGGAGGTGACGGAGGTCAGAGTGCACTCACGCTGGCGCGGATCATGCCACAGCGGCCTGCCTTCGGCCGAGAGCCGGGTGACCCAGATGGGCAGCTGGTGCGAGACGACGATCGCCTCGGCGCCCTCTCCCCCGAGTTCCACGGCCCGGTCACGCAGCTCGAGGATGCCCTCGCTCATCCGGCTCACCTGGGATCGATACGGCTCACCCCAGGAGGGGCGCAGCGGATTGAGCAGGAAGGGCCAGTGGCGCGGCTTCCAGAGCTGCCTGGCCACCCGTGACCCGCCCTCGAAGTGGTTCGTGGCTTCGATGAACCGGTCATCGATACCCGGCTCCAATGACAGGGCCTGGCCGATGGGGGCCGCCGTCTCCCGGGCGCGTTGCAGGGAAGAGGAGACGAGCAGGGCCGGCGTCCGCCCGGAGGCGCGAGCCTCACCGGCGAACCAGTCGCCGATGTCCGCCGCCATCCGGTGCCCGAGTTCCGAAAGGTGGTAACCGGGGATACGACCGTAGAGGACCTTGTCCGGGTTGTGGACTTCTCCATGGCGGACAAGGTGCACAGTCGCAGAAGGCATGGGTCCATACTGTCAGAATCGGGCGATAGCGTTGACCCAAGACCATTCGACCCGAGAGTCCCGCAGGAAGGGCCCGCCATGAACGAGCAGCATCCCGAACACCCCGAGCAGCCTGACGAGCCCCAGCAGCCGGACCAGCCTCGGGACGATCGCCCTCAGTACGGCATCCGACTGACTCCGGAGCAGCAGGCCGAGCACCAGGCCCGGCTGAGCCAGGCCCAGCAGGAACGCCAGGCCCAGCAAGGCCAGCACCCGGCCCCGCCCTATGGCCAACCGCCGCAGGGCCAGTCCCCGTATGGTCAGCCTCCCCAGGGCCAGTCTCCATATGGCCAGGCTCCCTACGGACAGCCCCCTCAGGGCTACTCCGCCTACGGGCAGCCGCCGGTCTATCAGCCCGGACCGGGGTACGGCTACCCGGGTCAGGGCGTCCCGCAGCAGCTCGGTCCGATCACCAAGCCGACCACGATCGACCGGTCCTACTGGCTGATCCTCGCGGCCGGCCTCGCATTCCTGGTCATCGAGCTGTTCTCCCTGTTCTCACCCAACATGGGACTGACCCCGGAGATGCTGGACCTCTACCAGGAGCAGATGGATGCGGCCGGCCTGGCGATCGAGATGCAGTCGTTCCTGGAATCGGTACGCATTTTCGCCGTGGTCTTCACGGCACTCCTGGTGGCGCTCTACTGGCTGATCGCCACCGGCATCCGCCGCGGTTCAAACGTGGCCCGGATCTTCGGCACGATCTTCGCCGTGCTCTCCCTGACCTCCGCCTTCGGCCCCGGCCTCATCTACGTGGCCCTGGGCGTCGCCGGCATCGTCTTCGCCTACCTGCGCCCCTCCAGCGAGTACCTCCGCGCCAAGGCGTGGGAGAAGGCCATGCGCCGCTAGTTCTCCCGCACGTCCCGGTCAACCCTCCCGGCCGGCGCCGCTACTGCCGCAACTCGGCCTGGTGGAAGGCCAGGATCTGCAGTTCGGTGGACAGGTCCACGGCACGCACCGTCACCCCTGGGGGCACCACCAGGTCCACGGGGGCGAAGTTCAGCAGTCCCCGGATCCCCGCCGCCACCAGTCGGTCGGCCACGGTCTGCGCGACGCCGGCCGGCACCGCCATGATCGCCAGCCTCGCCTCGGACTCGGCGACGCTTCCCTCCAGCTCCTCGAGCGGGCGGACCACCACGGAACCGCGCCGTTGCCCGACCAGGCGGGGGTCGGCGTCGAGCACGGCGCACAGGCGCATCCCGCGCTCTCCGAAGCCGGTATATCCGGCCAGCGCCGAGCCGAGGTGCCCGGCACCCACCAGGATCACGGGTTGGTCCTCCACGAGGCCCAGGGCACGGCTGATGGCCTGTTGGAGCGTGGCCACGGGATAGCCCACCCCGCGGCGGCCCAGCTGGCCCAGGCTGGACAAGTCCCGGCGCAGCACCGCCGGGCTGACCCCGGTATGCCGGGCCAGGTCAGTGGAGGACACCCGGACAGTCCCGGCCCGGGCCAGCGCGGCCAAGGCGCGCAGGTAGCCGGGCAACCGGGACACGGTGGGCCGGGAGAGGCCGGACACCGGCCCCCTGCTGTGACTGGTGCCGTCACTGCTCATGGCCGGTCCGCGGTCAGCATCCGCTCCAGGCGGACCGGGTCGATGCGCCAGAAGTCCCGTTGCACGCCGTCCACCATCAGCACGGGGATCTCCTCGGCATGCCGCTCGGCCAGATCCGGACGCCCGGCGATGTCCACGGCCTGCCAGTCCACCCCGAGCCGGCCACAGACCTCCTCCACCACGGCCAGGGCGTCCGCGCACAGGTGGCAGCCCTCCTTGACGAGGAGTTCGACGGCGGGGACGGGCCTGAGGGCGGGACGGGGCTCCGGCGGGGGCTGCATGTCAGTCATCGGCTCCATCGTAGGCCCGGAGGGGGCTCAACGGTTCACAGGCTCCGGGCGGCTTAAACAGCTCCGGGGCCGCCCTGCCTTGCGGCGGGACGGCCCCGGATGCAGCGAAACCTCGCGGCGAAGCGCCTACTTCTTGTTGCGGCGCTGGTGACGAGTCTTGCGCAGTTGCTTGCGGTGCTTCTTCTTGGACATCCGCTTGCGGCGCTTCTTGATCACTGAACCCATAGGGAAACCTCTTGTGTGGTTGGTGAATCCGCAACAGACGCCTGTTGAAGATCCGTACATCTTTGGTCAAAAACGTTCCCTAACACCTTACCCTGCACTCGGGTGTGGCAACGAACCGGGAACATCGGCCGGTATCAGCCCGGCCAGAATGCCGGCACAGGGGCCGGCAGACATCAGGTGGGCCAGGCGAGGTCAGGCACTGCGGCCATCCGTCCCGGTGGCCCGGTGGTCCGTGGCACCGGTCTGCAGGATCTGCTCGACGGCGGACTCGGGCACCCGGTAGGAACGGCCGAAACGCACAGCGGGGAGCTCGCCGGCATGGATCATCCGGTAGACGGTCATACGGGACACACGCATCATCTCAGCCACTTCCGTGACCGTCATGAAGCGCGTGTCGGCGAAGTTACCGGCATCAACCACTTGCGTTCCCCATTTCCACTGCCTTGCTTCGAACTGTCTCGATCTGGCGGCACAGTACATCTGCCGGGCCAGGCGTGGCATTCTCAGACATCCTATCGAACACACGGTGCACTCGTGTCACCACAGGCCCACCTACAGAGCATACAACGGCGTGTCAGTCGAACCAGGGATCCAGCCCATGATAGGGGAAGATCTCCTTCCGGGTCGCCATGATGGTCTGGTCCACGGGGTCTGAGGGATCGTAGCCGACCTCCCAGGAGCGCCACCAGACATCCACTCCGTCCGACATGGTGTCCGGGATCCCCGCCATCCCCTCGCCTGGCCCCAGGCCGGCAGCACGTGCGGCGTAGTCGCGCCATGACTGCGGGATGACCGTGCTGGTCCGGAGGGGCTGTCCGGTGGCCGCGGCCACCAGATGCGTCCAGGTCCGCGGGACCACGGAGAAGGGGCTGTAGCCGCCGCCCCCGGTGGCCAGCCATCGGTCCCCGGCGAAGTCGCGGGCCCAGTCGGCGGCGTCCAGGGCCAGTTGGCGCTGGCCCTCCACGGACATCCTCAGATTCGTCAGGGGGTCCTCACCGTGGCCGTCGCAACCATGCTGGGTGACCAGCACCTGCGGGTCGAAGGCCCGCAGCAGCTGCGGGACCACGGCATGCGTGGCCCGGAGATAACCGGCATCACCGGTGCCCGGCGGGAGCGCCACATTGACGGCGGATCCGAGCGCCTCGGGCCCGCCGGAGTCGTTCGCGAAGCCGCTCCCCGGGAACAGGGAGATGCCGGTCTCGTGGACGGAGATGGTCAGCACGCGCGGGTCGTTCCAGAAGATGGACTCGACGCCGTCACCGTGGTGGGCGTCCAGGTCCACGTAGGCGACCCGCTCGGCGCCCCGGTCGAGCAGCCGCTGGATGGCCGCGGCGCAGTCGTTGTAGATACAGAATCCGCTCGCCTTGCCGCGGTTGGCGTGGTGGAGCCCGCCGGCGAAGTTCACGGCGTGCCGGACCTCCCCCGCCCAGATCGCCTCGGCAGCCGCCACGGAGCCGCCCAGGATCCGGGCTGAGGCCTCGTGGATGTGCGGGAACACCGGATTGTCGTCATTGCCCAGCCCCCGCTCCAGGTCCTCGGCCATCTCGCCCGTGCTGACGGCACGGACGGCGCGGATGTACTCGAGATCGTGGACGGAGGCCAAGACCTCGTCAGAGGCCACCTCGGGCTTGATGAGGCTCACCCCGGGTCGGTCGAACAGGCCGAGGGCCTGGGACAGCCGGTGCGTCAGGTCGAGGCGCACCGGGGCCATGGGATGGGCGGTACTGAACTTGTAGCCCAGCAGCGCCTCGTCCCAGACGACGGCCGTCGCCGTCGAGGGGCGGCCGGCGGGGGCCGGGACGGGTGCAGCCCTGGGGGCGGGACTGGACACGGCGCTCGGTTCGGGACCCGGAACGGTGCCGGTCGCGTCGCTTGGTGTGTTGGTCATCACCACACAGACTATGCTTCCGGCGTCACCACCGGCAGGTGATGACGTCATGGACCGGATCCCGCACCGGATGGTGGATGATGGGATCGTTCGTGACTTGGGGCGGAACGGAAGGGACGTGATCACCGGCGCATGACCCGGCACCAACGCATCCCCCGCCCCCGCCCCCGCTCCCTGCCCCGGCCCCAGGCCCGCCGAAGGACCGGAGGCCGGATCCCGACGCCGTCGGGCGGCCGCGCGGCCCGCCCGCCCTCCGCTCTGAGCAGGGCCCTGTCCCCCCGGGTCGGCCCCCCGGCCGGCGGTTCAGGCCGCTCCGGGCTCCGCGAGGTGCTCGAGCGCCTCCGGCACTTCGTCTCCACGATGGCCGGAGCGTCACCGGCACGGGCCGCGCTGCTGGCCTTCGCCGTCGTCATCCTGGTGTTCACCGCCCTGCTGTCCCTGCCCTTCGCCTCGAAGACGGGGCGCATCACCGCCTTCCACGACGCCCTGTTCGTGGCGACCTCCGCGGTCTCCGTCACAGGGTTGACGCCGGTGAACACGGGGGAGCACTGGAGCTTCGCCGGACAGCTGGTCATCCTCGTGGCCATGCAGATCGGCGGACTGGGGATCCTCTCCATGGCGGCGCTGTTGACGCTGGCCGTGTCCAAGCGCCTGGGCGTGCGGTCCAAGCTGATCACGCAGGAGGGCATGACCACCGGCCGGATCGGGGAGGTCGGGGCCTTGTTGCGCGTGGTGGTCGGCACCACGTTCTTCTTCGAAGCGGTCCTGGCGGTGGTGCTCGTACCCCGGTTCATGGTGCACACCGGCTCGTGGGGCGAAGGCCTGTGGAACGGGATCTTCTACTCGGTCTCCGCCTTCAACAACGCCGGTTTCACCCTCCACACGGACGGGCTGGAATCCTTCATGCACGACCCGTGGATCATCTGGACCCTCATGGCCGGGGTCTTCGCCGGCGCCCTGGGCTTCCCGGTGGTCATGGTGCTGATGCAGCAGCGCTGGCGGTGGTCCCAATGGAACCTGCACACCAAGCTGACCGTCACCACCACCACCGCCCTGGTGCTCGGCGGGGCCCTGCTGATCGGGATTTTCGAGTGGTCCAACCAGGCCACACTCGGCCAGTTCGGGGTGGCCGAGCGCCTCCAGTACTCGCTGTTCGGCTCGGTGATGTCCCGGTCCGGGGGTTTCTCCGTCTATGACATCAACGAGCAGTCGCCCGAGACCCTGCTGCTGACGGACGCCCTGATGTTCGTGGGCGGCGGTTCGGCGTCCACCGCCGGCGGCATCAAGGTCACCACCCTGGCAGTGATGTTCCTGGCCATCGTGGCCGAGGCCCGCGGCGACCGTGAGGTCACCGCCCACGGTCGCACCATCACTCCGGGATCGGTCCGGGTGGCCATCTCCGTCCTCGCCTTGGGCGCCACCCTCATCCTGGTCGGCACCATGGCCCTGGTGGCCATCAGCGGCGAGTCCCTGCAGCGCCCGCTGTTCGAAGTGCTCAGCGCGTTCGGCACCTGCGGGCTGACCACGGGACTGACGGCCGAGCTGCCGCCGGCGGGCAAGTACGTGTTGACCATCCTGATGTTCGCCGGCCGTGTTGGTACGATCACCTTCGCGTCCGCGCTGGCCCTGCGTCAGCGCCGCATCCTGTTCCGGTACCCCGAGGAAAGGCCGATCATTGGCTGAGAACCGTCCGGATCCCCACGCCCCGGTGCTGCTGATCGGCCTGGGCCGCTTCGGTTCGGCCGTGGGCGAGCAGCTGGTGGCCCAGGGCCGTGAGGTCATGGCAATCGAGCGCGACGCGGCCCTGGTGCAGAAGTTCGCGGGCACGCTGACGCACGTGGTCGAGGCGGACGCGACCGACCTCCAGGCGTTGCGCCAGCTTGGCGCCCAGGAGTTCGCCACCGCTGTGGTGGGCGTGGGCACCTCGATCGAGTCCTCCGTGCTCATCACCGTGAACCTGGTGGATCTGGGTGTGGAGCACATCTGGGTCAAGGCCATCACCCCGGCCCACGGCAAGATCCTGCGACGGATCGGCGCGCACCATGTGATCTTCCCGGAGCACGACGCCGGCGTCCGGGCCGCCCACCTGGTGGGCGGGCGCATGCTGGACTTCATCGAGTTCGACGACGACTTCGCGATCGTCAAGATGTATCCACCGGCGGAGGCCGTGGGCTTCACCCTGGCCGAGTCGGACATCCGCGCCAAGTACGGGGTGACGATCGTGGGCGTGAAGACGCCTGGCGAGGACTTCACCTACGCGCAGCCGGACACCAAGGTCGGGCCGCGGGACACGCTCATCGTCTCCGGGCACACCGACCTGCTGGAGCGCTTCGCCTCCCGCCCCTGAGGGTCAGGACCCGTACTCGCGGCTCATGGCCTGACCTCGGGCGGCGGAGGCCCGCATACCCTGGGCGATCAGGTCAGCGAGCCCGGAGTCCAGGAACGAGTTGATCGCGGCCTCCGTGGTGCCGTTGGGGCTGGTCACCGCCCGGCGCAGCGCCGCCGGGTCCACCTCCGGCTCGGCGAGCATCCGGCCGGCTCCGGCGACTGTGGCGCGGGCCAGGTCCTTGGCCAGGTCCTCGTCCAGGCCCATGTCCGCTCCCCCGGCGGCCATCAGCTCGGCCAGCAGGAAGGCGTAGGCGGGCCCGGACCCGGAGACGGCGGCCACGGCGTCGAGCTGGGACTCCTTGACCTGGTACACCGAACCGGAGCCGCGGAAGAGCCCGGCGGCCAGGTCCACGTGGTGCTCGGTCACGGCGGTCCCGCCGGCCAGCCCGACCACGCCCATGCCCACCGTCAGGGGCGTGTTCGGCATGGTCCGCACCACCGGCTGCCCCCCGGGCAGGTTCGCCTCCATGGCCGCCAGCGGGATCCCGGCGGCCACGGAGACCACCACGGTCCCGGGGCGCAGGGCGCCGCCGATCTCCCGGCACAGGGCCAGGATGTCCTTCGGCTTGACCCCCAGGACCACGATGTCGGCCCCCGCGGCCGCGGTGCGGTTCGCCTCGGGATCGGACTCGGTGGCGGCCACGGTGACCCCGTAGCGCTCCTGGTTCGCCCGGGCCCGCTCGGCGGAGTGGCCGGTGGCGCACACCGAGGCCGCGTCCGTTCCGGCAGCCAGCATCCCCGCCAGGATGGCGCCATTCATGTTCCCGAGTCCGAGCAGGGCGATGTTCATGGAAGGGGGGACCTTTCGACGGTGTCTTGATCTTCTGGATCTCGGCCGGAGGCGGAGCGGGCGGCCCCGGCGGCGAGGTGGTGGCGGGCGAACTCGAGCGAGTAGACGAGCATCTCCTCGCGCTCCCCGGCGTACTTCGTCTTGCGGGTGCCGACCTCCACGCACACGGCGCCGTCCCAGCCGGTTTCCCCGAGGTATTCGATGCACTCGGCCACGGGCTGGTCCCCGTCACCGGGGAGCATGTGCTCGTCCTTGCCGTTGGCCGTGCCGTCCGTGAGGTGGACATGGCGCAGCCGGTCGCCGAGGGAGCGGAACGCGTCGAGCGAGTTCTCCTGGGCGATGGCGGCGTGGGAGAAGTCCCAGATGACGTAGTCGTAGTCCTCCGGCACCGGGTCCCAGTGCGGCAGGTACATCTTGGCCTCGCGGCCGCTGGCCCGCCACGGGTACATGTTCTCCACGCAGATCAGCACGCCGGTGGCCTCCATGATCTCCCGGATGCCCTCGGCGAAGCCGGAGGCGTAGTTGCCCTGCCACCGGAACGGCGGGTGGGCCACCACCACCTCGGCTCCCACCTCACGGGCGAGGTCCGCGCTCTTGGCCAGCTTGTTCCAGGCCGAACCCCACACCTGCTGGGTGAACAACAGCGTCGGGGCGTGGATCGAGTGGATCGGCATGCCGTGCTTCTCGGACAGCCGGTTCAGCTTCACGGGGTCCTGGGACCACCCGTTGTGCGTGACCATGACCTCCACCCCGTCGTAGCCGAGGTCCTCGGCCATCGCGAAGACGTCCTGCGTGCCCAGCGGGAACACGGAGGACGAGGACAGGGTCACTGGGATCTCAGCCGGTCCAGTCACTGGTCACCCCCACGGAGAAGCCGGGCAGCATCGGGTCCGGGTTGAGGTAGACGTTCCCGACGCCCGGGGTGGTCTCCCGTCCCAGGATGCCCTCCTGGACCAGGGCGTCCAGCCGGCGCATGATGAGTCCCTCGCGCAGGGCCCAGGGGCAGATCTCCACCTGGGTGACGCCGAACGCGTCCATCGCGGCCTCCGCCACCATGCCGCCGGCGAGCATCTGGGCCGCCCGCACCTCGGATACGCCGGGCAGCCCGGCCCGATCCCTGGCCGTCATCGCGGCCATCCGGTTGACCCACAGCGTGAGGTCCTCCAGCCGCAGGTGGCGTTTGACGAACGGTCCGGCGGCCAAGGGCGCCGCGCCGGTGATGCGGGCGAGGGAACGGAAGGTCTTCGAGGTGCCGGTCACCAGCACGGGTGCCGTCATCAGCGGGAATCCCTCGGCCGCCTCGGCGATCGCAGCCTTGATGTGTTTGCGCAGTTTCTTGGTGGACTTCGGCGTGGGCGGGTCCGCGGGCAGCCAGTCCCGGGTCAGCCGCCCGGCGCCGAGCGGGATGGACACGGCGTAGCTGGGCAGCTCATCCGTGCCGTAGGCGATCTCGAAGGATCCGCCGCCAATGTCGAAGTTCAGGATCGATCCGACGTCCCAGCCCTGCCAGCGGCGCACCGCGAAGTACGTCATCGCGGCCTCCTGATCGCCGGAGAGCTCGGTGAGGTGCACCGAGGTCTCCCGGGTGACCCGCTCCAGCACCGCCGCGCCGTTGCCGGACTCCCGGATGGCGGAGGTGCAGAACGCGATCATGTCCTCGGCACCGTTCGCCACGGCGAAGGCGACAGCCTCCCGGATGAAGGTCACCAGCGCATCCTGGCCGGAGTCCTTGATGCGTCCGTCCTCGTCCTGGTGATCGAGCAGGGACAGGGACCGTTTGTGGTCGGCGAACGCCGAGGGACGCGCGCCGGGGTGCGCGTCCACCAACAACAGGTGGACGGTGTTCGAACCGATGTCCAGCACACCCAGGCGCATGGTGTCTGCCTTCTTCTTCCGCTACTTCTTGCCCGACTTGGCAGCACCGGACGTGGACTTCGAGCGCGCGGCCGGCTTGCGGGCCGGCTTCTTCGCCGGACCCTTGGCACGCTTGTCCGCCAGCAGCTCATAGGCCTGCTCGGCCGTCAGGGACTCCGGGTCCATGTCCCGCGGCACGGTGATGTTCGTCTCGCCGTCCGTGACGTAGGGACCGAAGCGGCCATCCTTGACCACCACCTTCTTGCCCGACGTCGGGTCCTCGCCGAATTCGGCCAGCGGCGGCTTCGCTGCCCCGCGCCCGCGCTGTTTGGGCTGGGCGTAGATGGCCAGGGCCTCCTCCAGCGTGATCGTGAAGATCTGCTCCTCGGACTCGAGGGACCGCGAGTCCGTGCCCTTCTTCAGGTACGGGCCGAAGCGGCCGTTCTGCACGGTGATGTCCACGCCCTCAGCGTCCTGGCCGAGCACGCGGGGCAGGCTCATCAGCTTCAGGGCGTCCTCGAGGGTGACGGTCTCGATGGACATCGACTTGAACAGGGAGCCGGTGCGTGGCTTTTCCTTGGCCGGCTTCTTCTTCGGCTTGGGCTTGCCGTTCTTGTAGTACTCCGTGGGTTGGGCCTCCATCCAGGCCGCCAGCTCCTCCTCATTCATCTCGTGGATGACCTCGGTGACGTAGGGACCGAAGCGGCCGTCCCGGGCCATGATGGGGCGCCCGGTCTCCGGGTCGGTCCCGAGCTCGCGCTCGGAGGGGCCTGCGGTCGCGAAGAGTTCCTCGGCCTTCTCCGCGGTCAGCTCGTCCGGGGGCAGGTCCTCGGGGACGTTCGCGCGTTCCGGGTCGGTGCCCTCCGGGGAGCCCGCGGGGATGTCCTTCTCCAGGTAGGGTCCGAACTTGCCCACGCGCAGCGTGATGCCCTCGGCCACCGGGATGGAGTTCACGGCGCGGGCATCGATGTCACCGAGGTTGTCCACCACGGCCTTGAGGCCTTCGGCAGTGGACTCGGCACCGAAGTAGAAGTGCTGCAGCCAGGCCTCACGCTGGAGCTCGCCGGCGGCGATCCGGTCCAGGTCGTCCTCCATCCGGGCGGTGAAGTCGTAGTCGACGTACTTTCCGAAGTGCTCCTCGAGCAGCCGGATCACGCTGAAGGCCGTCCAGGACGGGACCAGGGCGTTGCCGCGCTTGGTGACATACCCGCGGTCCATGATCGTGGAGATCGTCGGCGCGAAGGTGGACGGGCGGCCGATCTCCCGCTTCTCCAGCTCGGCCACGATCGAGGCCTCCGTGTACCGCGGCGGCGGCGAGGTCTCATGGCCGGAGGCGATGACGTCCCTCCCGGTGAGGGAATCCCCTGAGGCCACCTCGGGCAGGCGCTTGTCCTTGCCGCCCGTACCGTCGCTGCCGGTGCCGCCAGCGTCACCGGAGGCGCCCTCAGCGGGTTCGGAGCCGGCGTCGCGCCCCTCCTCGTAGGCGGCGAGGAAACCGGGGAAGGTGATGACGGTGCCCGAGGCGCTGAAGCCGGCGAGCCGGCCGGCCATCTCGCCGGAGGAGGCAGTCTCCAGCGCGGTGCCGGTGAGCTTGATGGTGGCGGTGTAACCCTTGGCGTCGGCCATCTGGGAGGCGATGGTGCGCTTCCAGATCAACTCGTAGAGGCGGAACTCGTCCCCACGAAGGGCGCCGGAGACCTGCCCGGGGGTGCGGAAGGAGTCGCCGGCGGGGCGGATGGCCTCGTGGGCCTCCTGCGCCGAGTCGTTCTTCGCCCTGTAGACCCGCTTGGCCTGCGGGATGGAGTCCGGTCCATAGAGCTCGGTGGCCTGCCGGCGGGCCGCGGTGATGGCCTCGTCCGAGAGCATCACCGAGTCGGTACGCATATAGGTGATGTAGCCGTTCTCATACAGCCGCTGCGCCACCTGCATGGTGATCCGCGAGGAGAACCGCAGCTTGCGGGAGGCCTCCTGCTGCAGCGTGGAGGTGGTGAACGGGGCGGCCGGCCGGCGCGTGTAGGGCTTGTCCTCGACCGAGTCGACGGTGAAGGTGGCGCCCTGCAGGCCCGCTGCCAGGGCGGTGGCCGTGGCCTCGGTGAGGGTGGCCACCTTGCCGGCTGCGGACTTCTTGAGCTGACCGCGGTCGTCGAAGTCGCGTCCGGTGGCCACACGCTGGCCGTCCACCGAGTTCAGGCGTGCGGTGAAGGACTCGCCGGCACCCTTGCCCTCGTCGGCCGTGAAGGTGCCGTCCAGGTCCCAGTACGACGCCGGCACGAACGCCATGCGCTCGCGCTCGCGTTCGACGACCAGGCGGGTGGCGACGGACTGCACACGGCCCGCGGACAGGCCTTGACGAACCTTGCGCCACAGCACCGGGGAGATCTCGTAGCCGAAGAGGCGGTCGAGGATGCGCCGGGTCTCTTGGGCGTCCACCAGGTCCGCGTCGATCTCGCGGACGTTCTCGAGACCGCGGGCGATGCCCTCCTTGGTGATCTCGGTGAAGGCCATCCGGTACACGGGCACCTTCGGCTTGAGCTCCTGCAGCAGGTGCCACGCGATGGCCTCGCCCTCGCGGTCGGCGTCCGTGGCGAGGTAGAGGGCGGAGGCGTCCTTGAGCAGCCGCTTGAGGTCGGCGACGCGCTTCCGCTTGTCCGGGTAGACCACGTAGTACGGGTCGAAGCCGTTGGTGGTGTCCACGGCGAACTTGCCGTAGGGGCCCTTCTTCATGTCCGCGGGCAGGTCCGACGGCTGCGGAAGATCCCGGATATGGCCCGCCGATGCGTCCACCACCCATCCTTCGCCGAGGTACTTGGCGATGGACTTGGACTTGGCGGGGGACTCCACGATGACCAGTTTCGTTCCGTCACCGGAGGAGGTGGTCTTCTTGGACGTCTTCTCAGACACTCGGGCTCCTTTTCGTCGCCGGGCGGGGGAACAGGTCCACTGGGCCCGGCTGGCCCAGTGGATGGCCGCCTGTGACTTCCAGGCGGACCGCCCGGTGCCCTACTAATGTAACGGCACCGCGCCCCCGGTCCTCGACCGTCGGCGCGCCCCGGGCTCCCGATCAGGCGTGACCGGGCGTTTCCGGGGCCGAGTCTGCCAGAACTGAGACGAGGTAATACACGCGTTCGGCGTCCACCGAGCGCTCGGAGGCGGGGTTGAGCTCCTCGAACTCGTCGATCAGCGCGGCAAGGCGGCGCTGGAACTCGGCGCGCTGCTCGGCGTTGACGAACACCATGCCGGTGGACAGCACCGGGGACCGTCGTCGGCCGGGCTCGTGGACGCCGAGGTCCCGTCCGTCCAGGGCGGCGTTGGCGTCCTGAGCGGTGGCCACGGCCTCCTCCGCCGCCTGGCGCAGGAGCTTGTCCTCGGCCTCGCGGCGGGCCACCTCCTTCATGATCCGGTCCCGGAAGGTGTTCAGTTGGACATCGATGAACGCCTGCTTGGATGCCGGGGTGTGGTTCAGGGAGTCGACGAGCAGCGAGTAGCCGGCTGCCTTCCAGCGCCGCTCACGGCCGTCCCCCTCCGAGGGGGAACGCTCCACGAAGCCGTATTTCTCCAGGGCTCGCAGGTGGTAGCTCATGGCCGAGGGGGTCAGGCCGCACCGGGAGGCCAGTTCGGTCGCGGTCCGGGTGGACTGCGAGGCGTAGAGCTCCTCCAAGGCCTCCAGCCGCGCCTCGTGGGCCAGGGCCCGGATGGCCTGGGGATCGGAAATGACCACCGGCCGTCGGGCGGCCGGCACCGTTCCGCTCCCGGGGGTCGGAGCGGTGTCTAGTTCAGTCATGGACCAAGATTCTAGGCAGTTCTTTCAGATTCAGCGTGTCCTCGTTCACATTCCGGACGGTATCGGTGCGGTAACGGTCAGGAATCCGTCCGTGAGCAACTCGGCCACGGCGGCCACCAGGGCCCGCTCCCCCGCCTCGTCCAGGTCCAGCAGTCCGGCCACCGCGCCGGTCAGCTGCCCCACCGAGAACTCGCCGTCCGCGGCGGACAGAAACCCGGCGGTGGCGGTGTCCACGTGGGCCGTCCGCCGGAAACCGCCGCCCTGACGGGCCAGGATGACCTCCGGGTGGTCGGAGCCGAAGCGTTGGTGGCGTTCCTCGGTGACATCGCCGGGGACCGTGACGTGCAACTCCTTCAGCGCCGTCAGGCCCCCCGTGCCTTCGGTGTCTCCGGCGACCAGATCCCAGCGGTCCACCGCCTCACCCCAGGCCGGCCCCAACGGCTGCTGTAGCTCGGACTCGACGACCTCGGTGCGGATCCGGCCGGCCCGCGGTGCGGCCGGGCGGCGCAACCACACGTACCCGAACCCGACGGCGGCCACGCCCCGTTCTCCGAAATCCTCCAGGTAGCGCCGGTACCCCGCTGTATACCTCGCCGGGTCGAGCTGCTCGGAGGAGTCCTGCAACCAGGTCTCGGCGTACCCGGCCGGGTCCAGGAGGTCACGCTGGATGAACCAGGCGTCGACGCCGGCCGGCACCCAGGAGCGCGGGCGCACGTCCCAACCGGGCAGCTGGGGACTGGCGGCACCGGCCACGCGGTCCGGGGCGCCATTCGTGGCTCTATCCGTGGTGCCGCGGATCTCCCAGTTGCCGAGCATCTGCGCCATGCCGCCGGGCTCGAGGTGCTCCGGCAGGGTGGCGACGAGCTCGGCCAGCAATCGGTCCCCGGGGCGGCCGCCGTCCCGGTACGTGTTGATCCCGTCCCCGACCTCCCCGGTGAACCGGTCCGGCTCCGAGCCCGAGCGCGGGGTGATGACGTAGGGCGGGTTGGAGACGACCAGGTCGAAGCGGCTGCCGGCCACCGGCTCCAGCAGGTCCCCCTGCAGCAGAGTCACGCGCCCGCCGAGCGTGAGGGGGAATCCGCGGCGGCGGCCCTGCGGTTGACCGTCCCGCTCCGGAACTTCTGTCAGGTTCAGGTCCAGGCCGAGCGCCTCGGCGTTGAGGACCAGGTTGAAGGCCGTGAACTCGAGCGCCCGGACGGAGAGGTCTGTGGCGGTGACGTGGTCGGCGTGGGGCAACAGGTGCAGGGTCTGGATGCCGCAGCCGGTGCCGAGGTCCAGGGCCTGGGCCACGGGGCGGCGGATCACGTTGCCCGCCAAAGTCATCGATGCCCGGCCGATGCCGAGCACGTGCCAGGAAGGCAAGGTGGTCCGGGTCTGCAGGGCGGTCTGGTCGCTGGCCACCCACACCTCACCGAGGTCATCGGTCGAGTAGGGCGAGAGGTCGACCACCGGGTGGAAGGCCTCGTCCCGGATCCAGCCCAGGTTGAGTTCTGCGGAACCGGCGGCCGTCAGCGTGGGCAGGGCGGCGTCCAGCGTGGCGGTCGGCACCGGGTCGCCGAGCATCCAGCAGGAGACGACGGCGGCGAGCGCCCGCTGGGAGCCGGGCGCGCCGGCGTCGTGCATCACCTGGGCGAGGCGGCGTCGAGCCGGCTCGGCCTGCTCGCGCTCCAGCGCGGCGGTGACCACGTCCCCCAGCAGATCCCCGACCGCGTCCGTGGTGTAGGGCAGAGCGCGCAGATCGGCAGCAAGGACAGCGACTGCGGCGATGGTGTCAGGGTCCCGGTCCCACCGCGGCGGGTCGACCATCGCATGATTGAAGGGCGGCTCGGTGCTGGCGGTGTTGGGACGCGGATCAGTCATGACTCCATTGTGGTGCGTGGCCGGCACCGCACCCGCATCACTGCCGCACCCACATCACCGCCGACCCTCCGCACGGAGTTGCCTCACGATGCTGCCGCGAGGAGTCCCTGACGGAGTTTCTCGACCTGCCGGTCGAACGCCGCCACCACGGACTCCGGGTCCACGAGGATGCCGCTGACCATGACGTGGTGATGGCCCACGGTCTCCACCGCGATGGTCACGCTGGCGTCCCCGAGCAACTCGTCTCCGCTGCTGTGCGCCACCAGGCCGTCCCGGTCCCCGGGCAGGGGTGCCACGGTGACGGTGGCCTCACCCTGGCGCAGTTCCGCGCCTTCGCAGTCTCGGCCCACCGCTGTGTAGAGCGGGCCCGGTTCCGGCCCGTCGCCGTCCTCACGGGCGAACAGTGCGGTGGACAGGATGGGAGGCAGGTAGGCGTCTTCGTAGCCCTCCACCACGCTGACGGCCGCGGCCGCACTGGCGGTGGTCTCAAACGAGGCGGATTGCAGAGCCTGCAGCGCGTCGGCGCAGGCACCCTCGACCTGGGAGGGGTCGTCGACCACGGTCGCGATCAGGCTCGGGTCGATCTGCTCCCCCGGGCCGCCGGCTCCCTCCAGCCCGTATTCCTCCATGGTCAGGAGCATCGCCCGCAGCTGCTCTTCGGACTGGGGAGGGGTATCCGCCGGGTCAGGTGCCCCGCAACCGGTCAGCAGCAGCCCCGCGAGGACCAGCCCGGCAGCCTGGCGTCTCACCGGCACACCACGCACGTGCGGTTCGGGACGGCCAGAGCGCAGGCATCGCACACGGTGTCCAGGGTCTGACAGGACGGATCGGAGCAGTTCCGCAGTTCCGAGGTGGGACCCGCACAGAGGGCGCACTCGCCGATCGTCGCGGACTGGTCGGAGAACTGGACCCGCATGCGTTGGTCGAAGACGGCCAGGGATCCCTCCCAGAGCCCGGAGTCACCATAGGCCTCCCCGTACTTCACGATCCCGCCGTCCAGTTGGTAGACCTCCCCGAAGCCGCGGTGGTGCATCAGCGCCGTCAGAACCTCACAGCGGACCCCGCCGGTGCAGTAGGTGACCACGGGCTGGTCCTTGAGGTGGTCGTAGACGCCCGAATCGAGTTCGGAGATGAAGTCCCGGGTGGTGACGGTGTCCGGCACCACGGCCCCGGCGAATCGGCCGATCTTGGCCTCCACGGCGTTGCGCCCGTCGAAGAACACCACGGGGGTCCCGGCGGACTCCTTCTCCTCGACCAGTCGGTGCAGGTCTTCGGGCGTCAGGTGCACGCCGGTGTCCTGCACGCCGTCCTCGGTCACGACGATCTCGTCTGGGGCGTCAAAGGCCACGAGCTCGGGCCGCACCTTGACGGACAGCCGCGGGAAGTCCTCCGCAGAGCCGTCGGACCACTTGACCTCCAGACCGGCGAACGGGCCATACGTGCGAGTGGTCTTGACATACTGTTTCACGGCATCCAGGGGTCCGCCCACGGTGCCGTTGATCCCGTGCGGGGACACGATGATGCGCCCGGTCAGCCCCCAGCGCGAGGCCAAGGCGTGCTGCCAGAGGCGTACGGCCTCCGGATCGGCCAACGGGGCGAAGCGGTAGTACAGGGCGATCTTGGACTGGCTCACCGCATCAAGGGTAGTCCGGGACGCCCCGACCCACGAGGCCCGTCCGGGGACGGCACCGCGCACGGGATCCGCAGGATACGGGCAAGTGACGATTTGACCCGGATGTTGGTCCCACGCGTGCGGGCAGCCTCCGGCTCGGGCTAGTCTCGTCCCATGACTTCTGCCTTGAATGACGCGCTGGTCAGCACCTGGGTGACCGGCTGGTCCCGCTGCCGGAACTACGACGTGCAACATGACGGCGTGGTTCACGCATCCCTGCGCAGTGGCGTCCAGGCCGGTGACGGTCAGGACTGGGAGTACGTCCTGGCCCACCCGGACGAGACCGCCCTCAAGGCGGTGTCCTCCGAGGTCCAGAACCACCCCGGACGGCTGCTGACCGTGGTCGGTCCGCCCCCCACCGTGCCGGCCGGCGTCCCCCTCAAGTCGCTCTCCACCGGTGAGAAGCTCATGGTGGTGGACATGGGAGGCCAGGACGTCGAGGCCCCCATCGTGCCCGAGGAGTTCGAGGCCACCGTGGAGCGCAAGGACCCGGACTGGTTCCTCGTGACCATCATCAGCACGGATGAGCATCCCCAGGGCGAGGGCGCCGTGGCGGCCCGCGGCCGGGTGGCCGCCGTGGACGGCTACGCCGTGTTCGACCGCATCTGGACCTCGCCAGACTTCCGCCGGCAGGGCCTCGGTTCGCTGGTGATGCGCTACCTCGCCTCGCTGGCCCTGGAACACGACGTCGAGGAAGGCCTGCTCGTGGCCAGCGCCGACGGCCAGGCCCTCTACGGCCACCTCGGCTGGACCGAGCTCGCCGACGTCACCGTCTACGGCGCCCTCGAGGGCGATACCGAGAACCCGTCCCACTCGGACGCCGGCTGAGTGGACCCCCGCGGGGAACACCCCCGGAACGGCCACGGAGACGGGCTCGGGCAGCCAGCCGGTGGACCACGCACGGATGACCCCCGGGACGCCGAGGCCCTGAGCCGCACGCTCGGCCGCCGCTCCATCCCGCCGCAATTGCTCCACGTCCGGCATCTGCCCGAACGGCAGGCCATCACGGTGCCCTGGCCGGAGGGCACCCCGGAGGGTCTCATCCACGCGCTCGGGGGCTCCGGGGCCCTGGAGCCCTGGAAG
Organism: Citricoccus muralis; assembly: GCF_003386075.1. Lineage (GTDB taxonomy): Bacteria > Actinomycetota > Actinomycetes > Actinomycetales > Micrococcaceae > Citricoccus > Citricoccus muralis. The sequence continues at coordinate 2,053,610 of NZ_QREH01000001.1, forward strand.
CACCAGGCCGAAGCGGCCGGCCTCGCCGCCGCCGGGACGAACGTGGTTCTGGCGACGGGGACGGCGTCGGGCAAATCCCTCGGCTACCAGCTCGCCGCCGGGACCGCCCTGCACGATGATCCCACCGGGACCATGCTCTACCTGTCCCCCACGAAGGCGCTCGCGGCCGACCAGCTCAACGCCTGGCGCGCACTGGCCCGGGACGGCGCGACCTGGCTGCGGCCGGCCCCCTACGACGGGGACACGGATATCGCCGACCGCAAGTGGGCTCGCGAACACGCGAACGTGCTGTTGACGAACCCGGACATGCTGCACGTCGGAATCCTGCCGCACCACGAACGCTGGTCCCGGTTCTTCCGGAGACTGCGCTTCGTGGTGGTGGACGAGGCACACGTGTACCGGGGGGTCTTCGGCTCCCATGTGGCCGTGCTGCTGCGCCGGCTGGCCCGCGTCTGCGCGCACTACCGGTCTGGGCGACGGGACGGGACCGAGGTCCCGGGCACACCGGGCCCGGTGTTCATCGGGGCCTCGGCCACCAGTGCGGACCCCGCCGGGTCCTTCTCGCGCCTGATCGGAGCGGACGCGGTGGCCGTGACCGAGGACGCCTCCCCCCACGGGGCCGTCACCGTCGGCTTCTGGGAACCGGAGCTCACCGACCGGCGCGGAGAGAACGGGGCACCCGTGCGCCGTTCGGCCACGGCCGAGGGCGCACGGATGATGGCCGATCTGGCCGTCACCGGCACCCAGACCATTGCCTTCATCCGCTCCCGCCGCGGAGCCGAGGCGATGGCCTCCGCCGCCAAACGTGAGCTCGCCGAGGTGGACCCATCCTTGCCGCCCCGGGTGGCGGCCTACCGGGCCGGTTACCTGCCCGAGGAGCGCCGCGAGGTGGAGACGGCCCTGCGCACCGGCCGGTTGCTGGGGGTCGCCTCCACGCCGGCGTTGGAGCTGGGCATCGACATCGCCGGACTCGACGCGGTACTGGTGGCCGGCTGGCCGGGCACCCGCGCGTCGTTCTTCCAGCAGGTGGGACGCGCCGGACGGTCGGGGCAGGAATCGGTGGCGCTCTACGTGGCCGGGGACGATCCCCTGGACACCTACGTGGTGCACCACCCGGAGGCCGTCTTCGAACTGGCCGTGGAGGACTCGGTCACGGACCCGACCAACCCACACATCCTCGCCCCGCATCTGTGCGCCGCGGCCGCCGAGTTCCCACTGGTCCCGGACGGGCTGGGCGACTTCGGAGACCCGGAGGAAGTCCGCGGACTCGTGGAACAGCTCGTCGAGGAGGGCTACCTGAGGCGCCGGCCAGCTGGCTGGTTCTGGACGCATCCCGAGCACGCCGCCGGATTGGTGTCCCTGCGGGACGACGGTGGCGGACCGGTGAACATCATCGACACCGAGACCGGCGCCCTGCTGGGCTCCATGGGCTCCCCGCAGACCCACTACCAGGCCCACCCCGGTGCTGTGTACGTCCACCAGGACCGGACGTACCTGGTGGAGGACCTCGACGAGGACGCCCATGCCGTCCTGGTCACGCGGGCGTGGCCGGATTTCTTCACGCAGGCCCGGGACATCACCGAGATCGAGATCCTGGACACCGTCCACCGCGTGGACGCCGGTGACTTGCAATGGTGCACGGGACCGGTGAAGGTCACCACGCAGGTGGTGTCCTACCAGCGCAAGGCCCTGGTCTCCGGAGAGGTCCTCGGCGAGGAGCCCCTGGAGCTGCCGGCCCGGGACCTCTTCACCACGGCCGTCTGGTTCCACTGTCCCTCGGAGGTACTCGTGGCCGCCGGCCTGACGATGGACCGGCTGCCCGGGTCCCTGCACGCCGCCGAGCACGCGATGATCGGGCTGCTGCCCATCGTGGCCTCGAACGACCGCTGGGACATCGGAGGGGTGTCCATGGCCCTGCACCCGGACACCGGCCAGCCCTCCGTGTTCGTCTACGACGGCCACCCGGGCGGCGCCGGCTTTGCCGAGCGGGGCTTCGCGGAGGCCGCGACCTGGCTGCAGGCCACCCTGGACACGGTGCTCTCCTGCAGTTGCTCCACGGGCTGCCCGTCCTGTGTGCAGTCCCCGAAATGCGGCAACCGCAACAACCCGCTGGACAAGGACGGGGCCGCAACCCTGCTGACGTTCGTGCTGCAGGGCGTCCGGATCGCGGCGGCACGATCGCTGCGGGCCGCCGCTCACCGCGGCGCCGTTGACGCCGGCGGTCCGGCCCGGGCCACCCCTTCGGAGGGCCATGGCAGCGCCGACTCATAGTGGGTGCGCACCTGCACGGTGCCGTCTGAGGCGGCAGCGCACTCGGTGACCGTAGCGCCGTGACGTTCAGCCGTCTGGGCAGCCAGGGCGCAGGGATCGGCCAGCATCAGTCCACGGGCGGCATCGGCGCCGGCGAGCGCGGCGAGGTCCGCGGCGCCGGAGGCTCGTGCCGCCGCCGTCGCCGCGGTGCCCAACGCCGCAGTAGCCCCCAGCAGCGCCAGGGTCAGGAACACCGTGGCCAGCACGGTGACACTGCCGGCGCCCTGTTCGCCCTGTTCGACTTGTTCGCCTGTCTGGCGTGCGGCCGTCCGGCTCATGGTGCTCCCGTAGGAGGCACGGCCCACTGGTCCGGAGCGTGGGCCGTGGCCTCGAGTTCCCACCCGTCCCACCATGCCAGGGGTCCTGGAGGGGCGTGGGCCACGGTCACGGCCACCCAGCCAGTGCTCCGGTCGCTGCTGAGTTCCGTGGCCTCACCGGCCATGCGCCGGGCAGTGGAGCGGACGTCGGCCTCGCTCTCTCCCCGGGCCAGCTCGCGGACCGAGGCCGCCGCGGCCTCCTCCAACCGAACCTGCTGCAGGGTCGCGGCACCGGCGAGCAGAGCGCCCACCAGCACCAGGGCCGCGGCCGGCAGCATCACCGCGTATTCCGCGGTGACCGATCCTCGTTCGGCACCGGCAGCACCGGCGGGACCGGAGGGGCGCTTGGACCCCGGAGGACGTTCGGGCTGCAGCGGGCGGGCGGGATCGGCAGGAGGGCCGAGAGGGCCAGGATCGTCGGAACGGCCGGGCCCCGTGGATCCGGTCAAGGGGAGATGTTCGGTCAGAGGACTGCGGTCCATGGCTTCCTCGTGTCTTCGGGTGTTGCTCGGGCGGGACGGGAGCAGTGCGGGTGGGTGGCAGGCAGAACTCGCCAATGTCCGGCCATGCCTGATCGGCTGGGGTCTGTCTCGGGTACCAGGCCCCGCCGGGAGGGGGTGTCGGCGGGGCCCGGTGGCCGGCGGAGGGTCCTCAGCCGAAGCTGAGGGCGTTCTTGACGATGTCCAGCAGCAGTCCCTGCACGTCGGTCCCGGCGAGGACGACGGCCAGGACGCCGGCAAACCCAACGGCGGCGAGCGTGACGATGCCGTATTCGGCTGTCTGTGCACCGGTCTCATCGCTCCAATCCGGGGTCGAGGCGCGACGGCCCTGTACGGCGAAGGCGGTGGAGGCGGTGGAGGCGCTGTCCGCGGTGCTTGCGGGGCCTCCAGGCTGGTGGACTCCGCTCGCCGTTAGCGGGGCATGGTGTTCGTGCTGCAATGTGGCGGTCATGGTGTCTCCTCTGGTGTGATGGCGGCCGGTGTGGTCGCCTGCTTCCAGCCTGCGTCGGTGTTCTCCCCCGTGGGGTGCGGAGGCTGGCAGATCTGGATGGCTGGGGCGATTTGGGCCGGTGTGGAGGACTGCACTGGGTTCCCGACGCTGGCTCCGCCTTTCCTCGGTGGACCCCGCGTGCAGGCATCAGGGCAGGCATCAGGACGGGCGTCGGCGAGGGCTTCAGGGGAGGGCTTCAGGGCAGCAGGGCCAGGACGAGCGGGACCACGCCCAGGCAGAGGAATGAAGGTAACTGGCAGAGCCCCAGGGGCAGGACCAACCGGGTGCCCAGTTCTGCGGCCCGTTGCTCGGCCCGGCGTTTCCGGTGACGGCGGAGCGTCGATGCTGTAGATCGCAACAGGGCAGCCGTCGGCGCTCCGGTGAGGTGGGCGAAGCGGAGTTCGCCGGCCAACTCTTGCAGGTCGGGGTCGCTGGCTTCGGGCTCATGGGCCGACCAGGCATCATCCCAGTCGACACCGGCCCGCAGCAGGTCGGCCACGCGCCGGACCGGCGCCGCCCCGGGGACATGGGTGCCCAGCAGGTCGAGACCGGAGACGAGACTCTGCCCCGTCTCCAGCAGTCCCGCCACCAGGTCCATCGCCAGGGCGGCGTCCAGTGTGTCCGGTGCTGCCGTGGCGCGGGGCCGGGCGGTCGTGCTCGTGGTCATGTTGTCTCCTCCGACCGGCGGATCAGCACGCGGGTCCAGAGATGGCCAATCACAGCCAGTCCCACTCCGGTGCCGATCACGAGCCAGCCGAGGGGGCCGGCCAGCAACTCGGTGGGCGGTCCCCCGACCAGGGCCGTCATCGCGATCCCGGCGAGCGGCAGGAATCCCAACAATTGTGCTGTGGAGCGCGGGCCGGCGGCTGCCGCATCCCGCGCCTGCTGGGCGTCCTGACCCTCCTCCAGGGCGTCGGCGAGACGCTCGAGCAGCCCGGCCAGCGGAATCCCGGCGTGGTGGGAGACCGCCAGGCACCCATCCAGCTGGCGCCAGTGGCGGCCCTGCCCCGGCGCCTCCACGGCGGCGAACGGCTCGCCGCCCAGCATGATCTCCAGGTCAGCGGCGACCAGGACGTGGTGCAGGCAGCATCTCACCCGACTGGCAGTCCACCGCGGCCCGTCTGGCCCGTCTGGCCCACACGGACACGGATCGTAGAGCTCCGACAGTTCCGCCCAGACGCGCTCCGGACGACGGCCGGCCTGCAACAGGGCGGACGCCCGGCGAAGCAGGGCGACGAACTCCTCGGTCTCGTGCTCACGCCGGCGCCGCGCCCGCCCCGGGAGCCACCGCAGCCACCGCGACCACCACCGCCGCTGGCTTCGTCGTTCAGGCCCCGATCGCATGCCGGCCCCCACTCCGCCGCAACCCCGGACCTCGGTGCACCTCGGTTGTGGACAGACCGTCCAGCACCCCCTGGCCGGGCCCAGCGGTCAGGGCCGTTCCGACCAGAGAGAGCGCCGGGATGACGCGCAGGGTGCCGGTCCGGCTGGTGTCCCTGTCCACGACGGCCAGCTCCACGGGGTGCCGTCCGGCGTCGGTCCGTTCCAGGTGAAGAACGGCATCCACCGCACTGGAGGCTTGCAGCGCGAGGGCCTCCGACCCCAGGCCGGCCAGTGCGCCCATCGCCTGCAGACGGGCGGGGACGTCTGAGGCGGAGTTGGCGTGCAGTGTTCCGGCGGCGCCCCGGTGACCGGTGTTCATGGCGGCGAGGAAGTCCGCGACCTCGGCCCCGCGGCACTCTCCCACGACGAGCCGATCGGGCCGCATCCGCAGCGCCTGCCGGACGAGTTCAGACAACTCGACAGTGCCGGCGCCCTCGGAGTTGCCGGAGCGGGCCTGCAGCGAGACCACATGGCCGTGGCGCGGGCGCAGCTCGCGGGTGTCCTCCACGGTGATGATCCGTTCGTCCGCGGGGACCTCCGAGAGCACCGCGGAGAGCAGGGTGGTCTTCCCGGAACCGGTGGCCCCACTGATGAGCAGGTTGGCGCGGCTGTGCAGCAGTTCCCGCAGGGCGGCCAGCCACTGCGTCCCGTGGGGCCAGCGCCGGGCCAAGTCCTCCAGACGCGGTGACTCCGGTGCGGCCAACCGGACACTGATCTGGGTTCCGCCCGAGGCCAGCGGCGGCAGGATGGCGTGCACCCGGGCACCGGTGACCTGTGCGTCACCGAACGGCTGGCCCTCGTCGAGCCGCCGGCCACCCTGGGCCAGCAGCCGGACGGCCAGGCGGCGGGCGTCGTCGGCCGGCAGGCACCGGCCCGTGTCCCTGAGGCCGTCCAGACCGTCTGTCCAGATGGTTCCGGAGCCGTCCACCAGGACATCCGTGACGCCGGGTGCCCGGGCTGGGGCAGCGAGTGGGCCTAGCCCGGTAAGATCGTCCGTCAGCGCCGTCATCTGGGCGGACGCCTCCTGCGGGGTGGTCACCGGCAGGTGCCGGCGGACGGCCTCGGCGGCCAACTCCGGCGGCACGGTCTCGGGCCGCGGCGGAGCACCACGGCCCTGGTGACGGGCGGGGTCTGCGAGGCGACCGGCGAGCCACCTGCGGGCACGTTGCCGTCCCGCAGAGGTTCCTGTGGCGAGACGCCGCCCCGCTCCGGGTGGCGGTTCCGGCGACCATCCGCGGCTCATCGCAGGGTCCTTCCGGCCGCGGGCCACCCGGGTTCCAGGGTCCCGGCTCCGTCCAGCCGCAGGTCGATCTCCGCGGCCAACCTTCGGGCTGAACGGCGCCGACTCGACCGAATCCAGGAGGCCAGCGACGCACCGTCCCAATCCTGCGCTTTGACCCGCACAGAGCCGGCGGGTTCCCTCGCCAAGGCTGATCCTCGACGGGCATCCCGGTGCCGTGGGGCGCGCGATGGCCGCTGGCGTGGCGTGATGTGCAGGAGCACGTCGGCCGGAAGCTGCCGGCCGGCCGCCGGTCCGCGATCGGTGCACACCAGCAGGGCCACCCCCCGTTCGGCCCAGTCGCGGGCTCGGTCTTGGTCCTTGCCGACGTCGACGACCGTCCAGGGGAACGTTTCCACGGCTACCTGGGCCCAGTGGTCGCTCGTCCGGGGGCCGTCAGTGGACTCCGAAGAGGCCCAGCCCCACCACCGCACCCCGCCGGCCCCGGGCAGGTGTGAGGCCAGGGCGGGACCGGGGACCGGCAGATCCTGCATCCCCTCCCAGCTCACGCATCGATCCACGGGAGGGGCCAGGGCACGGAGCCGTGCACTCAGACTCCCCTGGGGACCTTGGGCATCCACGAGCAGGCCGCGGCCGGGGCCGCCCAACAGCAGTGCCAGGGCCCAGGACAATCCGGGCCAGTGTTCGTCCCCGTCAACGCCCGGGCCGTCGTGGACCACCACCGCAGCGCGCCCCCGAGCGAGTGGCTCGGAGTTCGCAGGACCGGTCCGCGCCAGGATGCGGCAGAGCTGCTGGGACCGGGAGGGCAGGCAGAGAGCACCCGGAGGCGCGGACGATCCGTCCAGGGTGACGGCCACGATCGGCGGTTCCGACCGACCCTGTCCGCCGTCTGATCCCGGCTGCGGCTCCGGGTCGGCTGTATCCCCCGGCGCGAGTCCCCAGAGGATGAGGGCCGGGGGCGCCGAGGCAGCCCGATGGGCGTGCGCCGCGGCCAACCACTCGGGGCGTGACACGACGCGCAGCCGGTGTCCGACCGCGGCAGCACAGGCGGCCACCTCGATGCACAGCAGTTCGGACAGGAGTGGGGTGCTGCCCACCAGACCATGCGGGACCGCTCCGTCCCGATCCGGTGGGGAAACGAACAGGACGGTCAACGGTGAAGATGCTCGGACGGCCATGCTCCCAGCCTGTCCGTCCGGCCCGCGGCATGCTCCTCGCCGTCCGGCAACTGTGGAGGACCGGCCCGGGTTCGGCCGTCTGTGGAGGACCTGGCGGCCTACAGGTCAGCGCGGGGCACCGGCATGGACGCATCCCAATCGGTGATGTCCACGATTCGGCCACGGTCCCAATCCTGGGTCCACCCCAGCAGGTCGAGGATCCGGTCGATCAGGATGGCCGTGAACCCCCACACGAGGGTGCCGGAGACCAGGAAGGCCGGGCTCCTGAACCGCCGGGTGACGCCCTCCGCTCCCCGGGACAGGGACGTGGTGATGCGATTGGCGGGGTCCACCAGATCGGCAACAGGGACCCGGAACACACGGGCCGCCTCCCCCTCGTCCACCACGAAGACGTCGGAGGGACGGTCCCACCAGCCCAGTACGGGATGCACCCGGAAGTTCGAGACCGTGAGCGGGGCCGGCGGCAGAGTTCCGATGACCCGCACACCGTTCCGGTCCAGGCCCGTCTCCTCCTCGGCCTCCCGCAGGGCGCAATCACTGAAGTCCACGTCCCCGGGGTCCCGGCGACCTCCCGGGAAGGCAACCTGGCCGGGGTGGTGACGCAGGGCGAAGGACCGCTGGGTGAGCAGCAGGTCCAGGTCCTCCGGCACGGCCGTGCCGTGGAAGTGTGCCGGTTGGCCGTCCAGGGCCCCGAACAGCACCAGCACGGCGGAGTCCGAGGGCTCCTCGGCCGAGTCCGGGGGCACCACGTTGAGGCCGAAGTCCCAGCCCCGGTCGTCGTCGGGAATCCGGGATGGGGCCGGGGCAGACGGCGGCCTCGCCGCCAGGTCCGGGGCCAGGGTCCCGTAGCGCTCCACGAGGGACCGTAGGTCCGCGAGCGCCCCGTCGATCTGCATCATGCCCCCAGGCCGTAGCCCTCGGCCCGCAGCTCGGCGCGGGTGGCGCCCTCGAGCATCTTGGCCAGCAGGTCCTCCCGACCGGGCGCCAGTTCGTACTTCAGCAACGACGCCGCCGCCTCTGGATTCGTTTCCCCGATCCCGAAGGAGGGGCACCATCGGGCGACGGGGCAGGCCCCGCAGGCGGGGCGCTTGGCGTGGCAGACGCGGCGACCGTGGAACACCAGACGATGGGAGAGCATGGTCCAGTCGCCCGGCTCGAAGAGTTCGGCGACCTCGTACTCGACCTTGACCGGGTCCTGCTGCGCCGTGAATCCGAGCCGCCGGGCCAGGCGCCCGAAGTGGGTGTCCACAGTGAGCCCGGGAACCCCGAAGGCATTGCCCAGGACCACGAAGGCCGTTTTGCGCCCGACCCCGGGCAGTTTCACCAGTTCGTCCACCGTGCTGGGGACCTCCCCGCCGTGGCGTTCGACCAGGGCCCGGGAGAGGCCCTGGATGGCGGTGGCCTTGTTCCGATAGAAGCCCAGAGGCCGCACGATCTCCTGCAGCTCGCGCTCGTCCGCGTGGGACATGGCCTCGGCGTCCGGGAAACGAGCGAACAGACCGGGCGTGGTCGCGTTGACCCGCACGTCCGTGGTCTGGGCCGAGAGCACGGTGGCCACGAGCAGCTCGAAGGCGTTGGTGAAGTCGAGCTCTGCGACCGCGTAGGGGTAGGCCTCGGCCAGTACCCGGTTGATCTTCCGGGCACGGCGCTTCAGGGCAAGGGTGCTTTCCCCGGCGCTGGCGACGCCGGCCGGGGCGGCGTGCTTGGCCGTCACGCGCGCTCGATGTCCGTGAGGTCCTCCAGCACGCCGGTGCGGCCGTCCGTGTTCTGCACGAGGAACTCGTGGCCACGGTCCTCGAGGGCCAGGATCCAGCCGCCGGGCTCGAGCCCGAAGGCCGAGCTGCCGTCCTCAGGGTTCACGGCCGTCCGGCGCGTTCCCACGGCGAACCAGAACGCCTCATACTCGGCCGGTTCCGTGCCCCGCGGAGCTGCCGGCCCGGATTCCAGCGGATCGATCGGTTCCGTGTGCTGAACCTCCGGCACCGGTGACGACGGAGACGGCTGGACCGGTCCTGTCGGCCCTGACAGTTCTGATGGCGCAGGGGTTGCCGTCGACCCGTTCCTCTCGTCGGGTCCAGCGGGTCCAGCGGATCCAGCCGACGGGCCCGCGGTGCCCGAGTCGACTGCCGATGCTCCGAACGCGGCGGTTGCCGAGGCCGCGGCCTCATCCGTGGACCGCGGGCGAACGCGGGTCATCCCGAGTTCGTCCTCGATCTCGGCCACGGACTGCGAAGGGCCGTCCGAGCTGGGCTCATGGGAAGCAGTGGGCTCCGGCGAGGACCGGAACTCCTCAGGGGCCTCCTGCGAGGCAACCTGGCCGTAAGCCGGGACCTGACCGTACTCCCCCTCCGGGTCCGAGGCCGATCGCGTACCGGTCCCTGAACCGGCGGCTCCGGTGGAGCCGGCGAAGAGCGGGGCCATGAGGGAGCGCATCGGTGAGGTGGCCACCAGGCCGAAGGCTCCGGCCAGGCCGATGAGCAGGACGGGGTCCAGGGTGGTGACGAAGGTGACGAAGAAGTAGGACAGCGCCAGCCAGGCCGTGACGTGCGCGAACTGTTCGGTGCTGAGCGAGCCGAGGCGAGGGCCGGCGTCGCCGGTGGACTTCCCCGCGGAGGCTGCGCGGGCCAGGAAGAAGCCGGCCGCAACGAGGGGCATCAGGACCCCGATACCGAGGAAGAAGAGGTTGGTGCTGCCCCACAGGTTCAAGCCCCACCGCGAGGTGGTCAGGGGGACGATGGACCCGGCGAGGACCACGAGGACCGAGGCGAGGAAGCCGACGTCCCAACTGGACAGCCTCAGCCCTGAGCCGGGACCACCGGCTTGTGCGGTAGCGGATGAATCCGGTGCGATGGTCATGTGGTTCCTCCTGTGCCACCCGGAACGGGCGACTCCCCAGCGATTGATCCAGACCGGACGGTGCTCGCCGGTTCCCCGATGGATGGTCTCTGCACCATTCAACCAGTCACGTCCGGCCCTGTCCCCCCAGGTTGACGTGCGCGGCTTCACACCGACGGCTGTGGCGTTAGGCTAAAGACGAAGCCACCTGTGACCCTGCTTACACCCCAGGCGTCTTATGGTGGTCCTCGTCGACCGCGCCACCAAGGAGTACGCATGAGCACAACAGCCTCCAACGAATCGGCCTCTCCCTCCGCATCCGCCGACGGCGGCGGCACCATGGACACCCTTTCCCACGAGCACCGCAGCTTCCCGCCCTCGGCGGAGTTCGCCGCACAGGCCGTGGCCGGGGCGGACCGTTATGAGGAGGCCGCCGCGGACCGGCTGGGCTACTGGGCCCACCGGGCGCGTGAGGTACTGGACTGGGACCAGGACTTCACCGAGGTGCTGGACTGGTCGGACGCCCCGTTCGCGAAGTGGTTCGTCGGCGGCACCACCAACGCGGCCTACAACGCCCTGGACCGCCACGTGGAGGCCGGGCTGGGCGACCGCGTGGCCATCCATTTCGAGGGCGAACCCGGCGACTCCCGCTCCTGGACCTACGCCGAACTCGCCGCCGAGGTCCGCCGGGCCGCCAACGCCTTCGAGTCGCTCGGGGTCACCAAGGGCGACCGCGTGGCCGTCTACATGCCGATGATCACCGAGACCGTCATCACCATGCTGGCCTGCGCCCGGATCGGTGCGGTCCATTCCGTGGTCTTCGGCGGCTTCTCCGCCGATGCCCTGCGCTCGCGCATCGACGATGCCGAGGCCAAGCTCGTGGTCACCGCGGATGGCTCCTGGCGGCGCGGAAAGCCTTCCATGCTCAAGCCGGCGGTGGACGCCGCCCTGGCCGAGCCTGGCCATTCCGTGGCCCATGTCCTCGTGGTCCGGCGCAACGAGCAGGACGTCGAGTGGACGGCTGATCGAGACCTGTGGTGGCACGACGCGCTGGGCGAGCAGTCGGACGAGCACGAACTGGTCTGGCACGACTCCGAGCACCCGCTGTACATCCTCTACACCTCCGGCACCACCGGTAAGCCGAAGGGAATCCTGCACACCACGGGCGGCTACCTGGTGCAGACCGCCGTCACCCACCGGGACACTTTTGATCTTCATCCCGAGACGGACGTGTATTGGTGCACCGCCGACGTCGGCTGGGTCACCGGGCACTCCTACGTCACCTACGCGCCCCTCATCAACGGCGCAACCCAGGTGATCTACGAGGGCACCCCCGACTTCCCGCACAACGGCCGCTGGTGGGAGATCGTGGCCAAGTACGGCATCACCATCATGTACACCGCCCCCACCGCGATCCGCACCTGCATGAAGTGGGGCCGGCAGGTGCCGGACGCCTTCGACCTGTCCTCGATCCGCGTGCTCGGTTCCGTCGGCGAGGCCATCAACCCCGAGGCCTGGATGTGGTATCGGGAGGTCGTCGGCGGCAACGCGGGTGCCGGGACGAAGAACGACGACGGCTCCGTCACCCCGGGCTCCCGCAAGGAGCACCCGGCCCCGATCGTGGACACCTGGTGGCAGACCGAGACCGGCGCCCACATGATCTCGCCCCTACCCGGGGTCACGGCCACCAAGCCCGGCTCGGCCCAGACCCCCGTCCCGGGGATCACGGTGGACGTGGTGGACGAGACCGGCCGGTCCTTCGAGGGCGCCGGAGCCGGGTTCCTGGTGATCCGGGATCCGTGGCCGGCCATGCTGCGCGGCATCTGGGGCGACCCCGAGCGCTTCAAGGAGACCTACTGGTCCCGGTTCGAGGGGATGTACTTCGCCGGGGACGGCGCCCGCCGGGACGAGGACGGGGACGTCTGGGTCACCGGCCGCGTGGATGACGTCATGAACATCTCCGGCCACCGCCTCTCCACCTCCGAGATCGAGTCAGCCCTGGTGTCCCACCCGATCGTGGCGGAGTCCGCCGTGGTCGGCGCCACCGATGCCACGACCGGCCAGGCAGTGGTGGCGTTCGTGATCCTCACCGAGGAATCCCAGGCGGACGGAGCGGTCGATCCGGTCCAGACCGAGGCCGACCTGCGGGCCCACGTGGCCTCCGAGATCGGGGCCATCGCGAAACCCAAGCACATCCTGGTGGTGCCGGAGTTGCCCAAGACCCGCTCCGGCAAGATCATGCGTCGTCTACTCAAGGACGTGGCCGAGGGCCGCGATCCGGGCGATGCGTCCACCCTGTCCGATCCCACGATCATGCAGCAGATCGCGGAGTCGCTGCGGAAGTAAGAACAACAGCAGAGAACAGCTCCGGACACAGCAATGGTGCCGAGTCACAGTGATCATCACTGGTGGCTCGGCACCATTGCTGTGTCCAGCCGTCCCGACCTGCAGGCAGCCGCAGACCGGGACGTGACTGCCCGGCCTAGCTCCTTTCGACCGCACCCTCGTCACCGGAGAGATGGTCCGGGTTCTTCAGCAGGTGGAAGAGCGAAGCGGCCATGCCGCCCCACACCACCACGATCGCGATGATCAGGAACACGATGGCAATCGGGTCCATGTCAGACTCCCTTCTCGGGGCTCTCGGATTGGGTCGGGTTGTGCGGTAGCTCCGCGCTGCCCGCACTGTGGGGGTGGGACGGGGTGTCGGCATGACGGCCGCGGCCGCCTCGCACCGTCCGCTCTCCGGTAGTGGCCCCCACCAAGCCCTCGTCCCGGACAACGGACTCCGGGCCGAGGTTGTCATTCAGCTCGCTGTGCAGGGCCGATTTCTGCGACCAGGGCAGCAGAGACAACAGGATCGCCACCACGATCAGCGCGATCGACATGCCCCAGCCGAAGGTGCCCACGAACCAGGCGGGGAGGTCCCCGTAGCCCTCCGTGGCCTTGAGCACCACGTCGGAGATCCAGATGTAGGCGAGCACGATCGGCAGGACCACGGCCACGAGGGCCTTGTAGATCCATCCCACCCGGAACGAGGAGACGGCGTTGAGGTGGCTGACCATGCGGTCCAGCCGGCGCAGCACCCACGAGACCGTCACGACGGCCACGAGGGCCGCACCGACGATGCCGAAGCTGTTGGCGAAGGCATCCGTCACGTCCAGGACGTTGATACCGGAGGTGGTACTGAACAGCAGCAGCGAGATGAGCCCGGAGATGCCCACGACGACGACCACCGTGGTCACGCGGCTCCAGCCCAGCTTGTCCTTGACCGCTGACACCACCACTTCGAGGATGGAGATCAGCGAGGTGAAACCGGCGAACACCAGTGATCCGAAGAACAGCACCCCGATCAGCGCCCCAGCTGGAGCCTGGGAGATGATCGTCGGGAAGGCGATGAACGCCAGTCCGATGCCATTGGTGACCACATCCGCGACGGCCACACCGTTGGCCTGGGCCATGAACCCGAGAGCGGAGAACACGCCGATGCCGGCCAGCACCTCGAAGCTCGAGTTCGAGAACCCGACCATCAGCCCCGAACCGGTCAGGTTGGTGCGGCGCTTGAGGTACGAGGAATAGGTGATCATGATGCCGAATCCCACGGACAGGGAGAAGAAGATCTGGCCATAGGCGGCGATCCACACCTGCGGGTCCGTGAGCACGGACCAATTTGGGGTGAACAGCGCGTTCAAGCCTTCAGGGGCGCCGGGGAGGAACAGGGCCACGATCACCAGGATGATGAACATGGTGGCCAGCACGGGGATGCCGATGAGCGAGGCCATCGCGATGCCCTTCTTGACACCTGCGCCGAGGACCACGAGCAGGATCAACCAGACCGCCAGCATCGGCCAGAAGACCGCGGGGACGAACTCGAGGGTCGGTGCCACTCCCTCCGATACCTGCAGATACTCGCCGAAGAAGAAGGCCTCCGGGTCCTCGCCCCAGCGTTCCCCGAAGGAGAACCACGTGTACATCGCGGCGTAGGCGATGATGGCCGCGTAGTAGACGCCGATCACGAAGCAGATCAGCACCTGCCACCAGCCGATGGACTCGGTCCACTTGCTCAGCCGCTTGAAGGCCAGGGGCGGCGATCCCTTGAAGCGGTGGCCGATCGCGTAGTCGAAGAACAGCAACGGGATGCCCGCGGTCAGCAGCGCGATCAGATACGGGACGATGAAGGCGCCGCCACCGTTCTCATAGGCGACGTAGGGGAAGCGCCAGATATTGCCTAGGCCCACGGCGGAGCCGATGGCGGCGAAGATGAAGGCCCAACGAGTCGCGAATTGCTCGCGGCTCGCCTTGCCACCTTGAGGTAGTGCGGTCTGCGTTGACACGGAGGTCCTCCCGGTCAGTAACCCAGCCCGCTCGGTCCGGTGCCGTTCTGAGGGTGATACGGCGGCGGGCCGGCGGTACGGTGCGAAAATGTGATGGCGACCACGTTAGACCAGTCAGGCCGTTCATGCACGATGTGGACCTCGGTTGACACTAGTCAGCCTGAGGTTCCCGGGCGAAGTCTCGCTCAATTCCCCTGGATGCACTGTCCGGTGGACACCGTGTCCACCATGTCCTCGGCCTCCGTCAGCGCCTGTTCGGCTTCTTCGCCGGTGATGGCGTAGCCCACCTCGATGTCCCCGGTGGCGCGGGCGAAGACGATGCCAGCCACGTCACCGTCCGCGGTCAGCAACGGACCCCCGGAGCTGCCCAGCTGGACGTCGGCCTCCAGCTGGTAGATGTCCAGCAGCCCGGGCTCGGCGCCGTAGACGTTGTTGACGGTCACCTCACCGCGGGCTTGGACCAGCGCCGGGTCCATCTGGAAGGGCCCGCCCGAGGGATAGCCCATGATGTAGCCGGCCTCCTGGTCCGCCAGCTCGGCACCCACGTCGAGCGGCGGCAGGTCAGCTCCGTCCACGGCGATGACGGCCACGTCCCGTGCCGCGTCGAAGTGCACCACCCGACCGGCGTGCACGGCACCGTCCGCGGACTCGACCGAGGGCTCGGTCAGGCCGGACACCACGTGGGCGTTGGTGATCACCCGGTCCGGGGCCACGGCGAAGCCGGATCCGGTCTGGTTCTGCCCGCACACCAGGGCGGTTCCGGAGATGCGCACCACGGAGGCACGCGCCTCCTGCAGCGCCTGCCCTGGTGCGGGGGTTGACGCCGCGGCCGCCGGGGTCTCCGTGGTCACGGGCTCGGGCAGCACCGGCACCACGTCGGTCCCGGCGACGGCGGAACGCACTCGGGCGACCAGGGACTTGGCCGATTCGGGTGCAGCGTCGTTGATCGTGGTGATGACCCGGGATTCGGAGATCGCCGAGGTCACCGGCGCCAGGCCCATGGAGGACGCGGAGAAGGCCACGAGGGAGATCAGCGCCGCGGCCACGGCCGTGTTGGCCACAGCACCGCCGAGCCGGTCCACCGTGCGCAGCCCCGGCAGGGCCATGCGGAGGCGGATGGCGCGGCCCAGGGCGGCGCCGATCCCCTGGCCGAGCAACACCAGGACCAGCGCAGCGGCCACGATGGCGAGGATGCGCCAGCCGGGCTCGGTGATCCAGGCGGAGACCAGCGGGATGGAGAAGAACGCGGCGATGGCCCCGGCCACCAGTCCGACCATGGTCCCGAGGGTCACCAGGAAGCCGCGGCGGTAGCCGGCCATCAGGAACACGAACAGGACGACGATCAGGACCCAATCCAGCACGGTCAGTCCCAAAAACAAAGAATCTCGCTTCCTGCGTCCGCCCCCGTATACGCGTAGCCTCCCACTTTACCGTTACCATTGCCGCAGATGGGGCAGAATGGATCACACACACTCCCCGCATGTCGCAGATGTCCGGCATGCCAGTCGACAGTGAGGACGAAGGACACATGGATCTCGAGGTACTGCGCAAGGCCCCGCTGTTCACCAACTTGGATGACGAGGTCTTTTCTGCACTGACCTCCGAGCTGACCGAGGTAGAGCTCTCCCGCGGCGCCTCTGCCTTCCATGAGGGTGACCAGGGCGATCAGCTGTATGTCATCATGTCCGGCAAGATCAAGCTGGGCCGTACCGCCCCGGACGGTCGGGAGAATCTGCTGGCCATCCTCGGTCCGGGTGAGGTCTTCGGCGAGATGGCGCTGTTCAATCCCGCCCCGCGCACCGCCACGGCCACGGCCGTGTCCGCTGCCCGCCTGGCCGGATTGCGCCATGACAACCTGCGGAAGGTCATCCAGTCCACCCCTGAGGTCTCTATGCAGTTGCTGCGGGCCCTGGCCCAGCGCCTGTCCAAGACCAACGAGTCCTTGGCTGACCTGGTCTTCTCGGATGTGCCCGGCCGTGTGGCCAAGGCCCTGCTGGACCTGGCGGACCGCTTCGGCCGTCCGGCCAACGACGGCCTGCTCGTGGCCCACGATCTCACCCAGGAAGAGTTGGCCCAGCTGGTCGGCGCCTCCCGCGAGACCGTCAACAAGGCCCTGGCCGAGTTCGTCCAGCGCGGTTGGATCCGCTTGGAGAACCGTGCGGTCGTGGTGCTGGATCTGCAGCGCCTGCGCCAGCGCTCGCGCTAGTCACTCCAGCCGGAACCGAACTCCGGCTGAGTCACTGCTGAACCACTGACCTCGAGGGGCCGCCATCGCGGCCCCTCGAGTCGTTTCTGATGCGCAGAGCACTCCAGCAGCATTCCGGCGGCCCTCCAGCGGTCGTGCAGCGGTCGTCGAATAACGCTCAGGCGCGGGCCCACCGGCCGCCCGGCAGGTCGACGGACAGGCTGAACCCGCCACCGTCGGCTTCATTCCCCGGCGCCTCCGACGCCTCCGATGCTGCTCCGCCCTCCGGGCTGCCGTGCAGTTCCGGTGTGAACTCGGGCACGCCCCCGCGGATCGTGAGGTCCATGAGGAACTCCACCGTGGATCCCGCCTCGGCCATCCGCTCGAGCAGCAGTTCCACCGCCGGCACCGTCAGTCGCCCCAACATCCGGCCCACGGTCTCCTCCTGGCCGATCGCATCGCCCAGCACGGTGCTGTCCCGTCCGGCCACCACCCACCGGGCCGGCATCCACGCCGACCAGAGGCCCTTGCCCTCCATCAGGGAGGTGTCCTGACCGTGCGGAACGGCCACCGCGAAGTACTGGGTATCGAAGCGGCGGTGGGAGAAATACGGGCTGTGCCACCGCCCGACGGCGCGCAGCAGGTCCGTGCGCAGGCCGAATCCGCGGCGGTTCACCAGGTCCGGGAGGGAGAGCTCCTGACGGTCGAGGGCCACGCGGGCCTGCATCCACTCGCCACCACCGGGATTCGTGACCACGGCGTGGGCGTCCGGCCCGGCCAATAGGATCCCGGTCTCCTCGTAGAGTTCGCGGATCGCCCCCGCCAGGTGCCGGCGGGCCAGGCGGTGGTCGTCCACCCCGAGCACCCGGGACCATTGGGCCGGAGCCGGGCCGAACCACCGGCAGTCGTCCTCGTCAGCGGCGTCGAGGGAGCCCCCCGGGAACGCCACCGATCCCAGCGGGGTGGGCCCGGGCCGGTAGCGCAGCAGGGTCTCCACTCCGTTCAGCCCGTCTCGGACCACGGCTACGGAGGAGGCACGACGCGCGGCCCGCGGCCGCCGCTCTCCGTGCACCCACCAGCTGCGAGCCGCCACGTACTGGTCTTCGGGCAACTCGAAGAGCCGGGGCACCAGGGCGCGCTCAGCGCGGCGCACCGGGCCGTGGCCGACGGCCAGTCCGGTCCGCGGAGACGTTCGTGCAGAGGCAGGTGAGGAGGCCATGGTGCGGCGCGGGGCCGGCGTCGTCAGCGGAACCGGACGGTCATCTCGACCTCGACCGGCGAGTCCAGCGGCAGCACGGCCACCCCGACGGCGGAGCGGGCGTGGACGCCGGCGTCACCGAAGACGCGGCCCAGCAGCTCCGAGGCGCCGTTGACGACCTGGGGCTGGGCGGTGAAGGACGGATCGGAGGAGACGAAGCCAACGACCTTGACAACCTGTTCGATGCGATCAAGGTCCCCGATGACAGACTTGACGGCCGCGAGGGCGTTGACCGCGCAGAGGGCGGCCAGTTCAGCCGCCTCCTCCAGCTCCACCTCGGCGCCGACCTTGCCGGTGGCCGGCAACTGGCCGCCCTGGAACGGCAACTGGCCGGAGGTGTGCACCAGGTTCCCCTCGATGACGGCCGGGACGTAGGCGGCCACGGGGGCGGCAACCGGCGGAAGGGTCAACCCGAGCTCGGCCAGACGCGCCTCGACGGTCCCGGCGGCGCCAGAGTCGGTGGAAGCCGGCCCGTTCACTGCTTCGGCCGCTTCATGTAGGCCACGGATCCGCCCTCGGGACCGGTGACGATGGAGACCAATTCCCACCCTTCGGAACCATGCATGTCCAGCACCTGCTTGGGCGTGTGGAGGGGCAGCGGAGTGATGAGGTATTCCCAGGTTGTCATGGGACCACCCTAGCCGCAGGAATGCCCGTACCTTCAGGTCCGTCACCGAGGGTGATCCGGCCGGTAGAATCGTCTCCATGGCCAATCGCAAGTCCCCCTTCTTCGACACTGCCACCACGCTGGGCAAGATCGTCGCCTTCCTCGGTGTCAGTGCGCTGTGCGGCGTGCTTGCGGCCGGCCTGATGCTGCCGATGGCCGCCGTGGGAGGGGCCACGGCCACCGCCGGCGGGGAGATGCTGGACCAGCTGCCCGCCGAGTTGAAGGAGGAGCCGCTCTCGGTGCCCTCCCGCGTCCTGGACAAGGACGGCAACGTGCTGGCCACCTTCTACGCCGAGAATCGCGTCCCGGTCGAATTGGACCAGATCTCCCAGAACATGCAGGACGCCATCATCTCGATCGAGGACGAGCGCTTCTACGAGCACGGCGGCGTGGATGCCCGCGGCCTGACCCGCGCCGTGATCAACAACGCCACCTCGGACTCGACCCAGGGTGCCTCCACCATCACGCAGCAGTACGTGAACAACGTGCTGGTCAACGCGCAGTACCTGAATAACGAGCGCACCACCATCTCCGGCACCAAGACTGTGGCGGACAAGCTGCGCGAGATGAAGCTGGCCGTGGCCGTGGAAAAGGAGATGTCCAAGGATGAGATCCTCGAGGGCTACCTCAACATCGTGCTCTTCTCCGGCCGCGTGTACGGCGTTGAGGCCGCCGCACGCTACTTCTTCAACAAGACCGCCGCGGAACTGACCGTGCCGGAGTCCGCCATGCTCGCCGGCATGGTGCAGTCCCCCAACGGCTACAACCCGGTCAACAACCCGGAGGGCGCCACCGAGCGCCGCAACACCGTGCTCGGGGCCATGCTGGGCAACGAGGCCATCACCCAGGCGGAGTACGACGAGGCCGTGGCGTCCGATCTTGGCCTGGACGTCACCCCCCTGGCCTCCGGTTGCATGTCCGCCGACTACGGCAACTACTTCTGCGACTACGTCCAGCGCACCGTCCTGACGTCCGAGGCCTTCGGTCCGGACGCCGAGTCGCGCCAGCGCCTGCTGGACCGCGGCGGCCTGCAGATCACCACCACCCTGGATTCCAGCCTCCAGCAGGAGGCGGAACGGGCCGCGCGGGAGAACGCCCCGTACACCGAGTTCGGCGAGAACGACGCCGTGGGCGCCTCCCTCGTCACGGTGGAACCGGGCACGGGCAACGTCCGGGCGATGGCCCAGAACACCACCTACGATCCGGCAGCCGAAGGCGATGCCAACACCACCCTGAACTTCAGCGTGGACCGTCCCATGGGCGGCGGCGCGGGCTTCCAGGCCGGCTCCACGATGAAGCCCTTCACCTTCCTGTCCTGGATCGAGTCCGGCAACTCGATGACGGACACGCTCGACGCCCGGACCAACACCTACCCGAACCGCACGCAGTTCCAGGGTTCCTGTGGCCAGTCCGGGACCATTCCCCTGCTGCTGGACCGCCCGGCCTGGACTGTCCGCAACGCCATCGCTGACATGAACAAGCCGATGCGCGCGGACTACGGCCTCTACTGGTCCATCAACACGGCCACGGTGGCCGCCGCCTACGCCCAGGACCTCTGCGGCATCACGGACCTGATGGGCCGCGTGGGCATCCAGAACGCCGGTACCGGCGAGACCATCAACCCGTTGAACCCGTCCTTCGTCCTGGGCTCGGAAGAGGTCTCCCCCCTGATGATGGCCGCCGCCTACGCGACCTTCGCGGACGACGGCAACTACTGTGAGCCCCGCGTCATCACCGAGGTGACGGACACTCGCGGCAACTCCTACCAGGTGCCCCCCGTGGCCTGCGAGAAGGTCGCGGACACCCAGCACGTCGCCGAGCTGAACAACACGCTCAAGGCCATCGCCTCGGAGCGCATCGCCCAGGACATCACCTTCCCGATCGCCGGCAAGACCGGAACGAACAACTCCTCGTCCTCCACCTGGTTCATCGGCACCACCACCGGCCTGACCACTGCCTCCTGGGTGGGCAACTTCCGTGACCTGGACTCCCTGGAGGGAGAGACCATCGGCGGCGTCACCTATGACGACGTGTGGGGCTCCATCATCGCCGGACCCATGTGGGCCGACTACATGGGGACGGTGGCCGAGGCCTACCCCACGGACGAGTTCACGGCCTATGACGGCCCGGCCTCCGATCCCCGGACCATGGGCTCCCGCGAGGGCGGAGAGACCATCCGGGTCGACGGACGTCCCGGCCCCCAGCCGTACTACGATCCGAACGCCGTCGTCTCGACCGAGGACTGAGGCCGTCATGGGGAAGGCACAGGTGAGGGCCGCGCGCCAGGCGGCCGGCCGGCGTCGGGCACGGTTGGTCTCGGCCGCGAAGGCGGCGGCGGTGGCCACCGGTACCGTGGCTGCCACCGGTGCCGGCATGGTGGCCTGGGGTGCGCTCGTGGAGGCCCGCAACTTCGCGGTGCGCACCGAACAGCTGCGCATCCTGCCGCCGGGCGCGCGCCCGTTCCGGATCCTGCACCTCTCGGACATCCACCTCATCCCGTCCCAGCAGGACAAGCTCGAATGGCTCTCCGGCCTGGCTGACCTGAAGCCCGACCTGGTGGTCAACACCGGGGACAACATCGGTGCTGCCGCATCCGTGGCGCCGCTGCTCCGGGCTCTCGATCCGCTGCTGGACGTGCCCGGGGTCTTCGTCCCGGGCTCCAACGACTACTACGCGCCGAAGCCGGCCAACCCGCTGCGCTACCTGGCCGGTCCGTCCCGGCAGGATCCGAACCGGACCGAGCTGCCGTGGGAGGAGTTGTTCGATGCCTTCGAGGCCCGAGGTTGGCTCAACCTGTCCAACCAGCACTTCTCCCGGGTACTCCACGGGATTCGCCTGGACTTCGCCGGCACGGACGACCCGCACCTGGGCCTGGATGCGTGGCCCGGCTTTCCCGGGGCGGGCGCAGGCCCAGCCCGCTCCCTGCGGATCGGCGTCACCCACGCGCCCTACCGCCGGGTCCTGGATGCCATGACCGACGGCGGCGCTGACGTGATCCTGGCCGGCCACACCCACGGGGGCCAGATCTGCGTGCCCGGGTACGGCGCGCTCGTCACCAATTGCGACCTGCCGACCTGGCAGGCCTCCGGTCTGACCGAGTGGTCCTCGGGCGGAAGGACCGTACCGCTCGAGGTGTCCGCCGGCATCGGCACCTCGCCCAAGGCCCCCGTCCGCTTCGCGTGCCGCCCCGAGGCCGTCGTGCTGGACGTAGTCTCCCCCGCCTGACCCGCGCCGGCGGTCCCGAGCCTTCAAAGGGATCTTTCAGAACGTCCGCCGCGACCGTAGGATGGTGGATCGCCGCATCCCTTGATGCCGGCCATGTGTCCTTGTCTGGAGGGGTTGCCTTGTCCACGCCTGCCCGCACCGATTCACCGCGTGGCAAGCCGGGCCGGGGCCACACGGATGGACACGGCCAGGGTGGTGGCCAGAATGACCATGGCCCGGGCACCCGGGAGCAGTCCATGCTCGAGGCCATCCGCCGCCTCTCCCCCTACCTGGACGGGATCCGCTGGCGCTGGGTCGCCGGGCTCGTCTCGGCCATGCTGGCCGGGCTGGTCGCCCTGTCCATCCCGCAGGTCATCCAGCAACTGGTGAACTCCGTGCTGCATCCCGGTGGGTCCACGGCGGACGTGTGGGGTGCCGTCTGGCTCATGGCCGGGTTGGGCATCGCCGAGGGACTGCTGATCTTCGGCCGCCGTTTCTTCATCCTGCCGCCCGCCGCCGGGGTGGAGAACCGTGCCCGCATCGCCCTGTTCACCCGGCTGCAGCGGCTGCCGGTCTCCTTCCACGACTCCTGGCCCTCCGGACAGCTGCTCTCCCGCTCGGTCGGAGACCTGTCCCTGCTGCGCCGCTGGATCGCCTTCGGCACGGTGATGTTCGTGGTCTCGATCGTCACGATCGCGGTCGGCATCGTCCTGCTGCTCAACTCCTCCTGGATCCTCGGGCTGATCTACCTGGCCGGCGCCGTGCCGATCATGTGGCGCTCCTTCTCCTTCCGCAACGACTTCCGGAGCGTGTCCCGGCTCTCCCAGGACCAGGCCGGTGACCTCGCCACCACTGTGGAGGAGTCCGTCCACGGCATCCGTGTGCTCAAGGCCTTCGGGCGGGGCGGGGAGGCCCTGGAGGGATTCCGTGGCCAGGCGGACACGCTGCGCGGCACGGAGGTCCGCAAGGCCACGGTGCTCTCCCAGTTCATCGCCCTGATCGTCGCCCTTCCGGAGACCGTCATCGGCATCTCGCTGGCCACCGGCGTCTACCTCGTCGCTTCCGGGGAGCTCAGCGTGGGCGCCCTCGCCGGCTTCTTCGCCACGACGGCGGTGCTCGCTGGCCCGGTGGAATCCGTCGGTCAGCTCATGGGCATGTCCCTGTCCGCGAAGACCGCGATCGACCGCCACTTCGAGGTCATGGACACCACCGTCGACATCGCGGATCCGGCAGCTGGTGCCGCTCCCGGTTCCGGTGCTGGTTCTGGATCTGGATCTGGATCTGGATCTGGATCAAGCCTCGCCTTCGAGGGGGTCGGCTTCCGCTACCCGGATGCCACCGCGGATTCAGAGTCGATCCTGCGGGACGTGACCCTGCAGCTGGAGCCCGGCGAGACGATGGCCCTGGTCGGACTGACCGGCTCCGGCAAGTCGACCCTCGTCCAGATGGTCCCCCGGCTCTATGACGCCACCTCCGGGCGCGTGCTGGTGAACGGGGTGGACGTCAAGGACTACGCGCTGCTGGACCTGCGGCGCACGGTCTCCATCGCCTTCGAGGACGCGACCCTGTTCTCCGACTCGATCCGCAACAACGTGCTGCTCGGGGCCCCGGCCGAGATCGTCGGCCCGGACGCTGCCGATCCGCAGGCCGCCGAGGACCTGCTGGAGTTGGCCCTGGACACCGCCCAGGCCCAGTTCGCCTACTCCATGCCCGAGGGCGTGGACACCCAGATCGGGGAGGAGGGGCTGAGCCTGTCCGGCGGGCAACGCCAGCGTATCGCCCTGGCCCGGTCCATCGCCGCGCAGCCGGAGATCCTCGTCCTGGACGACCCCCTGTCCGCTCTGGACGTCCGCACCGAGGAGGTGGTCACGCAGCGGTTGCGCACCGTCCTGGCCGGGACCACCACCCTGATCGTGGCCCACCGGCCCTCCACCGTGGCCCTCGCCGACCGCGTGGCAGTGCTCCGCGACGGAGCGATCCAGGACGTCGGCACGCACGCCGAGCTGCTGGGCCGGTCGGCGGGATACCGCTTCATCATCTCCAGCTTCGAGGAGGACAAGTCCATTGAGTCCGTCATGGATTCCGGGGTGATCACCGGGATGACGCCGGTGGTGGCCGTGGACGAAGCGTCCGGTCGTGGCAGTGGCAGTGGCACTGCCGCTGGCCATGGCAGTGAAGGAGACCGACCATGAGCCGCGCGGACCGGACCCGGCGCCGCGGCCGTCAGGCCGTCAACGCCTCCGCCCCCGGCGAGGCCCAGCGGCCCGACCCGACGCTGCTGGGCACCCAGGGCGAGGAGCGTCTGGACCTCAGCGTCCAGGAACGGAAGTACGTCAGAGCACGATCCTGGGCCCTGCTCAAGGACCTGGCCCGGCCGGTGAAGTGGAAGCTCATCCTGACGGCCTTGCTGGTGGTGATCTCGAATGCCGCCCGCGCGTCGTTCCCGCTGATCATCGCGTGGGGCATCGACTGGGGGCTGCCGCAGGTCGTCTCCACGCTGGAGGCCGGTGGCTCCGCGGCACCGGTGGTGGCCGCCGTCGGGGGCACCTATGTGGGAGCCGCGCTGACCGCGGGGCTGCTGCTGGGCACCTACACGTGGATGACGGCGCGGCTGAGCCAGGCCATGTTGCTGGACCTGCGCGTGTGGGTGTTCCGGCACACGCAACGGCTCAGCCTCGAGTTCCACGAGAAGTACACCTCCGGGCGGGTCATCTCCCGGCAGACCTCGGACCTGGACTCGTTGCGCGAGCTGCTGGACCAGGGCGTGTCCTCCCTCGTGTCCGGCCTGATGTTCATGCTGTTCACGGGCATCTCGATCGTGCTCCTCGATTGGCGTTCGGCGCTGATCCTGCTGGTGGCCTTCATCCCGGTGTCGATCGCGGTGCGCTGGTACCAGGTGCGTTCCGAGGCGGTCTACCGGGAGTCGCGGGTGTCCTCCGCCCGGATGATCGTGAACTTCGTGGAGACCATGACCGGCATCCGCGCCGTGCAGGCCTTCCGCAAGGAACGCGCCAATGACCGGACGTACGAGACGCTGGCCGGCAAGTACCGGGATGACATGCTGAAGTCCCTGAACCTCTTCGGCATCCTGCAGCCGACCCTGGTGATCACCGGAAATCTGACCGTGGTGGCCATGCTGCTCTTCGGCGGGTTCCGGGTGCTGGACGGCACGCTGGCCGTGGGCGTGCTGGTGGCACTGCTGTTGGCCGGCAAGCGCGTGTTCCAGCCGATGGAGCAGGTGGCCATGTTCTACTCCTCCTTCCAGTCCGCCACCGCGGCGCTGGAGAAGGTGTCCGGGCTGCTGGAGGAGGCGCCCACCGTGCGGGAGGCCGAGCAGCCGGTATCCCTGCCGGAGGCCGACGGTCGGATCGAGTTCACGGATGCCGAGTTCGGCTACGGGGATGGCCAGGTGATCCTGCCGCGCTTCGACCTGACGATCCCCGCGGGCCAGACGGTGGCCGTGGTCGGCCAGACCGGGGCCGGCAAGTCCACCCTGGTGAAGCTGATCGCTCGGTTCTACGACCTCTCCTCCGGGTCCCTGACGCTGGACGGGGTGAGCTTGGACCAGCTCTCCGCGAGCGATCTGCGGCGGAACGTGGTCATGGTGACGCAGGAGGCCTTCCTGTTCTCCGGCTCCGTGGCCGAAAACATCGCCCTGGGCCGGCCGGACGCCTCGGATGCCGAGATCCAGACCGCGGCGCAGGCCGTGGGCGCCCACGAGTTCATCCTGTCCCTGCCCGAAGGCTACGAGACCGACGTGACCAAGCGCGGCGGACGGCTCTCCGCCGGCCAGCGACAGCTCGTCTCCTTCGCTCGGGCCTTCCTCGCCGACCCGGCCGTGCTCATCCTGGACGAGGCCACCTCTTCCCTGGACCTGCCCAGCGAGCGGCTCGTGCAACAGGGGCTGACCCGGTTGCTGGGAGACCGCACCGCGCTGATCATCGCCCACCGGCTGTCCACCGTGGAGATCGCCGACCGCGTGCTCGTGGTGCACGACGGTCGGGTGGTCGAGGACGGGTCGCCCGCCGAGCTGATCGAGGCCGGCGGTCGCTTCGCCGAGCTCCACGCCGCCTGGAAGGACTCCCTGGTCGGATGACCCGATGTGCGGGCCCGTATGGTGGGTGATCGGCCTGGGCTACGCCCTGTGGACCCAACTATTCTGAGGCCATGGCCACGTTGACGCTCCACGACCTGTTGACCCTGGAGCACCAGGGGTGGGATGCGCTGTGTTCCGGCCGGGGCGGCACCTTCTACGGGGCGTTGATGACCGACGACGCCGTCATGGTGATCGTCAACGGCATGGTCCTGGACCGGGAAACGGTGGCCTCAACTCTGGACCACGCTCCACCGTGGTCTGAGTACCACCTGGATGACCCTCGGCTGGTCCCCACCGGCACGGATGCAGCAGCACTCGTGTACACGGCCACGGCTTCTCGGACCGGCGACCCGGATCCGTTCACGGCCCTGATGTCCAGCCACTACCGGCTGCTCGACGGACGTATCCGGATGACGCTCTACCAACAGACGACCATCACCCACTAGACCCCCTCGCGCCCCGCACTTTCAGTCGACTTGGGGTGGGTGATTCGCTCAAACACCCACCCCAAGTCGACTGAAAGCGCCAGGGGTTAGGGGGTGAAGGTGCGGCCCGTCAGGGTCTCGTAGGCCTCGATGTAACGGGCGCGGGTCTTGGCCACGACGTCGGCCGGCAGGGCCGGCGGCGCCTCACCCGAGTGCCGGTCCCAGCCGGAGTCCGGGCCGGTCAGCCAGTCACGGACGAACTGCTTGTCGAAGGAGGGCTGGGCGCGGCCCGGCTCATACTGTGCTGCATCCCAGAACCGGGAGGAGTCCGGGGTCAGGACCTCGTCCCCCAACACGATCCGTCCGGTGGCATCCTGTCCGAACTCCACCTTCGTGTCCGCCAGGATGATCCCGCGTTCCCGAGCGATCGCCTCGGCGCGCGTGTAGACGTCCAGGGTCAGCTCGCGCAACCGTTCGGCGGGTTCCCGGCCGATCAGCCCGGCCATCTGCCCGAACGTGATGTTCTCGTCGTGCTCGCCCACCTTGGCCTTGGCGGACGGGGTGAAGATCGCGGGGTCCAGCTTCGAACCGTCCACCAGGCCCGCCGGCAGCTCGATCCCGGTGACCGAGCCGGACTCCCGGTACTCGGCCAGCCCGGACCCGGTCAGGTAGCCGCGCGCGATGCACTCGACCTCGTACATGTCCAGTCGCTGGCACACCATGGCCCGCCCCGCCACGGCCTCCGGCACGTCTAGGGACACCACGTGGTGCGGCACCTGCAACTGTTCGAACCACCACAGAGACAGCTGGGTCAGCACCGCGCCCTTGTCCGGGATCTCGGTCTCCAGCACGAAGTCGTAGGCGCTGATCCGGTCCGAGGCGACCACGAGCAGCGTCTCCGTCTCCCCCGGCGCGGCGTCGGCCGGCTCATAGAGGTCGCGCACTTTGCCCGAATAGGCGTGCCGCCAACCCGGCAGCTCCACGGCCTGGGCGTCAAACCCTTGCGAGAATCCGGTCATCAGCGTGCCTTTCCGTTCGGGAGCGTGATCTCGCCGCGCTCGGCCTTGAGCCCGATGTCGGTGCGGTGCTGCGATCCCTCCAGGGAGATCAGGTCCACCCCCGCGTAGGCGCGGGCTCGCGCAGCGGCCAGGTCTTCCCCGAGCCCGACGACGGCCAGCACCCGGCCGCCGGAGGCAACCAGTCCGCCGTCGTGCGCCATGGAGGTCCCCGCGTGCAGGACCGAGACGTTCTCCAGTGCGTCGGCCTCGGCGATGCCACCCAGCACCCCGCCCTTGAGGGGGGACTCCGGGTAGCCGGCGGCGGCGACCACCACGTCCACGGCGTAGTCGTCCGACCAGTCCAGCTCCTGCAGCCCCGCCAGGCAACCCGTGGCGGCGTCCATCAGGAACCGGCCGAACGGGGACCGCAACCGGGCCAGCACGGCCTGGGTCTCCGGGTCGCCGAAGCGCACGTTGAACTCGATGACGCGGAGGCCGCGGCTCGTCAGGGCCAGGCCGCAATACAGCACGCCGGCGAAGGGGGTGCCGCGGTCGGCCATGGTGGCGATCACGGGGCGGGCCACGGTCTCCATGACCTCGTCCACGAAGCCCTCCGGCAACCAGTCCAGCGGGGTATAGGCGCCCATGCCGCCGGTGTTCGGGCCCGCATCGTCGTCGCCGATGCGCTTGAAGTCCTGCGCCGGGACGAGGGGGACGGCGTTGGTGCCGTCGGAGATGACGAAGAGGGAGACCTCGGGGCCGTCCAGGAATTCCTCGATCACCACGGTGCCCTTGACGTCGAAGCAGGACCGGGCGTGGTCGAGGGCCTCGGCACGGTCCGAGGTGACCACCACTCCCTTGCCGGCGGCCAGCCCGTCGTCCTTGACCACGTAGGGGGCACCGAACGCGTCCAGGGCGGCCTCGGCCTCCGCGACCGTGGAGCAGGTGTGGGCGGCGGCGGTGGGGACGCCTGCCTGGGCCATGACGTCCTTCGCGAAGGACTTGGAGGCCTCGAGCTCGGCAGCGGCCTTGGAGGGGCCGAAGACCATGAACCCGGCCTGCCGCAGGGCATCGGAGACACCGGCCGCCAGCGGGGCTTCGGGACCCACGACGACCAGGTCCGCGCTGAGCTCACCTGCCAGGACGGTGACCCCGGTGGTATCAGTGACATCCACGGCATGCACCGGGACATCGAGGGCGATGCCAGCGTTGCCCGGGGCCGCATGGACCTCCTGGACATCAGGGTCCAGCTGCAGGGCACGGATGATGGCGTGTTCGCGGCCGCCGGAGCCGAGGACGAGGATCTTCACGGTGCCCAAGCCTAGACCGTCCGGGCCGTCCCGGCGCGCGTGTGTGCGCCCGGTCCAGCCGTACCGGTCCGTACGATGGGTTCCATGACGTCCAACTACCCCGGGCCCGACGACGGCCGGCACCTCCCGGAGCACGGTGCCCGACCCGAGGGACAGGACCCGTCCGGCCAGGAGTACGGGCAGCAGCAGTACGGCCACCCGTACGGCCGCGCGCCCCGCCTCGCCGGCTCTGGCGGTTCCGGGGGTTCGGGCCTCCTGCGCACCATCTACACCTTCGTGATCGTCTGGCTGACCTGCGCCGTGATCATGTGGTTCGGGACCCGGATGCTCGGCTTCGAACGCGGTGACCTGGGCGCTGCCGTGGTCTCCCTGATCGCCTCGCTGGCCGCAGCCGCTGCAGTGACCGTCTGGGCCACCCGCCGCGGCCGCTGAGGCGGCGCCCCGCAGGCCCCCTTTTCGCCAGGATTCTCAGCGTTAGCTCATGCGTCCCTCATCTGAGGCTCATGCTCCTCAAGCACGATGAGCGCATGTCCTTCACGAACAGCATGACCACTATGCCCGGCGCGTCCGGCACCACGCCCGGCATCTTCGCCCAGCGGGATGCCGCAGAGCTGGTCTACCTGACCCGGAACGGGCAGGTGGAGTCCCGCCACAGTGGCGCCGCTGTGGTCACCGGCCCGGACGGCGGCGTACTGGCCACGGTGGGTCCGGCCGACGCCGTGGTCTTCGGCCGCTCGGCCCTCAAGCCGCTGCAGGCCATCGCTTCCCTGCGCCTCGGTGCCCCGCTGGAGAGCCGCCACGTTGCCATCGCCGCCGGATCCCACCGCGGCTCCTCCCGCCACCGCGCCCTGGTCCGAGAGATCCTGGCCGCGGCCGACCTGGACAAGTCGGCGCTGCAGTGCCCCAGAGCCTGGCCCAAAGACCGCCGCGAACTGCTGAAGATGGCCGCCCGCACCCGGCGTCCGGACGGCCCCCGCCCGAACCGGCTGGCCTTCAATTGCTCCGGCAAGCACGCCGCCTGGCTGTCCGCCTGTGTGGCCGCCGGTCTGGAGACCGAGAGCTACCTGGAACCGGACCATCCACTGCAGCAGGAGGTGCTCCGGGTGATCGAGGACTACTGCGGCACGGAACCGGTGCACATCGGCGTGGACGGCTGCGGCGGCCCCGCCCCACGGTTGGTCCTGGCAGGGCTGGCGCGCGGATTCGGCCGGGTCGCGTCCGCCCCCGAACGGGCCGCCCAAGGGCTGCCGATCGACGACCATGCCATCCAGGTGGCCGTCTCCATGCTCCGCCACCCCTGGGCCGTCCAGGGCAGGAACAGCTCGAACACCCGGATCATGCGTGAACTCGGCCTGCTCGCCAAGTCCGGGG
The DNA here is from genome assembly GCF_003386075.1 of Citricoccus muralis. Lineage (GTDB taxonomy): Bacteria > Actinomycetota > Actinomycetes > Actinomycetales > Micrococcaceae > Citricoccus > Citricoccus muralis. Next base: position 2,083,708 of record NZ_QREH01000001.1, read on the forward strand.
CGGACGGCCTCCTGGTGGTGGCGGCCCCGGACGGCACTGCCGTGGCGGTCAAGACCCTGGACGGGGCCTCACGGGCCAACAACCTCGTGGCCCTGAACCTCCTGGCCCGCTTCGCCCCGGACCAGGTGGACCTGCCGGCGCTGCGGAAGGTCCTCGACGCCGTGACACCCACGGTGCTCGGCCGGGGCCAGTCGGTCGGCCGCGCCGAACTCGCGGATCCGATGCTCGGGGTGCTCTCCTCCTGAAGTAGTGACAAGCTAGTGACCATGCCCGCACCGCAGCAGCATCCTGACCAGCACGATTCCCGCCAGCCCACCCGGAGCCCCTCGGCCACCTTCTCGGTCGACGAGGCCGTGGAACTGGTCCACGTGGTCCGCAACGGGTTCATCGAGTCCCGCACCATCGGTTCGGCCGTGGTGACGGCGCCGGACGGCTCGGTGCTGGCTTCCCTCGGCAGCCCGGACTCGCTCGTCTACCCGCGCTCCACGCTCAAGCCGCTGCAGGCCATCGCCTCCCTGCGGCACGGGGCCCGGCTGGTCGAGGAACAGATTGCCCTGGCGTGCGGTTCGCACCGCGGGACGGCCCGGCACCGCCAGACGGCCTCCACGGTCCTGTCCTACGCCGGCATGGACGAGTCCTTCCTGCAGTGCCCGCCGGCCTGGCCCGCGGACCCTGCCGGGATCATCGAGATGGCTGGGGACGCTGGCCCCGGCGGTCCCCTCCAGACCCCGCTGGCCTACAACTGCTCCGGCAAGCACGCCGGTTTCCTCTCCGCCGCCAAGCACGGCGGGCACAACGTGAGCAGCTACCTGGACCTCGACCACCCCGTCCAGCGTGAGGTGTCTGCCGTCCTCGAGGAGTACTGCGGCGAACCGGTGGCCCACTGGGGCGTGGACGGCTGCGGCGCCCCCGCCCCTGTGTTGTCCCTGACCGGTCTGGCCCGCGGTATCGGAAAGGTCGCCGCGGCCCCGCACCGCCGCGACTCCGAGGTGCATGCCGCCTCCGTGGCCACGGCCATGCTGGAGCACCCGTGGGCCGTGCACGGCGAGACCAACACGAACACCGTGGTGATCCGCGAGCTCGGGGTGCTGGCCAAGCTCGGCGCGGACGGCGTCATGGTCATGGCCGCGCAGGACGGCACGGCGGTGGCCGTCAAGGCGCTCGACGGCGGCACGCGCGCCGGCAACCTCGTCGCCCTGGTCCTGCTGGCCCAGTTCGCCCCCGATCAGATCGACCTCGAGGCCCTGCCGGGCGTCCTGGACACCGTGGCCCCGAAGATCCTCGGCCGCGGCAAGCCCGTGGGCCGGGTCCAGCTGGCCCGCCCCGTCCTGGACCTGCTGGACTGAACGGCACGGCAGCACTCATGACCGTCAAGCGCCGCATCTCCCCCGACGACGGCCGCGCCGCCCTCGAGTCCTGGTCCCGCGCCCGCTCGGCCGGAACGGACGGGGCGGAGAGCGCCGCCGCCCTGCCCCGCAGCACCCGCGCCACCGCCGTCCGCTACACCCTGGAGGAGCTGGCCACCCGGGCCCCGGGGAACTCCGTGGAGGTCCGGGTCCCCCCGTTCGGGGTCTGCCAGTGCGTCGAGGGCCCGCGCCACACGCGCGGCACTCCCCCCAACGTCATCGAGATGGATCCGGCGACCTGGCTGGAACTGGCCACGGGGCTCACGGACTGGGACGCCGCCGTCGGGACCGGGAAGGTACTCGCCTCCGGTTCCCGCGCCAACCTATCCGAATGGATGCCGCTCTGAACGCCGGCGTCAGGTATCTGGCCCTGCCGTGCGCGGTGCTCCTGCACACCCTGGGGGCACTCGTCTCCCAGTTGATCATCACGGCGCTCGTGTCCGGCGGGGCGACGGACTCCTTGAGCTCCACGATGACGGCGGTCGGCGTCGTCACGGCGCTGATCGAGGTGGTCCTCTGCCTCGCCGCCCTCGTCGCCTTGGTCGCGGAACTGCGTGCCGGCCGTACCCGCATCCGGGCCTGGACCGTGGCCCGGTCGGCCCTGGCGGCCTCCCTACTGTCGTCCGGGCTCTATGCCCTGCTCTGGTACAGCGGCCTCGGTGCCGCCCTCATCATGGAGCGGAACGTGAACCTGGGAGTGTCGACCCTCGGGATGGTGCTGGCCGGCGTCTCCCTCGTCTCCGGGGTGGTGGCCGTCCAGACCGGCTCGCGAGGTCCGGGCACCGGCGCCGTGGTCCTCGCCGCCATCGCCACCCCGGCTGCGCTCCTGGCGCCCGTGGTGGGGATGATCGCCCAGGCCTCCGCCGCCCTCACCGTGGCGTCCTACGGCGGTGCGGCCCTCGCCCTGGTGGGCCTGGCGGCCGCCACCGTGGCCCTGCGCCGGTCTGCGCCGCACGAGAACCCCGTACCCGACGCCGGCCCGAGCGGTCCTGCCGCCGCTTCCGGTTCCCCGGTTCCCGGGCGCTCAACCACTGACGTTCCGGACGCTTCCGCTCCCGCGCCCGGTGTCGGTTCCGCTGCTGTGCCCGGTGCCGCAGCGGAGACGGAGCGGACAGGCCGGCGGTTCCTGCGCCACCTGGCGACCCCGCTTGCCCTGACCTGCCTGGCACTGATCCTGCCCCTGATGGACTTCGCCGAGAACGGGCAAGTTGCCCTCCTCCTGGTGGTCCTCGCCACGGCTCTCGCCCTCGCCGCAGTCATCGGGGCCGTCCTCGACTTCCGGTCTCTCGCGGGGACCGCAGTCCCCCGGGCGGCCCGTCTGGTCGGTGAGCTCGCGGTGCCCTCCACCGTCCTCGTGGTGCCGTTGGCCGCCCTCCTCGGCGGGGTGATGGGCGGGGGCTGGGCCTTCTTCACGGCACTCATCATCGGCGCCCTGGCTGCTGGCTTCGTGGCGTTGCTGGGACTGATCGGCGTGCTCGTGGCGGTGTTCAGCGGTCACTATGCCTCCGGTGCGGCCAAGGTCTCCATGGTGGCCACGTCCCTGGTCTTCATCCCGGCCGTGATGTTCATCCCGTTCCAGTCGGCCGGCATCGTCCCGATCAGCCTGGCGCTGGCGGGGGCGCTCCTGCTCACCGCGCTCGTGGCCGGCGTCCTGGCCGTGGCCTCCCGGCGGCCCACGCTCCGGCTCCCCGCACCGACGCAGCCCTTGTTCACCGAGGCAACGGCCAACCCCTATCTGTAGTGCCGGTGTGAGAGCGCCCGTGGGAGGCGTCGACCCACGGCGGGTTCTGTCCGCTGTGCCCCGTAACATGGAAGGCATGACTTTTCCCCCCGACGGTTCCGCGGAAACCTCCGCCGGCACCCCGGCAGACGAACCCAGCACACCGGGGCCGAGCCGGCCTGAGACGGTCCGGCCCACGCCGGTCCAGCCGGAGGCGGGACGCCGCGCCACCGACTCACCGGACTCCCCGGAGCCGGATGCCCTGGACCACCGCACCCTGGTGGTCCGCCGGGCCCCGAAGGTGCAGGTATTCCTGATCGGGGGCGCCCTGCTCGGCGTCATCGCCGCCCTGGTGGTGTCCCTCGTCGGCGAGGCCAACCCTGAGTTCACCTTCGGATCCACCTTCGGGTACTTCCTGGTGATCTTCGGCATCCTCGGCGTGGGGGTCGGAGCGATCGTCTGGTTGGTGCTGGACCGCCGGTCGAAGAAGCACACCTATTCCGTGACCGCCCAGTCCGTGGACCGCTACGAGGACGCCGATTACGCCGTCCAGGACCATGACCTGCAGCAGTGGACAGACAAGTGGGAGAATGGGGAGCGTGACCAAGATGCGCGGTGACGGCCTGCTGACACACGACCTCGACCCTCATGAAAAGAGTCCCCAGGACGAATGCGGGGTGTTCGGCGTCTGGGCCCCGGGCGAGGAGGTCTCCAAACTCGCCTTCTACGGCCTATTCGCCCTGCAGCACCGCGGACAGGAGTCCGCAGGCATCGCCACCTCGGACGGCAAGCGGATCTCCGTCTACAAGGACCTCGGCCTCGTGTCCCAGGTCTTCGACGAGGCGACCCTGAACACCCTGACCGGGCACATCGCCGTCGGGCACTGCCGGTACTCGACCACCGGCGGCAACAACTGGGAGAACGCCCAGCCGACCCTCGGCGCCACCGCCGAGGGCACCGTGGCGCTGGGCCACAACGGCAACCTGGTGAACTCGGCGGAGCTGTACCGGATGGTGCAGTCCCGCTACGGCCGGCAGACGCGCGGCGAGATGGCCCAGGGCAACACCACGGACACCGCGCTCGTCACGGCCCTGCTGCAGGGTGAGGAGGGCTCCACCCTCGAACAGACGGCCACCGAGCTGCTCCCGCTGATCCGCGGCGCCTTCTCCTTCGTGTTCATGAACGAGCACACCCTCTACGCCGCACGGGACCCGCAGGGCGTGCGCCCGCTGGTGCTCGGTCGGCTCGAGCGCGGCTGGGTGGTGGCCTCCGAGCAGTCCGCCCTGGCCACGGTGGGCGCCTCCTTCATCCGTGAGGTCGCTCCCGGAGAGCTCATCGCTATCGACGAGGAGGGCATCCGCTCCACCCAATTCGCCGAGTCCAAGCCGGCGCACTGCGTGTTCGAGTACGTCTACCTCGCCCGCCCGGATGCCACCATCAGCGGCCGCTCCGTCTACGAGTCGCGCGGGGCCATGGGGCGCGCGCTGGCCCGGGAGAACCCGGTGGAGGCCGACGTCGTCATTCCGGTCCCGGAGTCCGGCACGCCCGCCGCGGTGGGCTACGCCGAGGAGTCCGGCATCCCGTTCGGTCAGGGCTTCGTCAAGAACTCCTATGTGGGCCGCACGTTCATCCAGCCCTCGCAGACCCTGCGCCAGCTCGGCATCCGGCTCAAGCTCAACGTCCAGCCCGCCGTGGTGTCCGGCAAGCGCGTGGTGGTGGTGGACGATTCGATCGTGCGCGGCAACACCCAACGCGCGGTGGTCCGGATGCTCAAGGAGGCCGGTGCCGCCGAGGTGCACGTGCGGATCTCCTCGCCGCCCATCAAGTGGCCCTGCTTCTACGGGATCGACTTCGCCTCGCGTGCCGAGCTGATCGCCAACGGCGCCGGGGTCGCGGAGATCGCCGCCTCGATCGGGGCCGATTCGCTGGAGTACATCTCCGCGGAGGGCATGATCGAGGCCACCGAGCAGCCCCGCCGCTCGCTGTGCACCGCCTGCTTCACCGGCGACTACCCGATCCCGCTGCCCAGCGAGGACGAGCGCGGCAAGCACCTGCTGGAGCAGCCGGTCGCCGCCACGGCGTCCGCGACCGCGTCCAGCGCCGTGGCCGATCCCCTCGCGGATCCGGAGTCAACGGTGGACCCTGACGAGCGTCCCGGCGCCGTCGGCTGCGACCCGGGACCCGACGCGCCCTACGAAGACCTGCTGACCGCAACCGACAGGACCCCGCTGTGACCGCTTCCGAGCACCCCCACGATCCGGCCGGCGCAGTGCCCGGCGCTGCCGATACCGCCCCCGGGACCACCTACGCCTCCGCCGGCGTGGACGTGGAGGCCGGTGACCTCGCCGTCGAGTTGATGAAGGACGCGCTGAAGGCCACCCACAACGACTCCGTCATCGGCGGCGTGGGCGGATTCGCGGGACTCTACGACGTCTCGGCGCTGCTGAAGTACTCCAAGCCGCTGCTGGCGACCTCCACGGACGGCGTCGGCACGAAGGTCGCGATCGCGCAGGCGCTGGACAAGCACGACACGATCGGCTTCGACCTGGTCGGCATGGTCGTGGACGACATCGTGGTGGTCGGCGCCGAGCCGCTGTTCATGACCGACTACATCGCCTGCGGCAAGGTGGTTCCCGAGCGCATCGCGGACATCGTCCGCGGCATCGCCCTGGGGTGCCAGGCTGCCGGCACCGCCCTGGTGGGCGGAGAGACCGCCGAGCACCCCGGCCTGCTGGGCGTGGACGAATACGACGTCGCCGGCGCCGCCACCGGCGTGGTCGAGGCCTCCGCCCTGCTCGGCCCCGAACGCGTCCGTGAGGGCGACGTGGTCATCGCCATGGCCTCCTCCGGCATCCACTCCAACGGCTACTCCCTGGTCCGCCGCGTCATCAACGACGCCGGCTGGTCCCTGGACCGTGCGGTCACCGACCTGGGCCGCACGCTCGGCGAGGAGCTGCTGGAACCGACGCGCATCTACACGGCCGACTGCCTCGACGTGATGCGCCACCTCAACGGAGACCCCGTCTCCGGTGCCGCGGGCGCGGTGACCACCGCCTCCGGCGAGCCCGCCCTGCACGGCTTCTCCCACGTCACCGGTGGCGGCCTCGCGGCCAACCTGGCCCGCGTACTCCCCCGCGGCCTGATGGCCACCGTGGATCGCGGGACCTGGTCACTGCCGGCCGTGTTCTCCCTCGTCGGCCAGCTCGGGCGCGTCCCGCTGGAGGACCTGGAGCGCACCCTGAACCTCGGCGTCGGCATGGTCGCCGTGGTGGATCCCGCCGCCGCCGATGAGGCCCTGGCCCGGCTCAACGCCCGCGGCCTGACGTCCTGGGTCGCCGGTACCGTGGGCCGCGTGACAGACGAGGCCCGGAACGCCGGCACCGACTTCATGCAGGGCGCCAAGGGCGTTGACGGCGGAGCGGTCCTGCTGACCGGGGACTACGCCACAGCCTGACGCGCTACGACGGTGCGCGGGAAGGGTCAGAGCAGGGCGTCCAGCCACTCCAGCGCCGGAGCCAGGCGGGTACGCCAGCGGAAGGCGGCCTTCGTGTCGGCGCGCGTGGGGCCGCCGTTGAGGACCGCCACCGGCTTGCCCGCCTTCTCCGCGTCCAGCACGAACTTGAAACCGCTCATGACGGCCAGTGACGTGCCGATCGCCAGGACGGAGCCGGCCCGCTCGAACGCCTGGCGAGCGGCGGCCTTCCGCTCGGCCGGCACGCTCTCACCGAAGTAGACCACGTCCGGCTTCAGCTCCACCGAACCGCACACCAGGCAGCCGACCAGGTGGAACCGGTCCACCCACTCCTGTCCCAGCGTCACATCCCCGTCCGGGTTGACCATCAGCGGGTCCACCTGGACCGCCTCGAGGTAACCGGGATTCGCCTCGACCAGGCGGGCGTCGAAGGACCGGCGGTCCTCCAGGGCCCCACAGTTCAGGCAGCTGACCCGGTCCAGGTCCCCGTGCAGGGCCACCAGCCCCGGGGTGCCCGCCGCGGCGTGCAGTCCGTCCACGTTCTGGGTCACGACGCCGGCCAGGTTCCCGGCGCGTTGCCAGCCCGCCAGGATGTGGTGGGCCGGGTTCGGAAAGGCGGCGTCCATCTGCCGCCAGCCCACGAAGGACCGCGCCCAATAGCGGTGCCGAGCGCCGTCGTCGTGCCGGAACTCCTGGTAGGTCATCGGCCGGTGACGCCGCAGCGATCCCTGCGGTCCGCGGTAGTCGGGGATGCCGGAGTCCGTGGAGATGCCCGCGCCGGTGATCACCAGCGGCCGGTGCTCCCGCAACAGGTCCAGGATGCCCGCTCGCGCGATGGCGGGATCCTGCGGCGGGGCCGCGTCCTCCACGATGCGCGCGATCGAGCGCAGGGCGGCCCGGTGACCGTTGGCGGCCGGATGGCCCGGGAGCAGGGTGGTGCCCGGAAAACCATCTGTCATCTCCACCGAATCGGCGGTCTCAGCCGTCGCCGGCGTGCCCCGAGGAGGCTCGGCGGATGGTGGCTCAGTCGACATGGCGACGATCAACCCTGCGTGCGGGGATCGTCATCCTCCTCGGATTCCTTCACATAGTCCGCGTACTTGTCCGCGTAGTCGATGTACTGGTCATCGTCATGGCTGGAACCGCTGTTGCCGGCCAGCTCACGCTCCAGTGCCGACAAATCAGTGGCCGGGGAGAAATACTTCATGTCCCGGGCCTGCTTGGTTGCTTTTGCCTTTTGACGGCCGCGCCCCATGAGCGTGACCCCCTTTGTTGTCCGTCCCCGTGCTGTCAGCCCCTAGGCAGGGCTGGTCCGGAGTATGCACTGATCATGATGGTTCGTGGACACTAGGTTAACATGTTTCAGCACCCCTTGGAGCCGCCTGCCTGCGTGACGGCACCGAAAGGACCATGACCATGGACACACGCCCGGACGGGTCAGGCGACGAGTCAACCCCTGACGCCCCCGAACCCACCGACACAGCAGGGACCCCGGAATCACCGGAGGCCTCTGAGACCGCCGAAGCCGCCGGCTCGGGCGACCGCTACGTCCCCTACCTGCCGCCCCGCCAGCCGGAGACCGCCCCGGCGCCACGGCCCCGTCTGCAGCGTGGCTGGTGGATCGCCATCGGCGCCCTGGTGGTGGTGACCCTGACTGTGTTCGTCCTCTGGCCGCTGCTGAGCCCTGCGCAGAACGGCCCGTCCGGTGAGACCATCGAGCCCGGGCCGACCGTGTCCCGCAACGCCGAGCCCGGGCTGGACGGGATCGTGGCCCGCGAGGTGCCCCCCGCCCAGGTCGTGCCCGGCGACTGCCTGACGGACTTCGAGTCCGTGGGCGAGCCCTCCACCGTGGTGGAGTGCAACCGCGACCACGAGGCCCAGCTGGTCGGCCGCAAGCTCTGGCCCACCGGCCGTGCCTTCCCCGAGGACATGCAGGCGGCCGCCGAGCGGTTCTGCGCCATGATCGAACTGGACAGCGCTGCGAACGCCCAGGTCATCGTCGAGATCTCCCACCCCACCCAGGGCACATGGGACGAGGGTGACCGCCGCGTGGACTGCCTCGCCGTGGCCCATGACGGCACCCTGAACGACTCCCTCGTGGCGGAGCCCGTCCTGGAGGACTGGACCGACCACGTGGACGGTTAGTCGGCCTTCCGGGTGACGGAGAGGCGGTCCTGCTCGTCGGTTGCGGACCCCTCGCCTGCGGCGCGGTCCACCAGGACCGTGTCCCCATCGGCGACGGTGCCGGAGAGCAGGGCCCGGGCGAGCTGATCACCGATCTCGCGCTGCACCAGGCGGCGCAGCGGCCGGGCACCGTAGGCCGGATCGAATCCGGTCAGGGCCAGCCACTCCCGCGCGGCGTCGGTGACCTCCAGGGACAGCCGGCGTGAGGCCAGGCGGGCCGCGAGCGCGTCGACCTGCAGGTCCACGATCCTCGTGAGGTCCTCGATGGACAGCGGATCGAACATGATGATGTCGTCCAGCCGGTTGAGGAACTCAGGCTTGAAGGAGGAGTTGACCACCCTCATGACCGCGTCCCTCTTCCCCGCCTCATCCAGGCCCTGGTCCACCAGGAACTGCGAGCCCAGATTGGACGTCATGATCAGGATGACGTTGCGGAAGTCCACGGTGCGGCCCTGACCGTCGGTGAGGCGGCCGTCGTCGAGCACCTGCAGCAGGATGTCGAAGACCTCGGGGTGGGCCTTCTCCACCTCGTCCAGCAGGATCACCGAGTAGGGGCGGCGCCGCACGAGTTCGGTCAGCTGGCCGCCCTCCTCGTGGCCCACGTACCCCGGAGGGGCACCGACCAGCCGCGACACCGTGTGCTTCTCCGAGTACTCGGACATGTCGATGCGGACCATCGCGTGATCGTCATCGAACAGGAACGCCGCGAGCGACTTCGCCAGCTCGGTCTTGCCCACGCCGGTAGGGCCGAGGAACAGGAACGAGCCCGTGGGCCGGTCCGGGTCCGCGATCCCGGCGCGGGAGCGCCGCACGGCATCGGAGACCGATGACACGGCCTTTCGCTGGCCGATCAGCCGCTCACCGAGGTGGTCCTCCATGGACAGCAGCTTGTCCTGCTCGGACTGCAGCATGCGCCCGGCCGGGATCCCGGTCCAGGCCGAGATGACCTCCGCTATGTCGTCCGCGGTGACCTCCTCGGACACCATGGACTGCCCGGTGTGCTGTTGGCCTCCCGATCCGCTGCCGGAGCCGGACTCGGCCTCCACGGCAGCCTGGAGCTTCTTCTCCAGCGCGGGGATCTCCCCGTAGAGGATCCGCGAGGCCTCCGCCAGGTCACCGTCCCGCTGGGCCTTGTCCGCCGCGGAGCGCAGCTCGTCCAGCTTCACGCGCAGGTCACCGGCCTGGTTGAGGTTGGCCTTCTCGGATTCCCACTGGGCGTTGAGTGCAGCGAGCTCCTCCTTCTGATTGGCCATCTCCTCACGCAGTGCGGCCAGCCGCTCCACGGAGGCCGGGTCCGATTCGTCCGCGAGCGCCAGCTCTTCCATGGTCAGCCGGTCCACGGAGCGGCGCAGCTGGTCGATCTCCTCCGGGGCGGAGTCGATCTCCATGCGCAGCCGGGACGCGGACTCGTCCACGAGATCGATGGCCTTGTCCGGCAGCTGGCGGCCGGAGATGTACCGGTCCGAGAGGTTGGCGGCGGCCACCAGGGCGGAGTCGGCGATGGCCACCTTGTGGTGGGCCTCGTAGCGTTCCTTGAGTCCGCGCAGAATGGCGATCGTGTCATCCACGGTCGGCTCCCCCACGTAGACCTGCTGGAACCGGCGCTCCAGGGCCGGGTCCTTCTCGATGTTCTCCCGGTACTCGTCCAAAGTGGTGGCGCCGATGAGGCGCAGTTCGCCGCGGGCCAGCATGGGCTTGAGCATGTTGCCCGCGTCCATGGCCCCCTCGGAGGCCCCGGCCCCGACGACCGTGTGGATCTCGTCGATGAACGTGACGATCTGGCCATCTGAGTGCTTGATCTCCTCCAGCACGGACTTCAGCCGCTCCTCGAACTCGCCGCGGTACTTGGCCCCCGCGATCATGGACCCCAAGTCCAGGGAGATCAGGGTCTTGCCGCGCAGTGATTCAGGGACGTCACCGGCCACCATGCGCTGGGCCAGGCCCTCCACCACGGCGGTCTTGCCGACGCCGGGTTCACCGATGAGCACCGGGTTGTTCTTGGTGCGGCGGGAGAGCACCTGCACCACGCGGCGGATCTCGGAATCGCGGCCGATGACCGGGTCGAGCTTGCCGGCACGGGCGATCTCCGTGAGGTCGGTGCCGTACTTCTCCAGGGCCTGGAAGGTGTTCTCCGGGTCCGGTGTGGTCACCCGGCTATCCCCGCGGACCTCCTTGACGGCGGCAGAGAGCGCCTCCACGCTGGCACCGGCGTCCCGCAGGGCGGTCCCGGCCTTGCCGGCGTCGGCGGCGAGGCCGAGCAGGAGGTGTTCGGTGGAGACATAGTCATCGCCCAGGGCCTCGGCCTGCTGCTGAGCGGCTTGGACGACGAGCAGCCCCTGGCGGGACAGCTGCGCCTGCGCCACGGAGGAACCGGAGGTGGCGGGCAGCTCCTTGATGGCAGTGGAGGCAGCGGTGGACACGACGTCCGGGTCCACGCCGGCGGCCTTGAGGACGGAGACGGCCACGGAGCCGCGCTGGTCCATCAGCGCCTTGAGCAGGTGGGCCGGTTCGATCTGCGGGTTGCCGAGGGTGGAGGCATTCATGGCCGCCCCGGACAGCACCTCTTGGCTCTTGGTGGTGAATTTTGCGTCCATGCTGGTCCTTCCTTGTCACCGGTCCCGGCCGGAGACTCGGTCCGGGATACCTGACGTCTTGTCCTGCGTCACCACAGGAACCCTCAGTCGAAGTTGAGTCTACTTAACTCAACCCTGCTTGGGCAGGTGCTATTCCCGCCCGGATGCTGTCAACTGCTCCGACGCCGGCCAGTCGTGCGTCACCATCGAGTGCCTCGTCGCGGGACGGGCGGCACTCTGCCGTCGCCGTCGTCGCCGGCCCAGCGGCGGCCGTACTGGTCCGGCATCGCACCCCACCCCCAGTACGGCAGAGGCCTGTCCGGCCGGATGGCCTTGTCCGCCGTCACCGAGGACCACCTTCGTGCCATGGCCCCATCATGACACCCGGGAGCGGGCGTGGTCAGGCGCCCAGTTCGGCGAGGTAGACCGTCCCGGCCGCGAGAAAGTTGGGCGAATTGCAGACGCAGAGCTCGTTCGGCTCGATCGTGCACTCCTGGCCTTCCTCGGACTCGCCGGCCGAGGTAGCACTCAACATGCCGCAGGGACCCTCTGCGAAGTATCGCCGCCAGCACAGCACCGGATAACCTCGACACCATGCCCCGCCGCCTGCTCCGCCGTCCGGCACCGGCCCATACCTACCTGCGGCCGCGGTTGACCCTGTTCCACGTGATCCGCCGGACCATCATGAAACTGGTGGGCATGCAGGTGTGGGACGTGGCGGGCGGGATGACCTTCTACACCCTGCTGTCCGTGGTACCCGGGGCGATTGCCATCGTCTCCATCGTGTCCATGCTGGGACTCGAGGACGAGACCGTGGTGACGGCCGCGGGACTGGTCCACGAGCTGCTGCCTGAGATCAATCCGGACGTCCTCGCCTCCACGCTGCTGTCCCTGGCCAACAGTTCCACGGGCGTGCTGGGCCTTGTCCTCGGCCTCATTGGCTCGATCATCTCCGCTTCCAACGCGCTGGCCTCCTTCCACCGGGCCATGCACCGCATCTACGACACCCGTGAGGGCCGTCAGTTCCTGTGGTTCCGCACGGTGATCTTCTTCGAGACCCTCGTCCTGATGGCCGCACTGATCGCCGTCCTGCTGCTGGTGCTGATCGGCGGTGATCTCTCCACCCGGCTCGGCGACCTGCTGGGCCTCACCACTGCCACCGTGACCCTGTGGAACATCCTGAAGTGGCCGGCCATCCTGGCCGTACTCGTCTTCGTGGTCTCCGTGGCCTATCACCGCGGCCCGAACGTGGTGCAGCCCCGCTTCCGGTGGCTGTCCTGGGGCGGCCTGGCCGCCGTCCTCGTCCTGTTCACCATGACCCTGCTCCTCGGGTGGCTGGCCAGCTACGCCAGTGCACTGGACTGGGTCCTCGGCACCCTGAGCAGCCTCGGCGTGGCCATGATGGTCTTCTGGGTCAGCTTCATCGTGCTCGTGGCCGGCGCGGCATTCGACGCCGAACTCCTCCGCGGCCGCCAGCTGGCCACCGGCCTGCCCGCTTGGGACACCCTGCAATTGCGGACCCGTCACACCCGCACCCTCGAATTCCTGGACGAGGACGCCGCCCAGGCCCGCACCACTGCCCAGGCGGTGGTCGAGTCTGTCCGCACGGGCGAGCCCGTCACCGTGCCCAGGAGCCCCTGGATCGCCGAGGCGGACACGTTCTGGTCCATCGACTCCTCCGACCAGCCCGTCTCCACTGGGAAGCCCTACCGGACACCTTCCCCGGACCACGAGCTCGGTTAGATCCAGCCCTGCTCCCACGCCATCTGAGAGGCCTCCCGCCGGGTCCCCACGCCGAGCTTGCCCATGGCTGAGGACAGGTAGTTGCGCACCGTGCCCGGCGCCAGGTGCAATCGCTCGGCGATCTGCTGCACGGTGGCCGCATCTCGGCCGGCCCGCAACACGTCCAGCTCACGGTCCGTCAGGGGGCTCCGCTCCCCGCCGAGGGCCGTGGCGGCGATATCCGGGTCCACGTACCGCTTGCCGGCGGCCACATCCCGGATCACCTTGGCCAGCTCCTCGGCCGGGGTGGACTTCGGCACGAATCCGGACACCTTCGCGCTCAGCGCTCGCCGCAGCACGCCGGGCCGGGCATGCCGGGTCACGATGATGACCTTCGTGGCCACCTGCCGCAGGATCTGCCCGGCGGCCTCCACGCCGTCCATCTCCGGCATCTCCAGGTCCAGCAGGCAGACGTCCGGCGCCAGTTCCCGGGCGGCGGCCACCGCCTGGAGACCGTTGTCCACGCCGGCCACCACCTCGAAGTCCTCCTCCAGGCCCAGCAGGGTCTCGAGCGCGCCGCGGATCAGCACTTCGTCGTCGGCGATCAGCAAGCGGATCATGGGGTGGGCTCCTTCGGAAGGACGGTGGAGGATTCAAGGTGGCCCCGGCCCGGCACTGCCGGTAACCGGGCCTCGAGGACGAACGCGCCGTCGTCGTACCGGCCGGTCACCGAACCACCGGAGGAAGCGAACCGCCGGTTCAGCCCGGACAACCCCGTGCCCGACGCCGGCCCGCCCGCCCCGAGGACCAGGGTTCCGCTGGGTGCCCCGGCACCCTCGCCGCCGTCGTCATCGGGTGCCTCGACACCGTCGTTCACCATGACCAACCGGAGGCCGCCATCGGCGTCCTCCAGGGTGATGGACACCCTCGTGGCCGCGGCCGCGTGGCGCAGGATGTTGGTGGCGCCCTCACGGACGGCCAGGCCGAGCAGGGTGCGCACGGCAGGATCCTCCACGAGGATCCCCCGAATGGTGACGGCGGCACCGGAGGCGTTGAGGACGTCCTTCGCATTGGCGATCTCCTCCTCGAGGGAGACCTCACGCAGGTTGCGCACCAGCGAGCGCGTCTCCTCCAGGGCGGTGCGCGCGATCGTCCGGACCTCGTGGATGTTCTCCGCCGCAGCCTCAGGTCTTCCCGCCCCCATCAATCGCTCGGCCAGTTCGGCCTTGAGGGCGATCACCTGCAGGTGGTGGCCCTGGATGTCATGCAGGTCCGAGGCGAATCGCAGCCGTTCACGGGCCACGGCCAACTGGGCCGCGTCCCGGCGGGCGTCGTTCAGATGGACCACGATGTTCCACCACCACGCGGAGAAGAGGAACATCACCGGGCACATGACCACGACGAACACGAGGGAGAACAGCACCTGCTCCTCGTCATGGCCCATCCCTTCGACCCCAGTCAGGAGCCCACCGGCCCACCAGTGGACCCCGAACAGGATCACCCCGGCGATGAGGAGCAGGTGGCGGGCCCGGCCCCGGAACAGCGGCGCGAGCACGTTCACGGCGATCCACAGGGGAAAGGTCCCGGTGAAGGCCGCCCCCGGGATCCACAGGGTCAGCACCCAGACGACGGCCGGTGGAATGCCGATCAGCAGGATGCTGCGGGTCCCGGGCCGCTCCCGGCCGGTGCCGTGGCGCAGGAGATAACAGCCGTATACGGCAGTCACAGCGCCGGCCAGGGTCAGGATATCGGCCAGCGTCAGCGCCAGAGTCCGGGTCCCGCCCGAGTTCCGCACGAAGGCCGACTGCACGGCCACGATCGCGAGACTCGTGAACACGGCGAAGATCCCCATGGAGATGAACGTGTACCACCACGTGGTGGCCACACTGCGTTCGGAGCGGGAGATCCCGCGTCCGGTGGCATCCGGTCCGGCCACCGTGGCAGGGAATTGTCCGGCGGACAGCCGGGCAGATGGTTCGCGCTCGTTCACAGGTCCCACAGTAGGCCGATGACAACTGTCACGGCGGCGCCGTGACTCTCACCCGTGAAGAGGTGACACCCGGGCACTGCCGCGGATCCGCCGGTCCGACGAGGCTGGAAGCACACCCACCGCAGATCAGCGGACCACCCGCATCGGGGCCCCGATCCGGCCTCGACACCGAAAGGCACCACCATGGACATCGTCGCCAACATCCAGTCCTTCACCGAGTCGCTGCCGACCGCCCTGCGATTCGTCGGAGTGGTACTCGCCGCGTTCATCCCCTACATCGAGGGTGAGGGCGCCGCAATCGTCGGGATCATCGCCGGCATGGACCCCTGGCTCGCCATCCCGGTGGCCATCCTCGCCAACCTGGCCATCGTGGTCGTGATCGTCCTGTCCTTCGAGAAGATCCGCGCCGCGATCATCAACCGCCGCATCGCCGCCGGCAAGACTCCGAAGCCGGCCTCGGAGAAGCAGCAGAAGGTCCGCCGCGCGCTGGACAAATACGGCGTCCCCGGTGTCTCCCTGCTCGGACCGTTCCTGCTGCCGACCCACTTCACCGCCGCCGCGTTGACGTCCTTCGGCATCACCAAGGGCCGGGTCATCACCTGGCAGGCCGTGGCCATCACCCTGTACGCCACCGTGTTCGGGCTGCTGTTCTACGGCGTGCTCTCCGTGGTGGCCTGAGCCGCCGCGGGCTACGGTGACACCATGACCTACTCGCCGGGACCCCACGACCTGACAGCGCTGACCCGCACCACACTCGCGGCCGCCCTGGACGACCCTCACGGCCGCCACGGTGACCTGCTGCTGCGGGACGGCCACCTGCGCCAGTCGATCATCGCCCTGAAGTCCGGGGCCAAGCTGGCCGACCACAATGCCCCTCCCGCCGCCACGCTGCAGGTGCTGCTGGGCGCGGTGGACGTCACCGCCGGCTCCGGTGCGGATCTGCACCTGGAGCAGGGTCAGCTCGTCCAGCTCACGAAGGAACGCCATGGAGTGACGGCCCGGGAGGACAGCGTGTTCCTGCTGACCACCGTGACCGGGGTCGAAGAGGAAGGCCACGGGGGCTGACCCCGCCGGCCCATCGGGAAGCAGAATGGTCCCGCGGACTCGAATGAAGTCCTGCTGGCTGTGAGTGTCCGGGATGGATAGCCGATCGAGCAGTGCTACGGCAGGTGGTCCATGGCCTCGCAGGGGTTCGATCCAGGCTGGGCGCGATGGACGTCCATGGCCAGACGGCCAATGAGGTCGATCAAGGTGCTCTCCTCGGCGGGTTCGAGTCCGGCCAGCAGCGCGGATTCGGCGGAAGCCACACGTTCCTCGTATTTGACCAGCAGTTCGCGGCCATGGTCGGTGGCCAGGACCTTGCGGGCCCGGCGGTCCGAGGGCGCCGGGACGCGCTCGACGACCCCGTCCTTCTCGAGAGAGTCCAGCAGGTAGGTCAGCACCGTGCGGTCGATGCCCAGGTGGGCTCCGAGGGCCTGCTGATTGGCTGGGTCGCGGTGGATCACCGCGGAGAGGACCTGATAGCCCCGAATGCCGCCGGGCATCCCCTCCACGGCGTCCTCGAAGCGGGACTGGTACCCGCGCAGCACCATGCCCAAATGCCAGCCCAGATCGCCTGGGGCTGCACTGTTCGGGGTTGCATCAAGCGTCTTGTTCCCTACGGCCATGATCCTCATCATACCCTCACCTGTGATGTTGCGCAGATGTTCTGTCGAACATATAGTCTGTGAAAATACATACTTTGGAGGCTCGGAGTGGTCTGGGCTATGACCCCGTCGATGCCGGAGTGCTCGGCGACAACAGAGAGTGATACCCCATGGAAATCGGTGCCTACAGCTTCGGCGACACCCCCTTGAACCCTGACGGCACGCCCCGGACCACTGCCGAGGCCATCAGCAACCTGTTCCAGGCCATCGTGCACGCCGACCGGGCCGGCCTCGACTACTTCGGGGTGGGCGAACACCACACCACCAGCATGCCGGCTTCATCCCCCGGGACCATGATCGCCGCCGCGGCAGCGGCGACCCAGCAGATCATCCTGGGCAGCGCCGCCAGTATCATCAGCACCGACGACCCGGTGCGCGTCTTCCAGCAGTTCACCACCGCCGACGCCGTCTCTGGCGGCGGCCGGATCGAGATCACCGCCGGCCGAGGCTCCTCCGTGGAAAGCTTCCCGCTGTTCGGCCACGACCTCGCCGACTACGACGAGCTCTACGCCAACAAACTAGACCTGCTGTTGACCCTCAACGCCAGCACCACCGACGAGGTCAGCTGGTCCGGGAAACGACGCCCGGTCATCCCGAATCTGGCCGTGGTGCCCCGGCCGGTCCGGGGGAGGCTGCCGATCTGGCTGGCCACCGGCGGCAACGCCGGATCTTCCGCCCGCGCCGGACAGCTGGGCCTGCCGGTTTCCTACGGCATCATCGGCGGTGTGCCCCACCGCTTCGCCCCCCTGGCCGAGCTATACCGCCGCTCCGCCGCGCAGTCCGGCCACGCACCAGAGGACACCAAGGTCTCCGTGGCCGCCCTCGGGCTGGTCGCGCCGACCAAGAAGGAAGCCCTCGAACGGATGTACCCGGGCTGGTACAACCTCAACGTCGAGATGGGCCGACTGCGTGGCTGGCCGGCCCCGGACAAGAACGCCTACTTCGCCCAAGCCGACGCCCCCGGTGCCTACTACGTCGGCGACCCGGACGACGTCGCCGAACGCATCGTCCACCTGCACGGGTACATGGGCCACATGCGCCACTTCCTGCAGATGGACATCGGCGGGCTGCCCCACGAGCATTTCATCGAGTCCCTCACCCTGCTCGCCACCGAGGTCAAACCCCGCGTCCAGCGTCTACTGGCTCAGAAGTAGACCCTCGCCGCGCTCGGTAACCAGGGCTCCGGCTGGCCACCCGGTGCCCTGTCCCGCTTCCCGGTAGACTGTCCGTCTCGACGCCCTTGCACTGCAGCAGGGCTCCCCGCACCGGAAGACCCTTCATGACCCCGTCCCGCACCCGACTCGCCCTGGTGGCCGTCCTGGGAGCCGGCTCGCTGGCCCTGAGCGGATGTGCCGTGCTCGGCCCCCAGCTCGGCGGCACTGAGACCGGCGAATCCTCGCCCCTGGTCGACAGCCTCGACCTGGTCAACCCCGGACAACTCACCGTCTGTTCCGATATCCCGTACCCGCCCTTCGAATTCATGCAGGGCAGCGACCTGGTCGGGTATGACATCGACATCGTCCAGCGGATCGCCGATGACCTCGGTATCCCCCTCTCCGTGGTGGACTCCTCCTTCGAGGCCATCGAATCCGGTTCCTCGCTGACCGGCTGCGACATCAACGCCTCCTCGATCTCCATCACCGAGGCCCGCCAGCAGATCATGGCGTTCTCCGTCCCCTATCTGGACGACGACCTGGTGCTCGTGGCCGAGGAAGGGGCCGGCATCACCGACCTGGAATCCGCCCAGGGCAAGCGCGTGGGCGTCCAGGCCGCCACCACCGGCGAGGCCTTCGCCGAGGAGAACGGGTTGACCCCGATCCAGTTCGAGGACGGCGGCATGCAGATGGAGGCCCTACGGGCCGGCACCGTGGAGGCCGTGCTCGGTAACCAGTCCGTGGTGCTCTACAACGTCAAGGACGATCCCCAGTACGAGGTGGTCGCCCAGCTGCCCACCGGTGAGCAGCTGGGCGTGGCCGTGGCCCCGGACAAGGCGAAACTGCTGTCCGCCGTGAACGCGTCGCTGCAGGGCATGGAAGAGGACGGCACCCTCGACGAGTCCCGCGCGCGCTGGTTCGGCGAGGCAGCAACGGAGGGCGATCAGTGAGCACCGTCAACACCACCGGACCGGCTTCGGGCCCCAACCCCTCTCCGGGCAGCAGCCCGGCGAAGGGCCGCACCATGAGCAACCGGCGACGCCGGCAGCTCTCACTCGGTCTGCAGGCCGGCGTCTTCGTCCTGGCCATCGTGATCCTCGTGGCCGTCATGGATTGGCCGACCCTGGGCCAGTCCGTCTTCAACTTCGCGGAGATCGGCCCCCTCTTCCCGGACATCATCCTGGTGGGTCTGGGCAACACCCTGCTGTACACGGCGTCCTCGTTCGTGGTCGGCCTGCTGGGCGGCACGCTGCTGGCCCTGATGCGACTCTCCTCGTTCCCGCCGTACCGCTGGCTGGCCACCGCCTACATCGAGCTGTTCCGCGGCCTGCCCGCCCTGCTCGTCTTCATCGCCTTCGGCTACGGCGTGCCCTTCGCCTTCGGCGTCCAGTGGCCCATCCCCCTCGTGGTGATGGTCTCCCTGGGCATGGTCTCCTCGGCCTACATCGCCGAGACCCTGCGCGCCGGCCTGCAAGCCGTGCCGAAGGGACAGGCGGAGGCCGCCCGCTCCCTGGGCATGCCGGCCTGGCGTGCCATGGTCACGATCGTCATCCCCCAGGCCTTCCGCCTGGTGCTGCCGCCCCTGACCAACGAGGTCATCCTGCTGACCAAGGACTCCTCCCTCGTCTATGTCCTGGGGCTGGCCGCCCACGAGTACGAGCTGACCAAGTTCGGCCGGGACGGCATCACCGCCCTCGACGCCGGCCTCACCCCGGTGCTCGTGGCCGGTGTCATGTACCTGATCATCACCGTTCCCCTGTCCCTGCTGGCGCGGAAGTTCGAATCGCGCACCAACCGCACGCGCGTCTGAGAGGCCACGATGACCGAGACCACCAGCCACGCCAGCGCCATCCGCGCCGGCGGCGTCGCCATCACCGGCCTGCACAAGTCCTACGGCTCCAATGAGGTCCTCAAGGGCATCGATCTGACCGTGGCCCCCGGCGAGGTGGTGTGCCTGATCGGCCCCTCCGGCTCGGGCAAGTCCACCCTGCTGCGCTGTGTGAACCTACTGGAGACTCCCAACCACGGCACGGTGGCCGTGTCCGGCTTCGACGCCACCGATCCGGAGGTGGACCTCAACGCCATGCGCCGCCACGTCGGCATGGTGTTCCAGCAGTTCAACCTGTTCCCGCACCTGTCCGTGCTGGAGAACTGCACGGTGGCCCAGGTCAAAGTGCTGCGCCGCGCCAAGGCCGAGGCGGCCGGCGTCGCGCGCGAGAACCTGCGCCGCGTGGGGCTGGACGGCTTCGAGGACCGCTACCCAGACCAGCTCTCCGGCGGTCAGCAGCAGCGCGTGGCCATAGCCCGAGCACTGTCCATGGACCCGCAGCTGATGCTCTTCGACGAGCCGACCTCCGCCCTGGACCCGGAAACCGTGGGCGAGGTGCTCTCCGTGATGCGCGGCCTGGCCGCCGCCGGGATGACCATGCTCGTGGTCACCCACGAGATGGGCTTCGCTCGCGAGGTCGCGGACCGCGTGGTGTTCATGGACGGCGGCGTGGTCGTCGAGGAAGGCCCGGCCGAGCAGGTCATCGGCTCCCCCACCCAGCCACGCACCCAGGACTTCCTGCGGAGGGTCCTGAACCCGACCGACGTCGAACTGTAAGTCGTCACCTCGGCCGCCACACTCATCCTGCCGGGCCACACGGATGATCTCTGTAGCCTGGCCCGATGGTTGTGGCTCCAATTCAGGCCGTCCCGGCCTCCGGGCTGTAGTGCGCCTTTTGAGTGGGGTAGTAGTCGGCGAAGTCCACCGCGTCCACGTCTCCGCCGTCCAGGGCCACGGTGAGCCGGTCGAGGTAGTACTCCCAGCCGGGGCCGATATCACCAGCCTCGTCCTTCGACCCGGCCAGCGGCTGGCGGAAGACCAGGTCGGTGTCTGACCCCGCCCCCGCCGCGGCCCGGTCCAGGGACACCCGGAGCCGCCACGGGTTGCCGTTCGGATCGGCCAGCGTCACGTGCAGGCGCGAGGGCCGTTCGCAGACCTCGATCACGCATTCGCCCGGATGCTCCGGCGCCTCCACCATGGCCAGTTGGACGCTGCCGTTGGCCGGGTCGCCCGTGTAGGTGCCGTACCAGCGCAACAGTTCCGGGTCTGCCAGGTAGCTCCAGACGTCCTCCGGCGGGTGCCCGAGGGTGCGCTGTATCTGGATCGTGGGGCCCTCCGGACCGTCGACGACCGATCCGGTGGGTTCGCGGAGTTCTTCGTGGCGAGGCATGCGCCCATTGTGAACCCTCTGGCAGGCTGGGTCCATGCTGCCTGTCCCGGACCGGTCCCCTGCCACTCCTGCCGCTGCCACCCCCTCACCGTTCTTCCCGGACGGCAGGTCCATGTACGAGAGGATGCTCGCCGGTGATCCGTACATCGCCGCCGACCCGCGGCTCGAGGAGCTCTCCACGGCGGCCGCGCTGCTGACGGAGCAGTACAACGCCACCTCCGTCACCGAGCCGGCCCTCCGCCGGCGGCTGTTGTCCCAGCTGCTGGCATCCCTCGGCGAGGAGGTGGTGATCCGCCCGCCGTTCCACGTGGACTACGGACGGTTCATCAGCATCGGTGACCGCACCTTCGCGAACTTCGGCCTGATGGTGCTGGACGTGGCCCCGGTGCGAATCGGTGCGGATGTGCAGATCGGCACGAACGTCCAGCTGCTCACCCCGACCCACCCGCTGGAGCCGGGCCCGCGCCGGGACAAGTGGGAAGGTGCCGAGCCCATCACCATCGAGGACAACGTGTGGCTCGGCGGCGGCGTGATCGTGGGCCCCGGCGTGACGATCGGCGAGAACACGGTGGTGGGAGCCGGCGCCGTGGTCACCCGCGACCTGCCGGCGAACGTGGTCGCACTGGGCGTGCCCGCCCGGCCGGTCAAGGATCTCCCGGCCGATCCCGACGGCGGGTGGTCCCGGATGGCGGTCGATAGCTAGTCGGGTCATGGCTGGCCGGCCGCCGACCGACGTTGGCCAGGGCTACCCGGGTCAGGCCTAGCCGGCCAGACCCGCGGAGGCCGGACCGGCCGAACCGGCCTCATAGTCCTGCAACGGCACTTGCCCGGAGGCGTAGGCCTCGGCGATCTGAGCCAGGATGCGCCAGCCCTCCTCGGCCCCGTCACCGCGGACGGTGAAGGCCGTCTTGTCCTCGAGCACCCAGCGCAGCACCGAACCGTAGGCGGTGAGCCCCGGCTCGGGCAACTCCGTGGACAACACCGTGCGGGTCATGCCACGGGAGTCGAACGGGCCACCGGCGTTGAGTTCCAGGTCGATCCGTTCGTCCTCGAATCCCACCCGCAGCACGTCCGGGGGCTGGGGTCCTGATGAGGGGAACTGCTCGTAGTCGTGCGGCGGGCGGCGGAAGACCACGGCGATCTCCTGCCGCGGCAAGCCGATGGCCTTGCCCGTCCGCAGCACCACCGGCACGCCGTTCCAGCGCCACGAGTCCACCTCGACGACCACCTGGGCGAAGGTCTCGGTCTCGCGCGCCGGGTCCACACCGTCCTCGTCCACATAGGAAGGCATGGTCCTGCCGTCCACGGTGCCGGCGGTGTATCGGCCACGCACCACGGCCGGCGTCCCGTCCGGCAGTCCGGCCAGAGACCGCGCGTCGCCGTCAGCGCTCTTGCCAGAGCTCCCGTCGTCCACGCTCCCGTCCCCCGCCGCGCCCCGGGACCACAACCGGGCCGCCCGCAGGACGTGGGCGGTGTTGGCGGGGATCTCCACGCCGTCGAACCGGGTCGGCGGGTCCATCATCACCAGCGCCATGACCTGGAGCAGGTGGGACTGGATCATGTCCCTCGCGGCCCCGGTGGCCTCATAGAACCCGGCACGCCCCTCCAGCCCGAGCACCTCGTCGAACACGATCTCGATCCGCTCGATGTGGTCCCGGTTCCACAGCGGTTCCAGGATGCGGTTCGCGAAGCGCAGGCCCACGAAGCCGAGCACGCCGGGCAGACCGAGGAAGTGGTCCACGCGGAAGATCCTCTCCTCGGGGACGAACCCGGCCAGCAGGGCGTTGAGTTCCCGCGCGGAGTCCAGATCGGTGCCGAAGGGCTTCTCCAGCACGAGCACGGTGTCCTGTGGCAGTCGCCCCGAATCATGCACCCGCGAGAGTGCCTCACAGGAGGTCATGGTCACGGACGGTGGGAGCGCGAAGTACAGACCGAGAGGCCCGTCCACCTGGTCCAGGAGTGCGGCGAGGTGTTCGGGATCGGTGGCGTCCGCCGTGATCCATCGCGCCGAATCAAGAGTGTGGCGCACCGCCGGCAGGGCCAACTGCTCCTCGCCGAGCTCAGCGGCGAATGCCTCCCGCACCACAGCCGCGAAGTCCTCCCGTTCGTCCGTGCCGGAGCCGACCAGCGTGATGCCCCGTTCCGGCACCCCGGCCGCCAGGCAGGTGGCCAGCCCGGGCAGCAGCAGCCGCCGGGTCAGGTCTCCCCCGGCACCGAAGATGACCAGCGTGCGCAGTTCGCTCATGGCCCCACCGTATCGGCCCGGGCCTATGCCCGGAACGGGTCATTCGATATACAGGGGACATGACGGACCAGACACCTTCCGCCCGCCCGCACTCGACTCAAGACTCAACGGATTGGCCCGGATCCTCTCGTCCACAGTCCCCCCATCCCGCCGGGGCCACCCCGCTCGAGGACTACGCCCTGCTGTCCGATCTGAGCACCGGACCGCTGGTGTCCCGGCGCGGGTCCATCGACTGGCTGTGCCTGCCGCGCTTCGACTCCCCCGCCCTGTTCGCCGCCCTGCTCGGCGGGCCCGACGATGGCCGGTGGAAGCTCTGGGCCGTGGACGGGGAGGTCGTGGAACGCCGCTACGTGCCCTATACCTTCATCCTCGAGACCGTCTGGCGCACTCCGACCGGCACCGTGCGCGTCACCGACTTCCTGCCGCCGGCCAAGGCACAGGATGACTTGTACCGCCGGGTGGAGTGCCTGACCGGCGAGGTGGTGGTGGAGCACGACCTGCGGATCCGCTTCGACTATGCCCGCGCGTTGCCTTGGTTCCGCCGCACCGAGGGCACCGAGAACACCGGTCCGGCACTGTTGTGCACTGCCGGACCGGACGGCGTGCTGGTGACCGGCCCCCTGCTCTACTCCACCACTCGACCAACCGCGGACGACGAGCGCTCCGGCGAGGCGGCCGGCGGAGGGCAGGGCGGGGCCGGCGTCGGGAATCCCGTCAGCGGGGCCGCCGAGCACGGTCGCGAGGTCGGTGGAGAAGAGCGACCGGCCGGCTCCCCGGACTCCGGCGGCCTCCCCGCGCCCCGGCTGGCGGGCCGGTTCCGGCTGCGTGCCGGCGAGCGGCTGGACTGGGTGTTGACGTGGTTCCCCTCCTGGGAGCAGCCTCCGGTCCCGGTGGAGCCGGAGGAGGCCCAGCGCCGGACCCAGGCGTTCTGGACCGATTGGGCGTCCCGGCTGGAAGTCGATTCGCCGGAGGAGCACCTCGTGGCCCGGTCCCTGTTGGTGCTGCGGGCGCTCACCAACCTGAAGACGGGCGGGATCGTCGCGGCGCCCACCACCTCGCTGCCGGAGGAGTTCGGCGGCTCGCGGAACTGGGACTACCGCTACACCTGGCTGCGGGATGCGGCCCTGACGATCGAGGTCCTCGTCTCCCACGGGTTCACGGAGGGCGCCCTGCACTGGCGGGACTGGCTGCTGCGGGCCGTGGCCGGGGACCCGGAGAAGCTGCGGATCATGTACGGCCTCGCCGGCGAACGGGAACTGGACGAGAAAGAGCTGGACCACCTGTCCGGCTACGCCGACTCCCGCCCCGTCCGGATCGGCAACGGCGCGGCGGACCAGTACCAGGCCGATGTGGTCGGCGAGGTGATGCTCGCCCTCTCCGAGCTCCGGGATGCCGGAGTCAAAGAGGACGAGTACTCGTGGCGGCTGCAGAAGTCCCTGCTGTCCTTCTGCGTCCGCAACATCGACCGCAAGGACCACGGGATCTGGGAGATGCGCGGCGAACCGCACTTCTTCACCCATGGCCGGGTGATGATGTGGGCGGCGTTCAACGAGGGCATCCGGGCCGTCACCGAGCATGGGCTGGACGGGGACGTGGCGTCATGGACCCGGCACCGTGACGCCCTGCGTGCGGAGATCCTGGAGCGCGGCTTCAGCACCGAGCTGGACTCGTTCACCCAGACCTACGGCGGCCGCGAGGTGGACGCTTCCCTGCTGCAATTGCCGCACACCGGATTCCTGGCCGCCGACGATCCGAAGATGCTCGGCACCGTGGCCGCCATCGAACGGGACCTGATGGGTACCCGCGGACTGGTCCACCGCTACCGGACCGGTTCCGACCTCGACGGCCTGGAAGGACACGAGTACGCGTTCCTGATCTGCTCGTTCTGGCTGGTGGAGCAGTACGCCGCGTCAGGCCGGCTGGACGACGCCGAGGAGACCATGGCGCTGTTGTGCTCCTGCGCCACCGATCTCGGCCTGCTGGCGGAGGAGTACGACGCCGGCTCTGGGCGCTTGGCGGGCAACTTCCCGCAGGCGTTCTCCCACCTCGCGCTCATCCGGGCCGCCGACGCCATCCAGAAGGCCCGCCCCCGGGTCACCGGGGACGGGCCATCATGACGTTCCGCTGACATCAGCGGTGCGAGATCAGATCTTCTTGCGGGCCTGCTGCATCTCCTTGCGGGCGGTGCGCAGCGCCTCGGTCTGCTCCACGCGGGCCTTGTTGATGGCCTCAGCCTTCTCCGCGGCGGCGGCACGGATGGTCTCGGCCTGCTCCTCCTTGGCGGCCTCGATCGCGGCGACCTTGGCCTCCTTGGCGACATCCAGCTTGTGGGCCCGCTTGGACGCTGAGGCGTTCTTGCGGCCGGTGCGGTTCACGACACCATCCACCATCAGGGCGGTGCCGATGCCAAAGAGGAACACGTCCTTGGCCACGGCGGTGCCCTGCTCGGAGGGGCGGATGCCGTCCGATTCGGTCATGAAGTCGGTGTTCTTGTACATCGCCAGCAGGCCGCCGGAGAAGGCCGTCAGGGCGGTGCCGGCCAGCCAGCCCGGTACGAACGGCAGCAGGCAGGCGGCGCCGACGCCGAGCTCGGAGGCAACGATGAACTGCTTGAACTGCTTCGGGGTCAGGTCCTTGAGGAATGGAAGGCCGTTGGCTCCCAGATCCCTCATCTGTTCAGCTTGCTCATCCGTGAGCTTGGTCTTGTTGATGCCCGAGTTCAGGATGAAGGCTCCGGCGGTCAGCCGAAGCGGGAGCTGCGCGATGCTCATGGATTTTCCTTCCGAAGTTCTTCTCTGGTTCCAAGGTCAGCCTATAGGCACACGGGGCTCACGGGGAGACCGATCGGCAACACCGGGCCATCGCGGCCAGAGAGAACCAGACAGATCCAGACTGATCCAGGCAGATCCGGGCAGATCCCAGTGGCCAGGGGCGATACTGGGGTGATGGATGAGAACGCGAGCCAGAACCTCTGGGCCACCATGGTGGCCAACGATCCCGAGCACTCCCGCCGCTATGCCGAGCGCTGGCGCCGCCTCGCCTCCGAGGGCATGGACCTGGACGGGGAGGCCCGGCTCATCGACGCGATGGCTTCCCGCGGGTCCCGCATCCTTGACGCCGGCTGCGGCACCGGCCGCGTGGGCGGCTACCTGGCCCGGTGCGGTCACCAGGTGACGGGCGTGGACCTGGACGAGCACCTCATCGAGGTCGCGAACGAGGACCATCCCGAGGCCGACTGGTACGTGGCGGATCTCGAGTCACTGGACGCCGAGACCCTGGCCACCCTGGGTGAGGCCGAGCCGTTCGACCTCGTCTTCTCCGCCGGCAACGTCTTCGGCTTCCTCTCCCCGGCTTCCCGCGGGGACGTGCTGCGCCACCTGCACGGTCTGCTGCGGGACGGCGGCCGTGCGGTGATCGGCTTCGGGGCCGGGCGCGGCTATGACTTCGCCGATTTTGTGGACGACGCCGGCCAGGCCGGCTTCCACTGCCAAGGCCAGTACTCCTCGTGGCAGCTCGACCCCTTCACCGACGACGCCGATTTCCTGGTCGCGGTCCTCTCCCGCTGATCCTCGCGGAGGCCTGGCACTCCGGTGCCGGCTACTCTTCCTCGGCCCCGTAGGCGTCCTTGGCCGCGTCCATCAGGCCCTCGATGCTGAACTTCCCCATGCGCATCATGGCGCTCTGCACCCGAGCCGCCGCGTCCTGGTCCTCGCCGGCCAGCAACTCCAACAGGACCTGCGGGACCACCTGCCACCGCACCCCGTAGCGATCCGTGAGCCACCCGCAGGCGACCTCCTGCCCGCCCCCCGCGGCCAGAGCGGTCCAGAAGTGGTCGATCTCCTGCTGGTTCGCACACAGGACCTGGAAGGAGACGGCGTCCGTGTAGGGCACCGGTTCGGTCGAGCCGTTGAGCGCCACGAAGCGCTGGCCGTCCAGCGTGAAATCGACCGTCAGCACCTCGCCGCGCTCCAGCAGGGTCTCCCCCTGCGGTGCCACGTCGATGTTGCTGCGGTGGACGGCACCCACGTAGGTGTCCGGGCGGTAGCCGGAGAAAGCCTCCACGTAGAGCCGGGCGGCCTCCTCCGCCTGCCCGGTGAACCACAGGCAGGTGACGAGCTGGTGGGCGGTGGCGGTGGGGCGTTGCGCGCTCATGCGTCCAGTGTCCGCCTGGCAGCCGAGGTGGGTCCACCATTCGCCGACAGCCGAGCTCCGGCTGGCTCAGGCAGACTCAGCCAGATGCAGGCAGATGCAGGCGGGCTCAGGCGAAGTTCGGGACGATCGTCCGGCGGATCGCCTGGGCGATGGTCGAGTAGTCCGTCAACGGGTCCTGCCCCAGGACGGCGGCCCAGTACTGGAGCATGTCCTCCACGTAGCGGTGGCCGTGGCCGCCCGGCACGGAGACGGACTGTGGCATGTCCGAGGCCACCTGCCAGAACGTCACCCAGGGCTGCCACTGCAAGCTGCGGGAGACGTCCGAGCCCGCCTTCTCCTTGGCCCAGTCGGGCTTGCGCCACATCAGTTCCGGGCTCCACCACACCACAGGGTCGGAGGCGTGCTGGGCCACCACGATCCGGGGGCTGTCCCACGCACCGTAGAGGACGCCGGTGACATCGGTGACCAGGTCCTCGGGCCTGGTGGCGAAACGGACGTGCCGGCCGTCGTCGATCACGGGGGCGATTTCCGGAGTACCCCGCCGGCGGAATGGCACGAGGGACTCCCAGAACTCGGTGAACCGCGGCAGGCCGGACCAGACGGCACCGTCCACGCGGCCGATCATGTCCTCGAGGCCCTCGAAGGCCTTGGTACCGCCCAAGGCGCCCAGCGACTCTCCGCCGACCAGCAGCTTCGGCCGCCGCTCCGGGGGACGCTTTTCCAACTCCGCCTCGATCGCGGCGAGCAGGGTGCTGGCGGCCAGCACGGGTGAGATCCGGTCGGCGATGAAGGCCACGCCGGAGGGCAGGTAGGTGTACTGCATGGACGCCAGCGCGCAGTTACCGCCGGTGAGGAACTCCACGGAGGAGGCGGACCATTCCTGCAGCCAGCCGGTCCCCGTGGTGGTCAGCACCAGGAGCACCTCGCGGTCGAAGCCACCGGTGCGGTGCAGTTCGGCGACGACGGCGGCCGCGGTCTCCTCCAGATCCCGGCCCTCGCGCCACCCGGCATAGGCCCGGATGGGTGTCAGGGCTGGTTTGCCGGTGGCCTCTTCGATGTCCACGGCGCGGGGCCCGTCCGAGACGACGGCCTGCCCCTTGGCCCCCAGGGTGCTCCAGTCCTCGTAGGAGGCGGTGGAGCCGGATCGTTCGGGTTCCACCGGGGGGACCCGGCCCGGCAGCAGCTTGGCGTTGGTCTCCTGGGCGGTCTTGGACAGCCACTCCAGGAGCCGGCGGTAGACCACCTTGTCCAGCACGAAGGCCGTCCCCGTGGCCGTGGCCCCCGCGCCGATGGCCGCGGCGACCGGGGCGGGCATCACCGGCTTGAGCGCCGAGGAGAGGTTGGTGGCGATCGCGTGGATGCCCCGGCCGACCGAGACGAGTCCGGCGGTCAGGGCCAGGCCGCCGATAACGCCCACCATGTGCTCTCGGCTGCGGATGGGGCGGGCTTCCATCAGGCCGGCGATCTCGGTCTGGGCCCTGAGGTTACGCAGCCAGGACAGCCCGCTGATGCCGACCATGAGCCACGGCAGGGCCTCGGTGGCGGGCCGGGCCTTCTCCTCGTCGATCCTGATCTCGATCCCGAGCTGCCGGCCGACGGCCCGGGCCGCTGCCGTCCCGGCGGCGCCGACCACATAGCCGAAGGTCTGGGATATCCCGGTGTTCACGGCCGTCATCCACCACGTACGCGGAATGAAACTGGGGGACAGTGAGACCCAACTCATGACGTGGGCTCCGACCAGCCCGGCCGCGTCGGGTTTAAACCGCATGCCTCCCATTATGCCTGCCCTCCCCGGCCCGTCGGTTCGGTGTTCGGCCCCGTGGTCCGGGAGAATAGTGCGCATGACGCCTTCGAACGCCACCGCATCAGCCGCCGGATCCGCCACCGGGTCCACGGGCGAGGCCTCCTATGGCTGGCTCGGTGACATCGTCGTCTCGATCATGGAGGCCATCGGCCCGATCGGTGTGGCGCTCGCCGTCTTCGCCGAGAATCTCTTCCCGCCGATCCCCTCCGAACTGATCCTGCCCCTGGCAGGATTCACCGCTGCCGGCGGCTCCTTCAGCCCATGGGAGGCCCTGATCTGGGCCACCGTGGGCTCCGTGCTGGGCGCTCTGATGCTCTACGGGCTCGGCGCATGGCTGGGCCGCCGGCGGCTGTACAGGATCGCCGACTGGCTGCCGCTCGTGGACATCGATGACGTCGAGAAGACCGAGCGCTGGTTCAACCGCTACGGCTACTGGACCGTGCTGCTGGGCCGCATGGTTCCGATCTTCCGTTCGCTGATCTCCATCCCTGCCGGCATCGAGCGCATGAACCTGTGGCTGTTCACGCTCTTCACGCTGATCGGCTCCGGCATCTGGAACACCATCTTCGTCTGGGCGGGCTTCCAGCTCGGGGACAACTGGCACCTGGTGTCCGACTACGCGGACGTCTTCTCCAACCTCGTGCTGATCGCCGTGATCGTGTTCATCGTCTGGTGGGTGACCGCCCGCATCCTGCGCAACCGCCGGCGCGCCCAGGACCCGAACTACGTGCCGCCCTCGGCAGACGAGGCCGTGGCCCGTATGGAGGCCCTCCTCGCCAATTCCCAGCAAGGCCGCAAGTAACCATCCGCACGGGCCCCACCCACGCTGTGGGGACCACTGTGGGGGACGACGCCGGCCCGTCGCCTTCCGCGGAAGGCCACCAACCGACGTCGTGCGCTCGGATAGTCCGGCGGGTTACCGGTAGCCGGCCTGGGCGGCTGGGAGGTACTGCGGCAACGAGCGCGCCTCACCGGAGTCCATGACCTTCTTGCCCAGGGGCAGGAGCGAGACCGGGATCATGCGCAGGTTGGCGATGCCCAACGGGATGCCGATGATCGAGATGAACATGGGGATGGCGGTCAGCACGTGGCCGATGGCGATCCAGACGCCGGCCACGATGAACCAGATGATGTTCCCCAGGCCGGTGACGACGCCCATGCCCGGCTGGGTGTCCACCACCACGCGGCCGAAGGGCCATAGGGCGTACCCCGCGATCCGGAACGAGGCGATGCCGAAGGGGATGGTGACGATGAGGATGCAGCAGATGAGTCCGGCCAGGAAGTAGCCCACGGCCAGCCACAGGCCGCCGAAGACCAACCAGATGATGTTGAGGATGAGGTTCAGGGGACGGTTCATGGGACCATGCTCCCAGCAGGTCCGGGTCAGCGGCTACTCTGGCGGGAGCCTTGTCAGGAGATTTCATGCAGAACCACCAGTCAACGGGCCGCTCCCGTCCTCTCCAGCCGTCCAGCCGGTCCTCCCATCCTCACGGTTCCGCCCGCTTCGGCCGTCCGGCAGCAGTGCTCGGCCTCTCGGCCGCCCTGGCACTGACCGCCACCGGCTGTTTCGGCAACTCCCGCCCCGCCCCGCAGGAAACCGCCACGGCCCTGGCCGGTGCGATCTCCTCCGGCGGCTACTCCACTGTGTCCCTGACGCCGGAGTCCGAGGACGTCCCCGAGCAGCTCACCGAGGCGCTGGCGGATCTGGAGGACGTGGAGCGCAATGTCTCCGTGGCCTCTGCTGAGGTGGATGGCGAGGACAACGACCGTGCCACCGCCACCCTGACCGTCGACTGGCAGCTCGCCGGCGATGACTCTGACACTGGCTCAGACGCCGAGGCAGACACAGACACCGAGTCCAGCGCGAGCGCGAGCGACCAAGCCAGCCCAGCCACAGCCACCGAGGCCAGCGCAAGCAGCGAGGCCGGCACAGCCTCGGACCGGACCTGGTCCTATGAGACCACGGCCGAGATGCAGTGGGACGAGGAAGCCCAGGAATGGCTCGTGGCGCTGACCCCGGAGACGGTTGTGCCGCGACTGGCCGAGGGCGGCATCGTCAACCTCACGACTGTCCCCGCCGAGCGCGGCAGCATCCTCGACGGCGCGGGCGAGGAACTGATGATGGAACGGGACGTGGCCATCCTCGGGCTGGACAAGGCTCAACTTGAGGCGGATGACCCCGAGGCCCTGGCCGAGGCCGCCCGCCAGGTGGCCGAGGTTGCCGGGGTGGACGAGGACGCCTTCGTGGCCCAGGCCGAGGCCGCCGGAGAGAGGGCCTTCGTGCAGGCCATCACCGTGCGCAACAACGGGGACACCGAGATCCCGGCGGACCAGCTGCTGGCCATCCCGGGCGGGCGGGTCCTCGAGGACACCGCCGTCCTGGCTCCCACCCGCGCCTTCGCGCGGGACGTGCTGGGCACCTACGGTGAACCCAACGCCGAGCAGATCGAGGCCTCCGGCGGCGAGCTGGAGGCCGGGGTCGAGGTCGGCCTGTCCGGCCTGCAGGCCACGTGGGAGGACCACTTGGCCGGAACTCCCGGGGTGCAGATCACCATCGACAACCCGGACCAGCCGGACACCCGTGAATCCGGGACGGACGGCTCCAGCTCCCCCAACGCCACCAGTTCCACCAGCTCCACCACAGATGCCACGCCGTCGGCACCGGATGGGCCGGTCTTCAGCACCGATCCGGTCCCCGGCCAGGACCTGGCGTCCACGCTGAACCGGCGCGTGCAGGAGGAGGCCGAGGCCGTCGTCGCCGCCTCGGACGTGCCGGCCGGCCTGGTGGCCCTGCGTCCCTCGGATGGGCAGGTGCTCGCCGCGGCCTCCAGTCCTGAGGGGTGGCCCGTGGCCGTGTCCGGGTCCTACGCGCCGGGTTCCACCTTCAAGGTCGTCACCGCCCTGGCCATGCTGCGGTCCGGGATGGCCCCCGGGGACACGGTGCAGTGCCCGGAGACGCTCAACGTGGGCGGCATGGTGGTGGGCAACTATGACGGTTACCCGGATGTGTCCGTGGGCGAGATCCCGTTCTCCGAGGCCTTCGCCGAGTCCTGCAACACCGTCTTCGTGGGCGCCCACGAGGACATCAGCGCCGCTGACGAGGCCGAGGCCGCCCAGGCCCTGGGGCTGGCCACCGAGCCGGTGACCGGGCTCGATTCCGCCTTCCTCGGTTCCATCCCGGACGACTCCACCGGAACCGAGCACGCCGCTAACCTCTTCGGCCAGGGCGTCGTGGAGGCTTCCCCGCTGGGCATGGCCACCGTGGCCGCCTCGGTGGCCGCCGGGCAGACGGTCCGCCCCCTCTTCGTGACGGATCCGGCCGTGGAGGCCCCAGCCGCCCCGGAGTCCGGGGTCACCGCCGAGGAGGCCGAGCAGCTGCAGGCGTTGATGGCCGGGGTGGTGGAGACGGGCACCGCCGAGATGCTGCAGGCGGTCCCCGGTGCCCCCGTGCTGGCCAAGACCGGCACGGCGCAGTTCGTCGCCGATGGGGAGGACCTCGCCCACACCTGGCTGGTCGCGGTCCACGGTGACCTGGCGGTGGCCCTGTTCTTCAACGAGGGTCTCGGCGGCGGCCATGACAACGGGCCGGTGGTCCGGGACTTCCTGACCGCCGTGGAGGAGATCATCCCCTCGGAGGGATGACCCGCTGACGGGTTCCCCCACTGATCTCCCGTATCCTTGAACTCCTCATGTCCAGCGAACATCCCGCCCCCACGCAGCACGCCCACGGGCACAACAACCGCCCTGACCCGGAGCTCTACCGCACCGAGCCGGTGTCCTTCGTGCGCCGCGGCGAGCGGTTGAACCCGCGCCGCCAGAAGACGTGGGATCGTTCTCACGGCAAGTACATCGTGGATGTGCCCCGAGACCGCGCCACCACGTCCGTGGCCGAGGGTACGGACATCGACTGGGGCCAGGTCTTCGGCCGGACCGCGCCGCTCGTGGTGGACATCGGCTCCGGCCTCGGGGAGTCCACCGCCCAGGGGGCGATCGACCACCCGGAGTGGGACTTCATCTCCGTGGAGGTCTACACCCCCGGCCTCGCCGCCCTGCTCGTGCGGGTCGAGGACAAGGGCCTGGAAAACGTCCGCGGCGTCCAGGCCAACGCCCCCGAGGTCCTGGACCGCCTATTGTCCGCCGGCGGGGTGCAGGAGATCTGGGTGTTCTTCCCGGATCCGTGGCACAAGACCCGCCACCACAAGCGCCGCCTCGTCAGCCCGGCCTTCGCCGACCGCGTCGCTAGGGCACTGGCCCCGGGCGGCGTGCTGCGGCTGGCCACGGACTGGTCCAGCTACGCCGTGCACATGCGCTCGGCCATGGAGGCCCACCCGCAGCTGGCCAACGCCCATCCG
The DNA here is from genome assembly GCF_003386075.1 of Citricoccus muralis. Classification (GTDB taxonomy): domain Bacteria; phylum Actinomycetota; class Actinomycetes; order Actinomycetales; family Micrococcaceae; genus Citricoccus; species Citricoccus muralis. Next base: position 2,117,406 of record NZ_QREH01000001.1, read on the forward strand.
GGCCGCGCCGCCGGAGAGGATTCTCCGCTGACCCGGGTCCGGCTGGAGGGCAGGGAACTGGAGGTCGGGGCACAGCCGATTGCCCCCCGCACCGGCTCGGCTCGTGCCGGGGTCAGCGAGGCGAGTTCCGGCGCCGGCCTGGAGGACCCCGTGGACCACGAGGGTGGCTGGGCACCTCGGTTCGAGGGCCGCCCGCTGACCAGTTTCGAGAACAAGGCGCTGCGCGCGGGGCGGCTCGTGTTCGATCTCACGTACGTCCGGCTCTAGCCGCCTACCCACACTGGAGTAGGGCCCCGGGCAGGTCGCCCCAAGGCACCGCTCCGGCACCCCCGTCTTTGCGCCAACACCATCGGGCAGGGATACTGGGAGGCCGAATCATCCACCGGCCTCCCCCAGGGCGCCATCGAAGCGCCCGGCAGGTCCGGTCTGCGCGTTACCCTGGGCGGGTCACAACCGAAGGGACCCCGGTGCCCGACACCACCCCCTCCCCTGCCACACCCGGTCTGCCGAAGAGCCCGTCGGAGAATTCCGGTGCCGTCGGGATGTACCCGCACGACATCCACCCCGGACTGGTGCCAGGCATCGGTGTGGACGAACAGCGCAACCGCTTCGGCCTGGACAAGCTCGTCTTCGGCATCACGGGTGCCCTGATCGTGGCCTTCGTGGCGTGGGGCGTCACGTCACCGGAGTCCGTGTCCGAGGTCTCCGCCGCCGCCTTCGGGTGGTCCATGACCAACGCCGGCTGGCTGCTGAACATCACCGCCATCGTGGCCCTCGGGGCCATGCTGTTCATCGGCTTCAGCCGTTTCGGCAAGATCCGCCTGGGCCGTGACGACGAGGAGCCGGAGTTCTCCCGCTTCTCATGGGTGGCCATGATGTTCGGTGCGGGGATCGGCGTCGGGATCTTCTTCTTCGGTCCTTCCGAGCCCCTGTCCCATTACCTCTCTCCGCCGCCGGACACCGTGGCCGCCGGATCGGACTCCGCCCTGCACCAGGCCATGGCCCAGTCCCACTTCCACTGGGGCCTGCACGCCTGGGCCATGTACGCCTTGGTCGGCGGCGCCATCGCCTACGCCTCCTACCGGCGCGGCCGCGTCCCCCTGATCAGCTCGGTGTTCCGGAGCCTCTTCGGGGCTCGGCAGACCGAAGGACTGGCGGGCAAGATCGTCGACATCTTCGCGATCATCGCCACCCTCTTCGGCACCGCGGCGACGCTCGGACTGGCCGCCATCCAGATCGGCCAGGGCGTGGAGATCATCTCCGGAGCCGGACCCCTGGGCAACAACGGGTTGATCATCATCCTGGCGGTGCTCACCGCGGCCTTCGTCATCAGCGCCGTCTCCGGCGTGGCCCGCGGCATCCGCTACCTGTCCAACATCAACATCCTGATGACGCTGGGCCTGGTCCTGTTCGTGTTCATCGCCGGGCCCACCCTGTTCCTGCTGAATCTGCTCCCGTCGGGCGTCATGGAGTACGCGGACGAGATGTTCTCCATGATGGGCAAGTCCCTGTCCTGGGGTGCGGACACCGTGGACTTCCAGTCCGTCTGGACGGGGTTCTACTGGGCTTGGTGGATCGCCTGGACGCCCTTCGTCGGCGTCTTCATCGCCCGCATCTCCCGCGGCCGGACGCTGCGGGAGTTCGTCCTGGTGGTCATGGGCGTACCGACCTCCATCCTGGTCTTCGCCTTCACCATCTTCGGCGGCGCCGCCATCTGGATGAACCGCAACGGCGTGGAGGGCACCGATGGCTCGGCCTCCGCGGAGTCCCTGCTGTTCACCCTGTTCGACCAGTTGCCACTGTCCCAGATCACCCCCTTCATCGTGATCGCGGTGCTGGCCATCTTCTTCGTCACCTCGGCCGACTCGGCCTCGGTGGTGATGGGCACCATGTCCTCCCGCGGCAACCCAGAACCCAACAAGCTCGTGGTGGTCTTCTGGGGCCTGTGCATGATGGGCATCGCGGTGGTGATGCTGCTGGTCGGCGGCGAGACCGTCCTGACGGGCCTGCAGAATCTGACCATCCTCATCGCCCTGCCGTTCTCCGTCATCCTGCTGCTCATGGTGGTCGCCTTCCTGCGGGACCTGTCCACGGACCCCGAGGCCATCCGCCGCGACTACGCCAAGACGGCCATCAAGAACGCCGTGCGTCGCGGCATCGAGGAGCACGGTGACGACTTCGAGATCTCCGTGCGCGAGGCCCCCGAAGGTCGCGGCGCCGGTGCCGACTTCGACTCCACTTCTGATCAGGTCACCGAGTGGTACCAGCGCACCGACGAGGAGGGTCAGCCGGTCGACTACGACTACGAGACCGGCACCTACGCCGACGGCTGGACGCCGGAGGGCACCGAGCCTCTCGCCGCCACGACCAGCAGCACCGCCGACGCCTCCGTTGACGGGGCATCCAGCCAGGATCAGATCGCGGACTCCGGGACCCAGGACCGCCAGCCGGGCCGGGGAACGTCCACCAGCTGATTCCGGCGGTGCCCTGACTGCCGTTCAGGCCGCCGTCCAGACTGCCGTTCAGGCAGTGCGAAACGCCCCGTTCCCCGCCAGCCACCGGCGGAGGACGGGGCGTTCTTGTCCTCCGGCGGCGCCACGATGGGCCCGAGATTCAGTCGAGGGGCAGGCCCGCCGTCGCACGGGCGATGCGGTACAGCGAGGTGGTTCCCACGTCCCGGTAGCCGAAGCCGCGGTGAATCGGACCGGCATCAGGCCGATGCCGCGAGGTGTTGTGCCCGACCACGCCGGCGAGACCACGCAAGTCATCCGCCCCAACGTCCAGCGGTGTGAACCGGGTCCAGCGTGGCCGCCGCGAGAGCAGCCGCCCCAGCCGGGACAGGTAATCGGTCTCCGCCAGGGCGAGGTAGATGTGCTCAGCCGTCAGCCCCAGCTTCCCGGGATCCCCCGCCAGGTCGCGGGGCAGACCCACCACGCCGGACACCACCAGCGCGTCCAGGCTGCGCGGCGGTTCGCGCCGCTGCAGGATCTGCAGGGCCCGCGCGGCCACCACGCTCCCGTACGAATGGGCTTCCACGGCAGTGTGCGGAAGTGCGGCCGGTCTGGCCCGGGGTCCGACGCCGGCCGGTCCGGTCCCAGCGCCCGGTGCGATTGCAGGGGGCAAGCCGGTCCCAGCCGACGAGCCGGTCTCAGCGGCCAGCGCGGAGCTCGCAGCGAGCCGCTCGCGGTAGTCGAACCAGCCGTCCAGGTGACGGGCCAGCCGGGCTCCCCCACGCAGGGCGGACTGACCGGACAGCACACCCCAGGGGCCGGGCGGGTTGTAGCCGAGCCAGGCCACCACGCATGGCAATGGTGCCCCGGCCTCCCGCTGGGCGGCCCACAATTGTCCGGCCTCCCGGACGGACCCCCACATGGCCGTGTGCACGAAGATCCCCATGCCGGAGACCTGCCAGGTCAGATGGCTGGCGGTGGTCGGCTCCCCCACGGCGATGGCAGCGGAGGCCGGCCGCAGGGCCGTGCCGAGGTCATAGGCCAGCAGATGCCGCTCCGGGTAGGAGCGGTCCATGGAGCCGGGTTTCAAGGCGTGCACCAGACCGTCCAGGGCGGACTTCTGGCGTGCGCCCAGGCTTTGTCGACGTCGCAGGTCCGCCCGGAGTCGGGCCCGGGTGGCCTCCCGCTCGGCGGCGTCCCAGATGTCCCGGCGAGCCACCGACGTGACCGGCTTGTCCGGCCCGTCAGACTCGGCAGGTTCGGCAGGCGTTGACGGCCCGGCAGGGTCCGCGAGGTCGGCGGGGTCCTCGGGGTCCACTGGCCGTTCCGGCCTCAGCCCTGGCGTTTCCATATCCGCACCGTGGACGTCGTCGTGCCGGGTCGCGGTTCCGATCTTTCGGCGGGGTAGTGCCGGCTCCCGACCGTGCTGCCGGAGGCGGGGCCGGGGCCCGCGGTGATCTCGAAGATGCCGGGAGCGGCGGTCAGGGCCGCGGCCGGACGGCGCCACCGGGCGGCCCGGCGGGCGCGTTCGATGGTCGCCGCGGTCTCCGCGTCCCGGGCCCGGGAGGCGTGCTGCGATCCCTCCGAGCCGGCGTCGAAGGTACTGGTCACGTCCCCGGTGGCTCCGGCGGTGAACACGCGGGGGTAGCGGGCATAGGCCTGGAAGGCCTGGATCTGCCCGGCGAGTTCCGCCACGGTGTTCTGCAGCTGCTCGACCTCGCCCTGCAGCTCCACGACCCGGCGGATGCCCTCCAGGGAGACACCGTCCCGGCTGAGCTGCTGGATGGTGCGGAGACGGTCCACGTCCTGCCGGGAATAGCGGCGTTGCCGGCCGCCCTGGCGCTGCGGGACCACCAGTCCGATCCGGTCATACTGGCGCAGGGTCTGCGGGTGCATGTCCGCCAGCTCGGCTGCCACCGAGATGACATAGATCGGCTCCTCCCAGAACGTGGTCACAGCCGGGCCTTGCCCGCCAGCCCCGCCCTCGGATGGTGTCCCGCCGTCGCGGCGGCGAAGGCCTCCACGGCGGCACGGGCGTCATCGGACAGGGATGAGGGCACCTCGACCTGGAGCTCGACCAGGAGGTCTCCGGCCGGCGTCGAGCCCTTGGAGGACTTCACGCCGCGTCCCTTGACGCGCAGCACGCGACCGGAGGACGAGCCGGCGGGAACCTTGACCCTCACGGAGCCGTCCAGCGTGGGCACCTCGATCGTGGCGCCGAGGGCAGCCTCATCGAAGGAGATGGGCACCTGGACGCGCAGGTTGTTGCCGTCACGGTGGAAGAACGGGTGGTCCTTCACGCTGACGGTGACGATCAGGTCCCCGGCACCGGCGGCCCCGGGCGAGCCCTTGCCACGGGACCGGACCTTCTGGCCGTCCTTGATGCCGGCGGGTATCCGGACGTCGATGACCTCGCCGTCCGCCGCCCGCAGGGAGATGGTGGTGCCGCGCATCGCCCCGGCGAAGGAGATGCTCGTACTGGCAGTGCGATCTGCGCCTTTGGTCGGAGGCCCGCCGAAGCCGCCCCCGCCGGGCCGGCCGCCGAAACCACCGGAGCGGCCGCCGAAGCCACCGAACAGATCGGCGAACTCAGGCGGGATGTCCCCGGTGGTCGGCCCGGAACGGCCGCGGTCGGCTCCGGTGTTGAACAGTCCGCCGAACATGTCCTCGAAGCCGCCGCCGGCAGGGCCGCCCGCGCCGGAACCGGGAGCGGAGAACCGCGCTCCGGATCCCATCGCCCGGATCGCGTCGTACTGCTGACGCTCCTCCGGGTCGGAGAGCACGGAATTGGCCTCCGTGACCTCCTTGAACTTCTTCTCGGCGGCATCGTCACCGGGGTTCTGGTCCGGATGATACTTGCGGGCCAGCTTCCGGTAGGCCTTCTTGATGTCCGCTTCCGAGGCGTCCTTGGAGACACCGAGGACGGCGTAGAAGTCCTTGTCCACCCAATCCTGTGAGGCCATGGTGCCTCCTTTCCTGTCTGGCGGAGGTCTGGTCAGCCTTCGCCGGCGGAGACCATCACCTGGGCGGCGCGCAGGACGCGCTCACCGCGGAGATAGCCGTTGCGGAACACCTGTACGACGTGCTCCTCCGGGATCTCCTGGCTCGGCTGGCGCAGCATGGCCTCATGGCGGGCCGGGTCGAACGGCTGGCCGACCAGGGAGTCCTGGTCCTGCCGCTCCAGCCCGAAGCCGGTGAGCACCGAGCTGAACTTGGTGGCGATCGCCGCGAAGGGACCCTCGGTGAGGTCACCCGCGGCGCGCGCGGCGTCCAGGTCATCCAGCACGGGCAGCAGAGCCGTCAGGACGGACTGGATGGCGTTGTCCTTGGACACGTCCCGGTCCCGGTCCACGCGGCGCTTGTAGTTCACGAACTCGGCCTGGACGCGCAACAGGTCATTGCGCAGCTCCTCCTCGCGGGCGGTGGCGCTGGCCAGCTCCGGGTCCTGGGCGCCGGTGACGCCCTCATCGGAGGCATCGGCGACGCTGTTGAGGATCTGCTCGGCCTGGGAGAGCGCGTCTCCGTCCGCGTCCGCCGCAGCGGGGCCGGCGTCGTTGTCAGTGTTGGCTGGGTCTTCAGCGGCGTCACCGGCGGACTGGTCCGCCGGTTCGCGGACCTTCCCGGTCATCGGGTCGATCCGGCGCTTGTCCTGGAAGCTCACCGGCTCCTCGCGCTCGCGGTCTTCTTCATTACCGTGGTTCGGCATGGTCTGGGGTCCTTTCCTCCGGTACCCCCGGGGCCGGCCGGCCCTGCCTGCGACAGTGCAGGGACAGGGTCCGACCGGCCCGGGTCCGGTGGCCCGCCGTCGGACGACGGGCCGGGTATCAGCTAGGGATCAACGATGGGGGAAGAGCCTTACTTGGACTCGTCCTTGGACTCGCCGTCCTTCGGCTCCTCCTCGTCCACGACCTCGGCGTCGACGATGTCCTCGTCTTCGCCGGCCGCGCCGGAGTCGGCAGCACCCTCGGCCCCGGCAGCGCCGGCTTCCGAAGCCTGGGAGGCGTACAGGGCCTCACCGATCTTGGTCTGGGACGCCTGCAGCTTCTCGTAGGCGGCCTTCACCTCATCGTCGTTGTCCTGCTTCTCCAGGGCTGCCTTGAGGGCGTCGACGTCGGCCTGGACCTCCGTCTTGATGTCCTCGGGCAGCTTGTCCCCGTTGTCCGCGAGCAACTTGTCCACGGAGTACGCGGTCTGCTCGGCCTGGTTGCGGCGGTCGGCAGCCTCGCGGCGCTCCTTGTCCTCCGCGGCGTGGGCCTCGGCGTCCTTCACCATGCGGTCGATGTCGTCATCGGACAGCGAGGTGCCGCCGGTGATGGTCATGGACTGCTCGGTACCGGTGCCCTTGTCCTTCGCGGAGACGTGGACGATGCCGTTGGCGTCGATGTCAAAGGTGACCTCGACCTGCGGCATGCCGCGCGGGGCCGGTGCGATGCCGGTCAGCTCGAAGGTGCCCAGCGGCTTGTTGTCCCGGGTGAACTCACGCTCGCCCTGGAAGACCTGGATGGACACGGAGGGCTGGTTGTCCTCAGCGGTCGTGAAGGTCTCGGACCGCTTGGTCGGGATCGCGGTGTTGCGCTCGATGAGCTTGGTCATCACGCCACCCTTGGTCTCAATGCCCAGGGACAGCGGGGTGACGTCGATCAGCAGCACGTCCTTGCGCTCACCGGCGAGCACACCGGCCTGCAGGGCGGCGCCCACGGCCACGACCTCGTCCGGGTTGACGCCCTTGTTCGGCTCCTGGCCGCCGGTCATCTCGGTGACGAGCTCCGCCACGGCCGGCATGCGGGTGGAACCGCCCACGAGGACCACGTGGTCGATCTCCTTGACGGACACGCCGGCTTCCTTGATGACGTCCTCGAACGGCTTGCGGGTGCGCTCAAGCAGGTCCTTGGTCAGGTCCTGGAACTTGGCGCGGGACAGGTGCTCGTCCAGGTGCACCGGGCCGTCCGCGGTCACGGACAGGTACTGCAGCGAGATGTTGGTGGAGGTGGCGGAGGACAGCTCCTTCTTGGCCTGCTCGGCGGCTTCCTTCAGACGCTGCAGTGCGATCTTGTCCTTGGACAGGTCGGCACCCTTGGACTTGGCCTGGCTCAGCAGCCAGTCGACGATCCGCTGGTCCCAGTCGTCGCCGCCGAGGCGGTTGTCACCGGACGTGGAGCGGACCTGGATGGTGGAGAAGTCGTCCTCGTCCTTGCCCACTTCGAGCAGGGAGACGTCGAAGGTGCCGCCGCCGAGGTCGAAGACCAGGATGAGCTCGTCCTCCTTGCCCTTCTCCAAGCCGTAGGCCAGTGCGGCCGCCGTCGGCTCGTTGATGATGCGGGAGACCTTGAGGCCAGCGATCTCGCCGGCTTCCTTGGTGGCCTGACGCTCAGCGTCGTTGAAGTAGGCCGGCACGGTGATGACCGCGTCGGTGACCTTCTCGCCCAGGTAATCCTCGGCGTCGTGCTTGAGCTTCATCAGGGTGCGCGCGGAGATCTCCTGCGCGGTGTACTTCTTGCCATCCATCTCGGTGCTCCAGTCAGTGCCCATGTGGCGCTTGACGGAGGCGAGGGTGCGCTCGGGGTTGTTCACGGCCTGGCGCTTGGCGATCTCACCGACGAGGACCTCGCCGGACTTCGAGAAGGCGACGACGGACGGGGTGGTCCGGGAGCCTTCGGCGTTTGCGATGACGACGGGGTCGCCACCCTCCAGGACGGAGACGACAGAGTTGGTGGTGCCGAGGTCGATTCCCACTGCACGGGACATGGGCGGTTCCTTTCCTTGACGGACGGTTCGAGGGCTACGAGAGCCGGGACGCCGCATGGTGCCGGACTGATGGCCGGGGCCTGCGGGCTTCCCCGCCATCCAGTCACCTGAGCGTTCAAGACTCAAGGTTTCATGACCAGGAGGTTCCTGTCAATCTGCCTTGAGCCAACCTGACTCAACTTTGCCTTCGATGAAGATAACCACGGGCTTCCGGGATCCATTCCCGCCGGGGCCCATGACATTCTCCGTCCACACCCACGGGCGACGACCGCAGGATCACCTGGAATGTCCTGCATTGTTTTGAGTAGGTCAAAATAACTAAGGCTAGGCTTCGTTTCCTTGTGGGGAAGCTACCGGGGTGTTTGAGTAAGGGCATCGACACAGCGGCGCAATGCAGTTCCGACAGTCGGCGCCGCACGGAAAGGAGTCACGATGGCAGCGAAGGATACTCAGGCCAAGGCAACCAAGAAGGCCAACGAGATTTCATCCAAGTACACCGTTCCCGGCATCGAGATCGAAGACGGCCACCGCGTCGCCGAGATCCTTCAGATGCGCCTGCATGCCCTCAACGATCTCCAGCTCACCCTGAAGCACGCCCACTGGAACGTGGTGGGCCCGAACTTCATCGCCGTCCACGAGATGCTCGACCCCCAGGTCGACGTGGTGCGCGGGTTCGTGGACGAGGTCGCCGAGCGCGTGGCCACCATGGGCCTGTCCCCCAAGGGCACCCCCGGCGCCATCACCAGTGAACGCACCTGGGACGACTACGCTCTGGGCCGCGCCGACACCCTGACCCACATCTCCGCCCTGGACAAGGTCTACGACGGCGTGATCGCCGACCACCGCAACGCCATCGACGAGGTCGGCAAGATCGACCCGATGGCCGAGGACCTGCTGGTCGGCCAGACCCGCGAGCTGGAGCTGTTCCAGTGGTTCCTCCGCTCTTTCATCAGCAACACCGGCGGGGAGCTGAAGCACCAGAACTGAGAGGCCCCGGGCTACCACCGGGCGACAACCGGACCCCGACGAAAAGTGCCGGGCCACCCAGTGCATCACTGGGTGGCCCGGCACTTCTGGTGTCCTCCGGGTTCTCATCGGCAGTCGCCTGCCTCAACCGGCGTCAGCGGACCGGCCTCAGCGGACCTTCTCCGGCTCCGGAATGTCTTCCGCGACCGATTCGGCGGGCTCCAGGTCTCGCCCACGCCGCGAGAGCTTCGAGGGCCACCAGACCTTCGGCCCGATGTCATACGTGAGCGCCGGGACCACGAGTGAGCGGACCAGGAAGGTGTCCAACAGGACACCGAAGGCCACGATGAACGCCAGTTGCACCATGAACATCAGCGGGATGACCACGAGCGCTGCGAAGGTGGCCGCCAGCACGACGCCGGCCGAGGTGATGACTCCACCGGTCACGGTCAGGGCCTTGAGCACGCCGGCCCGGGTGCCGAGGGAGAACGCCTCCTCCCGGGCCCGGGTCATGAGGAAGATCGTGTAGTCCACGCCGAGCGCCACGAGGAACACGAAGCCGTAGAGCGGCACCGTGGGATCGGCCCCCGAAAAGCCCAGCACGTGGTTGAACACGAGTGCCGAGACGCCGATGGCGGTACCGAAGCTGAGCACGGTGGCCAGCACCAGCAGGATCGGCGCAATGACGGAGCGCAACAGGACCATGAGGATGACCAGCACCACGATCAGCACGAGCGGGATGATGGTCCGCACATCGGCCTGCGCCGTGGTGTTGGTGTCCAGGTTGGTGGCGGTGGTCCCGCCGACCAGGATTCCCGCGTCCAAGGCGTGCAGGCTCTCCCGGAGCTCGACGACGGTCTGCTCGGCCTCCATCGAGTCCGCGGGATCCGCGAGGGTCGCCTGCAAGTAGACGCGGCCGTCGACCTCGAGCGGCTCGGCTGGCGGGCCGCCCTGTCCGGCACCTGCCGGGCCGCCACCCTCGGCGGTGAGGTAGGCGGAGGCGACGCGGTCCGTGTTCTGGACGTCCTCGAGGACCTCGTCCGCACGGTCTACGGGGGCGATGATCGTGGCCGGGGCGCCGGTGCCGGCGTCGAAGTGGTCTTCGAGCACCACCTGCCCGGCCTTGCCGTCACTCTCGCCCAGCAGGACTTCGGTCTGCGGGACGCCGCTGGTCTGGAGCTGAGTGATGCCAGCCGCTCCCACCAACAGCACCGCGGCGGTGATCATCCACACGGCGCGGGGACGGCGTGCCACCAGGGCGCCGATCCTGGTCCACACGCCGTGGTTGGACTCGAGCCCGCGGATCGGTGTGCCGTTCGCATCGACGGGCTGGCGGAACCGAGCGTCCTTGCGGGACACGGCGCCCGGCCGGGGAATCGAGGGCCAGAAGGCAGCACGCCCCACGAGGTACAGCACCGCCGGCAGGAAGGTCAGGGATGCCGCCCAGGCCAGGACGATGCCCGAGGCCGCGATCGGGCCGAGGGAGCGGTTCGAGTTGAGGTCGGAGAAGAGCAGGCACAACAGGGCGATCGCCACCGTGGCCGCCGAGGCGGTGATGGGCTCGAAGGACCCCTTCCAGGCGTTCCGCACGGCCGTGGCCACCTTCGTCCGGACGCGCAGCTCCTCTCGGTACCGGGCCACCATCAGCAGGGAGTAGTCCGTGGCGGCGCCGATCACCAGGATCGAGAGAATCCCCTGCGACTGGCCGTTCAGGGCGATCCACCCCTCGGCGGCCATCCAGTAGATCGCGAGGATGGCCACACACAGGGCCGCCACGGAGTTGAACAGCACCAGCAGGGGCAGCAGCACGGAGCGGTAGACCAGCACCAGGATCACGAACACCACGCTGAGCGCCACGGCCAGCAGGATCCCGTCAATGCCGGCGAACGCACCGGCCAGGTCGGCAGCGAGTCCGGCGGGCCCGGCCACGTGGACCTCGGCTCCATCCAGACCCCCGTTGCCCGCGCCGGCCAGGTCCGCCTGGGAGTTGGCTGCCACGGTCCGGAGATCCTCGACCACCGCGTCCGACTCGGCCGACTCCGTGTTGACGAGGGCGATGTACTGCACAGCCTCCCGGTCCTCCGAGGGCACCGGGCCGATGATCTGGTCCACGCCCTCCACGGCACCGAGTTCTTCACCGAATCCGGCCAGCGCCTCCATCTCACCGGCAGACTCGGCACCCTCGGCGAGCGCCTGTCCGTCCGGCAGACCGAGGACCACGAGTGCGGGGATCTGCTCACTGTCCGTGAACTGGGAGACCCATTCCCCGGCCTGCGTGGATTCGGCGGAGGCCGGCAGGAACGTGGACTGGTCATTGGAGGAGACCTCCCCGAGCTTGCCGAAGGTCGGTCCACCCAGGCCGGTGCCAGCCAACCAGGCCAGGACCAGGACGGCGGCGACCACCACCCGGATCCACACCTTGCCCCAGGGACGGTTCTGCTCCTGGCCCGAATGGCCCTCCGGCCGATCCGTGGGCCGGCTCTCGGCCCGGTCCTTGGCGCGGTGCTCAGGCCGGCGATCTGACGGTGGGCCTGACTGACGGCCCGGCTGGATGTCGGCGGCTTCAGGCTCGGCCCGATGTCGGGGGTTCTCTGGCATGAGCCCTACGCTAGCGCATTCACTCGATGATCGAGATACCTGCTGTCGAGTTTGATGTCGAGTTAAATCCTGGTCACCGCCGCTCAGTAGACTGGGGCGTCAGACACCGGCGGAAGGAGGCCCCCATGTCGCACTCCGGACAGGAGCCTTCGGAGCTCTTCCAGTTGATCCACGCCCTGCGGCGGTATGCCGAAGTGGCGGACCGGACCACCGACGCCGCCGGCCACCGCAGCGGCCTGCACCGTACCGACCTGCGCGCCCTCACCATCCTCATGCAACGTCAGGCAGCTGGCCTGAACACCAGCCCCACCGACCTCGGGCGGATGTTGAGTCTCACGTCCGCCTCCACCACGGCCCTCGTGGACCGCTTGGTCGCCAACGGCCATGCCGAGCGCACCCCGTCCACCACGGACCGGCGCCGGGTCAGCATCTCCCACACGGACACCGCCGCCGTGGACGGTCGGAAGATCTTCATGCCGATGGCCCGCACCATAGCCGACCGCCTGTCCGCTTTCACTCCGGAACAGATGCAGACCGCCATCGAGGTCCTGGCGGCGGCCACTGAGGCCCTTGACTCCTTCGAGGCCCCGGCGGGCCCACCGCCCACCCACGTCCAGTCATGACACCCACCGCTCGTTCCGAAACCCGCACGGAGACCGCGGGAGGGCGACCTCGACCTCCCCTCCTGCTGGCGATCGACGGCCGCTCCGGCGCCGGCAAGACCTCCCTCGCCGTGGAGACGGCCGCGTTGTTGCGGCCCCACCTGGAGGTCGCCGTCTTCCACCTGGACTCCATCTATCCCGGTTGGGACGGCCTCGTCGCCTCGCTGGACACCTACGCCCACGACGTCGTCGCCCCGCTCGCCCAGGGCCGCACCGCCCGGTGGACCTGGTGGGACTGGACCGCTGATGCGCCGGGACGCGCGGATGCCACCCCGCCGGCCGACGTCGTGATCCTCGAGGGCGTGGGGGCCGGGAACCGGAACGCCCGTCCGCACCTGGATGCCGTGGCCTGGGTGGCCATGGATGACGGCGAGCGCAAGTGGCGGGCCCTGCGGCGTGACGGCGAGACCTTCGCCGCACACTGGGAGCGATGGGCCGCGCAGGAGGACACCTACCTCGCCGGTGACGAGGTGGCGGAGGCAGCCTGGCTGACCCTCGACGGCCACGGACCCACGCCGCGGGCCGCAGCCGACCTGGTGGAGGGCCTGCGCTCCCTGCCCGGCTGGGAAGCCGCGCTCGCCCTCGTGCCGGCGCCCGGCCCGTCCCAGTGGGAACGCCGCACCCTGTCCACGGCCGCCGAGCCGAGGGCGCTGTTCGCCGCCATGGGCGGACCGGAGGCCGCGACCGCCCTGCTGCTGGAGAGCTCGGACCGGGACGTCACCCCCTCACCAGAGCGCAGCCGGTACTCGCTCATCGGCCTGGCCACCGACTCTTCGACCGTCGCGACCCACACGGACGGCGTCACCACCGTCTCCTCCGGCCTCCTCACCCTGCGGCACCCCGGGGCGTTCTTCCCGTGGCTGGCCACGGTCTGGCCCACCGGCCCCGGCCCTGAGGACAGCCCGTTCCAACCCGGCTGGATGGGCTGGATCGGCTATGGCATCAAACGCGAGGCCGGGTCCCCGGACGGCGCCGCAACGCTGGCTGCGGCTGCCGATGAGGCGGCGCCGACCGTACCCGAAGCACTGCTGTTCCGCCCGGAGCGGGGCGCCAGCGTGGATCATGTGGCCGGCACCACGACCCTCTTCTGGTCCGCCGACGACCGGAGCGGGCCGGAGTGGGCGGACCGGGTGGTGGGCGGACTGCCGGAGGGGCTGTCGGCTGAGCGCTCGGAGAGGCGGCCCGGCGCATCGCCCGCCGCTCCCCCGGTCTTCACCGTGCGGGATTCCCGTGAGGAGTACCTGGCCAAGATCCGGGCGGCCCAGGATGAGATCCACGAGGGGAACACCTACGAGGTCTGCCTGACCACGGCCCTGGAGTCCACGGTGGACTCCTTCGACGGCTGGTCCACCTACCAGCGGCTCGCCGAGGCGAACCGGGCTCCGTTCACCCTGTACTTGCGCGCCCAGGTGACCAGGGCCGGCGTCGGGCGCGGGGCCGGGACGGGCAGCGAACCTCAGACCGGGAGCGAGCCGGTGCAGATCCTCTCCACCAGCCCCGAGCGATTCCTCTCCGTCTCCTCGAGGGCGGCGGGAGGCTGGCTGGTGACGGAGCCGATCAAGGGAACGCGCCCGCGCGGGGCCACGCCGGACGAGGACCGCGCGCTGGCCGAGGAGCTGGCGTCCTCCCCCAAGGACCGGGCCGAGAACATCATGATCACGGACCTGGCCCGCAACGACCTCTCGCGATTCGCCCGGCCGGGGACACTGGCGACCACACGGGTGTGCGCGATCGAGTCGTACCCGACGGTGCACCAGATGGTCTCCACGGTGACCGCCCAGCTGCAGCCCGGTGTGCCGCGGGCCGACGCGCTCGCCGCGGCCTTCCCGCCCGGGTCGATGACCGGCGCCCCGAAGATCTCCACCATGGACATCCTCGAGGACCTTGAAGCGGGGCCCCGCGGGGTGTACTCGGGGGTCGCCGGCTACCTCTCCGCCGACGGTGCGGCCGACTTGAACGTGCTGATCCGCACGCTGGTCGCGGTGCCGGTGGGGACCGCGGAACCGGTGGGGACTCCGGAACCGGCATGGCCGGCGTCGGATCCGGGGGAATCCGGGCGCACGCACCTCTCGCTCGGCGTGGGCGGGGCCATCACCGCGGACTCGGTGCCGGAGGAGGAGTGGGACGAGGTGCGGACCAAGGCCCACGGGGTGCTGAGGGTGCTCGGCTCGGCCTTCCCGGACGCCTGACACCAGCCCCTCCGCAGCACCGGGCTCCGCACGAGACTGTCGTGCGGCACCGCTCCATCAGCTTTGCGGGCAGAAATGAGTACTCATCTCTGCCCGCAAAGTGGTCACTGCAGGGCCGAGGTCAGGCGGAAGACGTTGTCCACCCAGCGCTGGGCACGCGGCCGGCCCTGCCATTCCGCCAGCGTCAGTTCCTCGGACACGGACCGGTAATCCTCGATCACGGGTTGCAGCGCCTCCACCGTCTCGGAGCCGACGGTCAGCACCGAGACCTCCATGTTCAGGGAGAAGGAGCGCATGTCCATGTTGGAGGAGCCGAAGACCGCCACGTCGTTGTCCACGGTGAACAGCTTGGCGTGCAGCACGTTGGGGTCCGGATAGCGGAAGATCCGGATGCCGGCCTTCAACAGCGCGTCATAGTAGGACTGCTGGGCATGGTGGACCATGAACTGGTCCGCCTTGCGGCAGACGAACAGTTCCACGTCCACCCCGCGCTGGGCCGCGGTGGTCAGGGCGTAGAGCATCGAGTCGTCCGGCACCAGGTACGGCGAGACCACCACGAGGCGCTCCCGGGCTGAATAGAACAGATGGTTGAACACGCGCAGGTTGTTCTCATTGGAGAATCCGGGGCCCGAGGGGATGACCTGGGCAATGCTGCCATCGTCCACCTCGAGCTCGGAGAGGTCGGGTTCGCGGAACCGGCCTTCGAGCTCGTCACCGGTCTCGGCGAACCAGTCGGTCACGAACACCACGTCGAGCGAGGCGACCACGGGGCCGGTGATGCGGCTCATCAGGTCCACCCATTCCCGGCCCATCGCGTGGGACGAGGCCCGCTTGTAGCCGGGCTCCACGAGGTTCTGCGAGCCGGTATAGCCCACCAGGCCGTCCACGATGAGGATCTTGCGGTGATTGCGCAGGTCCGGGCGCTGGTATTTGCCACGCCAAGGCAGCACGGGCATCGCCAGGTGGTATTCGAGCCCGGCCGCATCCAGCCGCCGCCGCAGCTGTCGGTAGCCCTTGACCCGCATCGAGCCGATGTGGTCGAAGAGGATCCGCACCGTCACGCCCCGGTCATGGGCCCGCTCCAGGGCCTCGAGCACCACGGAGGAGTACCCCTGCCGGTCCTTCGGGTCATCAGCGAGGATGTAGAACATCAGGTGGACGTAGTCCTGGGCCCTATCGATGTCCGCGGCCATCCTCTGCATGGACGCCCGGTAGTCGGTGAGGTACTCGAACTCGTTGCCGTCCAGCATCGGAAAGCTCGTCAGGTTCCGGGTCAAGCGCGCCGCCCCCACCACGTAGCGCGGGGCCATGCCGGCGTCGTTGGGCAACTGCAGGTGGGCGGTGGCCTGGCCGAGCGCCTCGTTGACCGCCTTCTGGCGGGATCGGCGCTGGCCGCCGAGCCGGAAGGAGCCCAGCAGCAGGAACAGGATGAGGCCGGGCAGCGGCAGGAAGAAGATGATGAGCAGCCACGCCATTGCCACCGCGGGGCGGCGGCCACCGGGGACGATACCGAGCAGCAGGATGCGGATACCGACGTCGATGATCCAGAAGAGCACGGTCAACCAGTCGGGGAAGATGCCGAACTCGGCGGTGGGCCAGAGCATCACCCCAGCTTACGGTGAGTCAGGTCTCCCGGACGGAACCACGAGGTCCAACAGCTGGTCGATCCACTCGGTGGTCAGGGGCCGGGAGAACATCAAGCGCAGCAGCAGGCTCGCCCCCACCGTCTCGGCGAGGAACTGCGGCGGCGCGGCCAGCCCCCCGGGATGGTTCCGGCCGTGCTCCTGGAACCGGGCGTCCAGCCCGGCCATGATCGGCTGCACCAGGGCCGAGTGCATGGCGGCGGAGGTTTCCCCGGCGGAGGTCAGGGCGGACATGATCGTCTGGATGAGGCGGGAGACCTCCGGCGCCTCGATCTCGGACTTGAGCGCCGCAAGCCAGGCCCCCAGGTCTCCGCGCAGGTCACCGGTGTCCTCGGGCACCCCGAGGGGCATCTCCAGGAAGCCCTCGGCCAGGGCCTCGACCACCACGCCGGCCTTGGAGCCCCACCAGCGGTAGATGGTCTGCTTGCCGACTCCCGCCGCGGCGGCGATCCCCTCGATCGTGAGCTCATGGAACCCGCAGCCGACCATCAGGTCCGCTGCCGCCTTAAGCACGGCCACGCGCGACTTCTCGCTGCGCGGCCGGCCCCGGTGCTCCACCGGCTTCTCCGCCCCGACACTCAATGACGCCCTCCTGCTCCTGTGATCCGTCCACCAGCTGATCTGTCCGCCAGCCTATGACCTGCGGTTCATGGCTCACCTCACACCGATCATTTCGAGACGAGACGTTCCGTCTACTATAGTCATTGCCGGACGTGTTGGGTGGCAGCAGGCCGCCGCATGACCCGTCCGCCGACTCTCCTGGCCGCCCATTCATCTCCTCAAGGAGTAACGCCTCATGGCTGAACTGCTCTACCGACTCGGCTTCGGGTCCTCCAAGCGCCCGTGGACCGTGATCAGCAGCTGGCTGGTGGTGCTGGCGCTGGCCGTGGGCGGCTTCCTCGCCTTCGGCGGGACCCTGACCTCCTCCATCACCATCCCGGGAACCCCCACCAGCCAGGTCACCGACCGGCTGACCGAGGAGTTCCCGGAGGCGGCCAACGGCGCCGGGTCCGTGGTGTTCCGCACTGCGGACGGCTCCGAGTTCACGGCGGAGCAGGAACAGCAGATCACCGACCTGATGGCCGAGGTCGGGGACCTCGAGGGGGTCGACTCCACCCTGGACCCCTTCACCACCGAACAGCAGAAGGCGGACGGGCAGCAGGACTTGGAGGACGGCCGCGCCGAACTCGAGGACGGCCGCCAGCAGCTGGAGGACGGCCAGGCCCAGCTGGACGACGCCGTGGCCCAGCTGGACGCGGCGCAGACCGAGCTGGACTCCGGGCAGGAGCAGCTCGACGCCGGCCAGGCCCAGTTGGATGAGGCGCATGCCCAGGCCGAGGCGGCCGGTTCCCCGGCCGCGATGATGGCCCAGCTCCAGCAGCAGCAGGCCGCCCTGGATGCCCAGCAGGAGCAGCTGGACGCGGCCCGCGCCCAGCTCGACGAGGGTCGGGGCGAGATCGAGACGAACCAGGCCACGCTGGACGAGTCCGCCCAGGAGTTGGCGGACGGCGAGACCGAGCTGGCCCAGGGCGAGCAGATGCTGAGCCTCACCCAGGACTACCGGACCGTGTCCGAGGACGGCACGGCCGCCGTCGGGACCGTGTCCTTCACCCTCCCGGCCATGGAGGTCGAGCAGGCCATCAAGGACAAGGTGGTCTCCACCCTGACCGAGGCGGACATCGCCGGCGTCGAGGTGCTGCCCGCCAACGACCTCTCCCAGGCCATCCCCCAGATCGCGGGACCGGCCGAGGTCGTCGGCCTGGTCATCGCCGGGATCGTGCTGTTCATCATGCTCGGCACCCTCGTGGCCGCGGGTCTGCCGATCCTCACCGCGCTGATCGGCGTGGCCATCGGCGCCGCCGGCACCCTGGCGTTCTCCGGGATGATCGACATGCTGTCCGTGACTCCGGTGCTGGGCCTGATGCTCGGCCTGGCCGTGGGCATCGACTACGCCCTGTTCATCATCAACCGCCACCGGCGCCAACTGAAGGACGGTGTCCCGCTGCACGAGTCCATCGGCCTCGCCACGGGCACCTCCGGCAACGCCGTGGTGTTCGCCGGCCTGACCGTGGTCATCGCCCTGGCCGCACTCAATGTCACCGGCATCCCGTTCCTGGGCCTGATGGGCACCGTGGGCGCCGTCTGCGTGGCCCTGGCCGTGCTGATCGCCATCACCATGATGCCGGCCCTGCTGGGCTTGGCGAAGTACCGCGTGCTCTCCCAGAAGGAGCGGGCCGCCGCCGACGCCGCGACGGCCGCGCCCACCAGCACCGGCAAGCACACCGCCGACGCGGAGCACGCCTCCCCTGCCGGCCGGGCACCCCGGCCGATGTCCACGGTGCGCGCGGTGCTCACCGCCGTCGGGTCCGTGGTGCTGCTGGCCGTCATCGCCATCCCGTTCTTCTCCATGCGTCTGGGCCTGCCGGATGGCGCCTCGGAGCCGCCGGAGTCGGCCAGCTACCAGGCCTACGAGACCCTGGGCTCGACGTTCGGCGAAGGCCGCAACGGCCCCCTCGTGGTGACGGCGGACCTGCCGGAGGGCCTGACGGACACCGAGATCGTGGACGAGCAACTGGCCGTCGCCCAGCAGCTCCAGGGCATCGAGAACGTGACCTCGGTGGTCCCGGCCGCCGTGTCCGAGGACAACGGCATGGCGATGTTCCAGGTCATCCCGGAGGGGGGCCCGAACGCGGTCTCCACCGAGGAGCTGGTGCACACGCTGCGCGCCACGGAGCCGGAGTCAGAGTCCACCAACCTGGCCGTGGCCGGTACCACGAGTGGTTTCGTGGACGTGGCGGAGAAGCTCGCCGAGGCCCTGCCGCTGTACCTGGGCGTCGTCGTCGGGCTGTCCCTGATCATCATGATCGTGGTGTTCCGCTCGCTGCTGGTGCCGCTGATCGCCACGGGCGGGTTCATCCTCTCCGCCTTTGCCGCGATGGGTGGCGTGGTGGCCATCTACCAGTGGGGTTGGCTGGCCACGGTCTTCCAGGTCCACCACCCGGCGCCGATCCTCGCGTTCCTGCCGACCATCATGGTGGGCGTGCTGTTCGGCTTGGCGATGGACTACCAGCTGTTCATCTCCACCGGCATGCGTGAGGCCTACGCCCACGGCTCCTCGGCCCGCGTGGCGGTCCAGCAGGGGCTGAAGGCCGGCCGCTCCGTGGTCATCGCCGCGGCCATCATCATGATCAGCGTGTTCGGCGGCTTCGTGTTCTCCGAGTCCGCCATGATCCGCCCGATCGGCTTCGGCCTGGCGTTCGGCGTGCTCGTGGACGCCTTCGTGGTCCGGCTGCTGCTGATCCCGGCCCTGATGCACCTGTTCGGCGACGCCGCCTGGTGGCTGCCGAAGTGGCTGGACCGGATCCTGCCGAACGTGGACGTCGAGGGTGCCTCGCTGGAGCGCAGCCACGGCTACTCGGATCCGGAGCTGGCCGGCGCTGAGGGAGCTGATGATGGCGGGGCAGGCGGGCCCGGCGGATCCGGCGACGGCGGAGACGGCCGGGGCCGCGACGATGACCCGGCACTGACCCGGGCCTGACACCGCATCACCACCGCAGCAGGGCGGGGCGCATCACGGATGTGCCCCGCCCTGCTGCGTAGGCTGTGGGCTATGACAGAGTCGCCCCAGCCAGCTGCACCGTTCGTCCCGGGTCCCGGGGAATCCGTGGTCGTCTATCTCGAGCCCGACGCCGGCCCGGCCGGCGTCGGCGTGAAGCTCCGCGTGGACGATCCCCGCCGACCGGCCATCCTGGTCACCGACCAGGGCTTGACTCGAGGGGACGGCGTGTTCGAGACCATGACCGCGGTGGCGGCTGAGGGCGCCGGCCCAGGCTCAGGCTCACCATTGCGGGTCCGCAAGGAGGACTCCCACCTGGCACGGCTGGCCACCTCGGCCCAGGCCCTGGAGATTCCCCTTCCGCCGGCCGCCGATTGGCAGCGGGCCGCCGCGGCGGGGCTGGAGGCGTTCGCCGCCGGCAACCCCGGCGTCGACGCCGTGGTGAAGCTGGTGGCCTCCCGGGGTCCGGAAGGGGCACCTGGCGGAGGGCACCACGTCAGGGCTGAGGCCGGCGTCGAGCGCTTGACCGGGACGTATTGGGTGCTCGTCTCCCCCGTGTCACCAGGGCTGGTCGCAGCCCGTGAGCGCGGCCTGAAGGTGCTGCTGCTGGACCGCGGTGTGGACTCCGGGGTGGCGGAGCGCGCGCCGTGGCTGCTGATGGGCACCAAGTCGCTGAGCTATGCCGTGAACATGGCCGCTCTGCGTTACGCCGCGTCCCAGGGGGCGGACGACGTCATCTTCACGTCGTCAGACGGCCAGGTGCTGGAGGGGCCGACCTCGACCGTGCTGATGGCCCGGCGGATCCCGCAGCAGGACGGCAGCACCGGGATCGAGCTGGTCACGCCCCTGCGCAGCTCCGGGATCCTGCCCGGCACCTCCCAGGGCACCATCTTCGCCGCCGCCCAGGCCGCCGGCTGGCAACTGGGCTATGGACCGCTGGAGCCTTCGGACCTGGTGGATGCTGATGGGGTCTGGCTGGTGTCCTCCGTGCGTCTGGTCGCCCCCGTGACCCACCTGGACGGCGAGGAGATCCCGCAGGACGCCGAGCTCACCGAGCTGCTGAACAACTTCCTGGCCGAGGACCGGGAGCCCGGCGAGCACGGGCCGTAACCCCTACGCCCACACGAGGTTGAAGGCCCCGGTGGCCACGGACAGGCCCACGGCGAGCGCGGACAGCCCGAGGCCTCCCAGAACCACCCAGGCGTCCACCGCGCCGAATCGGGACTGCCGCGCCCAGGTGCGGTCGCCGGTTCCGAAGCCCCGGGCCTCCATCGTGATGGCGAGCTTGGTGGCCCGGCGGATGGCCTGCACCATGAGCCCGAAGACCTGACCGAGCCAGGAGCCCAGTCGGCGGAGCGGATTGCCTCCCGTCCCGACGCCACGGGCGCGCCGGGCCTGGCCGAGGGTCCGCCATTCCTCCGTCAGCACGCCCAGCAGCCGGAAGGCCGCCAGCGAGCCGAGCACGAAGCGCGCGGGCAGCTTCAGCCGTTGGGACAGGGCGTCGGCCAGGTCGGTGGGGTCCGTGGTGATGAAGACCATCACGCCCGGCAGCGCCACCGCGAGGATGCGCAGCCCGGTGGCCAGCCCGGCCAGGACCGAGCCTTCGGAGATGCTCACCGGCCCGACCTCGACCAGGACGGCCCCGGAGTCCTCCCCGACCAGGGCGGTCCCCCATGCAGACACCAGCGCGGCCGCCAGCAGCACCCAGGCCCGGCGGAAGAATTCTCCGACCCGGATCCCGGACAACGGCAAGAGGGCCACGGCGGCCACCAGCACGATCCCGGAGGACACCCAGTCCATCGTCGCCACCAGCACCGCCGTCACCGGCAGCAGCGCCGCGAGCTTGGCCAGGGGGTTGGCACGCTCGAAGACCGAGCCAGCCTTCGGGCGGGACGGAGCAGTCCGTGCGGCACCCGCAGACCGGGCGGAGGCGGATCCGGCGCGCGGCGAGATCGGCAGGGTCATGATCGCGCCCCTGACTCCCCTGCGTTCACCGGATTCACCGGATTCACCGGCACCGCGGCCAGCTCGATCGTCCGGGCATCGAGCGCCCCGGCGAAGTCGGCGTCATGGGTCACGGCCAGCACCGAGCGGCCCTCGGCCACCAGTCCGCGCAGCAAGCCCGTGAGCACGGCCCACGTGTTGGCGTCCTGTCCGAAGGTCGGCTCGTCGAGGAACACCATCTCGGGCCCGGCCGCCAACACTGTGGCCACGGACAGCCGCCGCTTCTCCCCGCCGGAGAGCGTGAACGGGTTGACCTCGGCCAGCGATTCCAGGTTCAGCGCCGTCAGCAGCCCGTCCGCCCGCTGGGCGGCCTCCTCGTCGGTGAACAGCCGTTGCCCGCTCTCGGGGTCGCGGGCATGGCGTGGCCCGAACAGTAACTCGTCCCGCACGGTAGTGGCGACGAACTGGTGCTCGGGCTCCTGGAAGACGGTACCGATCCGGCTGACCAGGTCTGCGGCCTTCCACCGGTACGGGTCGTCCGGCAGGTGGCCGGCCCGCTCCCCCTTGAGCGCGGCGCCCGCCGTCAGCGTGCCCGCGTGGGAGGGGATCAGGCCGGCCAGGGTCAGCAGCAGCGTGGACTTCCCGCTGCCGTTGGCCCCGGTCACCACGACGGCCTCGCCGGCCCCCAGCTCCAGGTCCAGGTCCGCCTGGACCGGCGTCGGGGTCGGGCCGAAGCGCCGGCGCCATCCAGGTGCCACCGGTTCCTTCGAGACCGCCAGACCGCGCGCGGTCAACAGTGTCCCGGAGGGAGCCGCCGTCGGGCTGTGTGCGGACGTGGAGGTGGGGGTCATCGCCGCCGGAACGCGGCCGGGCACCCAGACGCCCGCCGCGGCTAGCTCGTCCCGGACGCGGCCCGGGGCCAGGAGTTCGCCCGGGGAGCCGTCGTGGCTGATTCCGCCGCCGGGCTCCAGGACGAGCATGCGGTCTACGTGGTCGGCCCAGATGGCCAACCGGTGCTCGACGACGAGCAGGGTCGCCCCGGTCCGCTCGACCACCGCGAGCACGGCGTCGCGGACCTCCAGCACTCCGGCCGGATCCAGGTTGGCGGTCGGCTCGTCCAGGAGGATCAACGGCGGGCGCATCGCCAGGATCCCGGCCAGGGCGAGGCGCTGTTTCTGCCCGCCGGAGAGTCGCGAGGTGTCCCGGGTCAGGCAGATGCCCTGGTCCTCGCCCAGTCCCACGGCGTCCAGGGCGTCCCGGACGCGGCCCCAGATCTGCTCCCTGGGCACCTGCAGGTTCTCGGCGCCGAACGCGGCATCATCGCCGACACGGGACAGGATCACCTGCGTCTCGGGGTCCTGCTGCACCAGCCCGGCGTGGCCGCGCAGCTGGCGGGACACGGTGCCGTCCACCTGCAGGGACCCGGTCTCCTCGGACTCGTCCGCGGGGTCCAGCACCCCGGCGAGGGCGTAGAGCAGGGTGGACTTGCCGGCACCGGAGGGCCCGGCCAGCAGGACCTTCTGCCCGGCCGGCACCTCCAGGTCCAGCCCCGCGACGGCGGGAACCGGCCGGCCGGCGTGGCGCCAGCCCCAGCCCGCCGCGGTGATGCGTGCTCCCGGCACCGCTCAGGCCACCGGCTCCTGGTGGGCACGGCGGGAGGCCAGGGCGGACAGGGCGCCCGTGGCCGCGAGCCCGCGCGTGGCCAGCCAGGACAGCAGGCCGGCGATCACCACCCCGGACACGCCCACCAGCCCCACGTAGATCAGCTTCCAGTCCAGCGTGTACTCGGGGAACCAGTTGAAGATGAACGCGTCATTGATGCCCCCGAAGATCCCGGTGAGCAGGCCGGCGAGCAGGGCTACCGGCAGCGTGAAGCGGCGGTAGAGGAAGGCCAGCAGGATCAGCTCGGCGCCGAGGCCCTGGATCACGCCGGAGGCGAGCACGGTCAGGCCGAACTGGGAGCCGAGCAACGCGGAGACGGTCGCTGCGACCAGTTCGGTGAACAGCGCGGCACCGGGCCTGCGGATGATGAGCCCGCCGAGCACGGCCGGGAAGAGCCACATCCCGGCCACCAGAGCGGAGGACGGCGGGAAGGCCGCGAAGGCGGGGCTCAGTCCGGCGTAGGCCAGGTTCCAGGCCCAGAAGATGACGCCGGAGGCCACCGCGATGACGGCAGCCACGACGATGTCCACCACCCGCCAGGAGCGCCGGTTCGGGGCGTTGCGGGACGCCTGCCCGGCGCCGGTGGTGGTGGTTCCGGTTCCGGTGCCTGCCGGCGGCGCGTGGCCGGCGTCGGGCCCGGGGGTGGTGCCGGAGTGGTGCGGGGTGTTGCCGGTCTTCATGGAGACCATGTGGTGTTCCTCCTCAAGGATGCAAGGAGGGGGACGGAACGGTACGCCACGGACACCCGCACGCGGATGCTGCCGGACGGTTCCTGACGTTCCATCAGAGAACTCGACTTCCTTCGCCGGTGCTAGCCGGAGCAGGTTCGAGGGTCTGCGCTGAGCGCACTCTCAGCACCCGAAGGTGCTCCCCTGTCGTTCACAGTGTCCGTCCATCATAGTCCACCCGGGGCGCGTCTGGGCCGGTGAACCGTTAGGCTGACTCTGAACGCGCAATGACCACCGTCAACGTCCTGGAGGAACCCGTGAACACCCTCGTGGAAAAGCTCATCGCCACCGGAATCACCATCGGCGGTGGCATCATCGGCACCAAGGTCGTGGAGTTCGCCTGGCGGAAGGTCACCGGCCATGACGCTCCGAAGGACCTGGACGACACCGAGTCCAACATGTGGAGCGCCATCACCTTCGCCACCATCTCCGCGGGCATCTCCGCGATCATCCGCGTCTCGTCCAAGCGCGGCGCGAACTCCGCCGTGAAGGCCATCCAGTCCCGCTCGAAGAGCAAGGCCGGGACCGCCGAGGTCTGAGGTCCGACGCCGGCCGGGCTCGGACCGGTTCAGCTCACCGGCGGCGACGGTCGCGCCAAGCGAGAGACGCCCGGGCTCAGCCGGCCCAGCGGGGCGTGTTCAGTCGCGGCCCTGCTGGTCCGTCGGGTCGTCCTTCGGGACGGTCCGCTGATCGTGGGCCGTGGCGGCCGGCTTGCCCGCGTCGTCCTGACGGGCGACCACGTCCGCGAGTTCGTCCACGTAGTGGAATTCCGGCTTGAGGTGCTTGGTGCGGTAGCCCGCCCGGCCCACGAGGTGGGCGGAGACCGGCGCGGTGAGCATCTGCAGCACCCACGCCAGCACCAGTACCGGCACCCACACCCACGCCCGCCAGGCGAAGGCCAGGGCCATCAGCACCAGCAGCAGCCCGAGCACCTGGGGCTTCGTGCCGGCGTGCATGCGGGAGAGCTGGTCCGGGAACCGGAACAGGCCGATCCCGGCCACGGTGGACATCAGGGCACCGAGGACCAACAGCACGGCGGCGATGCCGTCGGAGATCTGGATCCAGTCCAGGTCAGGCACGTTCATTGGGCTCCTTCCTGGCCTCGGCCACGAACCGGGACAGCGTCACCGATCCCACGAACCCGATCACCGAGGCCACCACCACGAACACGATGTTGTCCGTGTGGTGGTTCACGGCCATCTCCACGCACAGCGCGGACGAGATGACGATCAGCAGCACATCCGTGGCGATGGCCCGATCCAGGATCGAGGGCCCGCGGACGATCCGGTAGATCGCCGCCAGGGCGCCCACGCCCAACAGCACCAGGCAGATGATCCCCGCCCCTTCCAGCATCGTCATCCGAGCCTCCTCCCCGCCGTGGCGTCGGCGCGACGTGCTTCGTCCTCCCGCACCAGGGCCAGGTCCGCCTTGGTGCCGATGGCCCGGATGATCGCGGCCTCGGTGCTCAGGGCCTCGGCGCGGAAGCCCTCGACCGCCTCCGCGTTGTCCACGTTCAGGCAGTGCAGGAACAGGGTCGAGCTGGGCCGGTCCACGTCGATGACCA
The DNA here is from genome assembly GCF_003386075.1 of Citricoccus muralis. GTDB lineage: Bacteria > Actinomycetota > Actinomycetes > Actinomycetales > Micrococcaceae > Citricoccus > Citricoccus muralis. Next base: position 2,143,113 of record NZ_QREH01000001.1, read on the forward strand.
GGGAGCCGGGCACCAGGGCTAACGCAAGGCCCGTGAGCGTGACGATCAAGTCATCGTGGCTGCGCAACGGGACCGCCACCACGGAGTTGACGATCTTGGGCCCCTGCGTGATCGCGTCCCAGGCCACCGAGATGGAGGCGGTCACCACGTGCCAGAGGAACCGGAACGTGAAGACCAGCGCATACCAGAGATTGAAGCGGTCCGAGAAGTTCACCCGTGGCAGCCGGTAGAAGCTCAACGTCAGCATCGAGAACACGACGCCGGCCAGCAGCACCCCCGGCGAGAAGTCCTCCCAGAGGGCGCCCCACGTGAAGGTCAGCCCCAGGAGGATCGGCCATTGGCTCCAGAAGGAGCGGCCGCCGTCCTGGTCGTCCGGACCGGTGCTCATGGCTGCCCCCCTTCCGTGCTGTCTCCGACATCATGCCCCTCGGAATCACCGGGGATGGAATCCAGCACGCCCGGCCCGCTGTTGTCCTGGTCCGGGACATGGATGCCCCGTTCCTCCAGTCCACCCAGGTCCCGCTCCGCCTGGGCGGCGGCCTCCGGGCCGAGGACCGCCTCAATATAGGGCGTGCGCAGGAGCATGTCCGTGGCGGCCCGGTCGGAGAACGCGTAGAGCGGCCCGGCGAACACGGTGAAGGCCAGGCCGAAGGCCACGAGCGCGATCGTCGGATAGACCATGCCGCGGGCCGGCCCTTTGGCGATCTTGGTCGGGGTCTTGGTCTGGGTCTTGGTCAGGATCTTGGTACCGGCGTGCGTTGCGGTCTTGGTCTGCGTCTCGACCGCGACGGCCCTGGCGCTCCGGCCGGCCCGCCGGGCCTCCGTCTCCTCCAACGCCAGGACCAGTTTGGCCGGCGGGTGCTCCACGTCCTCCACCCGGCGCCAGAACGAGCGGGTCCACACGCGGACCATCACCAGCAGGGTCAACAGGGAGGTCACCGCCGAGGCGGCCACAAGCGCCCACGCCATGCCGTGATCCGCGCCCACGCCGGCCTGGATCAGTCCGACCTTGGCGAGGAAGCCGGAAAACGGCGGGATGCCGCCCAGGTTCATGGCCGGGATGAAGAACAGGATCGCGATCAGAGGTGAGATCTTCGCCATCCCGCCGAGACGGTCGATGTTGGCGGACCCGGCCCGCTGCTCGATCAGTCCGGTGACCAGGAACAGGCCGGTCTGCACCGTGATGTGGTGCACCACGTAGAACACCGTGGCCCCCAGCCCGAGCACGCTGGCCATGGCCACACCGAAGATCATGAAGCCGATGTGAGAGACGAGCGTGAAGGACAGGACACGTTTGATGTCGTTCTGGGCGAGAGCGCCGAGGATGCCGACGATCATCGTCAGCAGCGCCACCCAGAGCAGCAGTGAGTTCACCCGGTCTCCCGGGAACAGCAGCGTCTCGGTCCGGATGATCGCGTAGACGCCGACCTTGGTGAGCAGGCCCGCGAACACGGCGGTCACGGGGGCAGGGGCCGTCGGGTAGGAGTCGGGCAGCCAGAAGGACAGCGGGAACACGGCGGCCTTGATGCCGAAGCCGACGAGCAGCATCACGTGCAGCACCATCTGGACGTCCGGATCCAGTTCCGCGATCTTGACGGCCACGTCGGCCATGTTGATGGTGCCCGTGGCGCCGTAGATCATGGCGATGGCGATCAGGAAGAGCACCGAGGAGATCACCGAGACCACCACGTAGGTCACACCCGCTCGGATACGCGGTCCGGTGCCTCCCAGGGTCAGCAGCACATATGAAGCTGTCAAGAGGATCTCGAACCCGACGTAGAGGTTGAAGAGGTCACCGGCGAGGAAGGCGTTGGACACGCCCGCCACCAGGATCAGGAACGTGGGGTGGAAGATCGAGACCGGACCGCCCTGGTCCTGGTCCGTGATGCCCTGCGCGGAGGCGTAGATCAGCACCGCTAGCACGATCGCCGAGGACACCACCAGCATCAGGGCCGAGAACCGGTCCACCACCATCGTGATGCCCCACGGGGCCTCCCAGCCGCCGAGGAAGACGGCCACGGCACCCGTGTCCCACGTGGCGGCCAGCAGGAGGCACTCGAGGAGCAGTGTCAGGGTGATGGTGGTGACGGTGGTGGCGATCTGCGCCTTGGGGCGGCGGACCAACACGAAGGCCAGGGCTGCGCCGAGGATCGGCAGCAGGACCGCGAGGGGTGCGAGGGAGACGATGTCCAGGTCCATCACTCACCGTCCTTCGGTTCGCGGCCCCGTGGTCGGGACCGGGGGCTGCCGGAGCGTTCGTCTTCATCCGGGAGGTGGTCGTCGTGGCCGAGCGATCCGACGGGGTGTTCGCCCTCCTCCGGTTCGTGCCGCGATCGGCGGCCGCCACCCGGCCGGTGCCGGTTGGCGTCCGTCTTCACCTTCACCGTGCCGTCGGCACGGTGGCGGACCGCCAGGGCACCAGTGGAGGGGTTGATGGCCGTGGCGTGCTCGTAGTCCGCGTTCGGGTCCTCGTTCTCCTCGAGGAACTCCGACGGCTCCTCCAGCAGCTCCGCATCCTCCTCCGCGTCGAAGGAGGACTGCTCGGCGACCTTGACGTCCTCGGCGTCCACCAGGACCTCGTCCCGCCGGCCCAGCTTCCAGGACCGGTAGATCATGCCGAGCATGAAGGCCGTAATGGCGAAAGAGATGACGATCGAGGTCAGGGTCATGGCCTGGGGCAACGGATCCGTGTAGGCGCTGGGGTCCACGCCGTCCTCCACGAGCGGGGCCTGGCCGGGGGCACCGGCCATGGTGAGGATCAGCAGGTTCGTGGCGTTGGTGATCAGGATCATGCCCAGCAGCACGCGGGTCAGGGTCCGCTCCAGCAGCAGGTAGATGCTCACGGCGTACATCACGCCCATGACCAGCAGCAGCACAATGTTCACGCTCATGGCGTCACCGTCCCGGTTCCCGTGGTTCCCGCGGCACCGGTGGACCCGGTGGTGGACGTGGTCGTCGTGCCCGCCGGTGAGCCGGTGGCGGAGGTCGTGGCGGTGCCGGAGGCGGCCGTGCGCGAGGTGGCCGTTGCGAGGCCGGCGCGGGCCTCACGGCGGCGCTTCTCGGCCTCCACGAGCGCCGTGGTCTCCACCTCGTGGCGGCGGTCCACTTCCGAGCCGAGGGAGCGCAGGACATCGATGACCAGACCGACCACCACGAGGTAGACACCGATGTCGAAGATGGTGGCCGTGACGAATTTGACGTGCCCGAGCACCGGCAGGGTGAACTCGATGATGGCCGACTGGAACACCTGGCCGCCGAAGAACAGCGGGACCATGCCGGTGACGGCAGCCAGGGCGAGTCCTGAGCCCAGCAGGACACCGGCGGGGATCGGCATGGCCTGCTCAAGCTCGTAGCGGCCGCCAGCCAGGTAGCGGATGGTCAGGGCGAGTCCGGCGATCAGCCCACCGGCGAACCCACCACCCGGAGTGTTGTGGCCGGCCAGCAAGAGGTAGATGGACAGCAGGATGATCACGTGGAAGATGAGCCGGGTGACCACCTCGAAGATGATGGAGCGGCGTTCCGGGGCCACGGTGCGGCCAGCGACGAGCCACTGGTCCTCGTCCACGATGGCGAACTTGCGCACGGCGGCCAGCTGCCGGGACTCGGCTGGGCCCTTGGGGCTGTAGCGCCCCACCGAGCCCGAGGCCACCTTGTCCAGGTCACCGGTGCGGCGGTCCCGGTGCTGGATGAAGATCAGCGAGGCCACACCGGTGGCAGCCGCGGCGAGCACCGCGAGTTCCCCGAAGGTGTCCCAGGCGCGGATGTCCACGAGCAGCACGTTGACGATGTTGGCGCCGCCGCCGTCCTCATAGGCCAGCTGCGGCATCTCCAGGGAGATGGGGTCGGCGGTCCGGGAGGCCATGACGGTGATCGCCACCCAGATCATCACCAGGCCGAACATGATGCCGAGCAATGCATGTGCCCAGCGGATGTTGGTGCGGTCTCGGGTGTACCAGCCGGCCGGCAGCACGCGCAGGCCGAGCACCATGGCCACGAGGACGATGGACTCCACCAGCAACTGCGTCAGGGCCAGGTCCGGTGCACCCTGCAGTGCGAAGATGGCCGCCAGCCCGTAGCCGCAAACGGAGACGAGCAGCACCGCCATGAAGCGCTTGCGCGCCCGGATCGCGGCGATGGCGCCGGTGATGATGGCCGCCCCGACGAGGACCTGGGCGAGGGAATCTCCCCACGTCCAGTTCGCGGAACTGAAGATGGACGCGGCCATGCCCGCGCCGCCGTCGTGCTCGTGGGGGAACAGCAGCGCCAACAACGGCGCGATGAAGGCGACCGCCAGGATGATGAACAGGTAGAAGCTCAGGGAACCACGCTGGGTGCGGCCGGTGACCCAGACGGCCACGTCATCCAACCCCCGCAGTGCGGAGCGGTAGATGCGCTGGGCGTCCACCCAGGACGGCACGGCCTCCTGGAAACGGGCCACTCCGTCCTTGATGGCGTACAGGGCGAGGCCGAGCAGGACGATGCCCACGGAGATGGCCAGGATCGGAGTGAAGCCGTGCCACAAGGCCAGGTGAGCTGGCTCGGCACTTGGATCGAGGGCCGCCATCGATCCGCCGAAGGCCACGGGCAGGGCGTCCATGACGGTGGGGATGAAGGCGCCGACCACGCAGGCCAGAGCCAGCAGGGCGGACGGGCCCAGGGCGCCGGCGGTGACGGGGCCGTGGAAGCGGGTGTCCTCGACGGTCTTCAGTTCGCCGTCCGTGCGGAGCTTCTTGGTGGCGAACGCGCCCCACACGAAGCGCGCCGAGTAGGCCACCGTCAGCACGGAGCCGAGAGCAACGGCCACGAGCGGCGTCCAGGCCCAGACGCTGGCCCAGAGCCCGCCGCCGGAGCCGGCCTCAGCCCAGTGCTGCAGTGACTCGAGGACGGACTCCTTGGCCACGAAGCCGAAGAGGGGTGGGATGCCGGCCATGGAGGCGGCGCAGATGACGGCCGTGGCGGTCAGCCAGGGGTGGTTCCGGCCGACCCCGGAGAGCTTGGCCAGATCACGAGTGCCCGCCTCGTGGTCGATGATGCCGACGACCATGAACAGGGGCGCCTTGAACAGGGCGTGTGCCACCAGCATGGCCAGTCCGGCCATGGCGGCGTCCTGATTGCCGAGCCCGTTGGCGACCATGAGGAAGCCGAGCTGGGACACGGTGCCGTAGGCCAGGACCAGCTTGATGTCCGTCTGCCGCAGGGCGCGCCAGCCGCCGACGAGCATGGTCCAGAGGCCGACGCCGATCACCAGCGCCTGCCACCAGCCGGACTCCGCGAACGCCGGGGCGAGCCGAGCGACGAGGTAGACGCCGGCCTTGACCATGGCGGCGGCGTGGAGGTAGGCCGAGACCGGGGTCGGGGCGGCCATGGCTGCCGGGAGCCAGAAGTGGAAGGGTGCCTGAGCGGACTTGGAGAGGGCGCCCACGAGGACGAGCACGATGGCCCACTCCATGAACGCGCCGCCATAGGGACCGGCCATCAGCTCCGGACCGCGGGCCACGATCTCGGAGAGGCGATAGGTACCGGCGGCCTGACCGAGCATCACCAGTCCGACCAGCATCGCCAGACCGCCGAAGGTGGTGACGATCAAGGCCTGGATGGCAGACCGGCGGGCGAAGATGCGGTGGGCGGAGTAGCCGATCAACAGGAATGAGAGGACAGACGTCAGTTCCCAGAAGGTGTAGAGCACCATCAGGTCGTCCGTGGTGACCAGGCCGAACATGGCGCCGGCGAAAGCGATCAGCTGGGCGCCGAAGGCTGCATTGCGGGGCTCGTTGATCGTGAAGTACCGGGCACAGTACGCGAGCACGAGGGCGCCCACACCAAGGATGATCAATCCCATGAACGCGGCGAGGGCGTCCATTCGGAAGGACAGGTTGATGCCGAGATCTGGGATCCACTCGTACGTCTGGACGAGTCCGCCGGAAGCGGCGGCGGGCGGGGAGGCCCCGGCGTTGACGGCCTCATGGGCCTCGAGGACGGCGGGCAACTGGAACAGCAGCCAGACGAAACCTGCGGCCGGGACGGCAGCGAGGATGTAGAACCCGTTGCGGTTCGCGACCCGGAAGACCAAGGGGGCCACGAGTGCCATTGCAAAGAGAGCAATGAGCACAGTCAGCACGGGGCGGCCTCCATCGTCGGGGTGGGGGGTTGGTTACATCCTACCGGGCGCACGGCGACTGGATTTCCCGATTATTCTTGTGGCGTCAAGGGAATACCGACGGTTTGCCCAGTGTTTGTTCAGGGGTTAAAGCGTGTCCTCGGTCTTGGGATCCCGCACCCGGACCAGCAGGGCCATGCCGGCGATCAGCACCAGCAGGATGGCGGGGACCATGTACCGCGAGTCACCGGTCAGGGCGATCCCCACGGAGATCAGGGCCGGCGTCAGGAAGGACACCGCCCGCCCGGTGGTGGCATAGAGGCCGTAGATCTCCCCCGCCCGTTGCTCCGAGGTCAGCCTGCCGAGGAAGGATCGAGACGAGGACTGTACGGGTCCCACGAAGAAGCACAGGAGCAATCCGAAGATCCAGAAGGCCGTGGTCCCGTTGAGGAAGAAGATAACCCCGGCGGTGATGATGAGACCGACCAGAGACCCCATGATGACGCGCTTCGGCCCGATCCGGTCGTCGATCCAGCCACCGGCGAAGGAGCCGGCGGCGGCCACCACGTTGGCGGCGATGCCGAAGATGAGGATGTCGGCCGGGTCCACGCCGTAGACCGTGGTGCCGAGGATGGCGCCGTAGGCGAAAACGGCGGCGACGCCGTCACGGAACACGGCCGAGGAGGCCAGGAACCAGAAGGTGTTGCGCTGATGACGCCACAGCCCCTCGATGGTCCGCCACAGACGGCGGTAGGACTCGAGCAGGCTGACCTTCTCCTCCTCGCCGGATCCCCGGTGTTCAGGGGTGTTGAAGAACAGCGGCAGGGCGAAGACGATGAACCACAGGGCTGAGAAGAGGGCCACCACGCGGATGTTCATCGCGTCGTCATTGGTCACTCCGAGCCAGTGCGTGTCCCCCGCGATGAAGCCCACGTAGAGGATGAGCAGCAGGAAGATCCCGCCCACGTAGCCGGCACCCCAGCCGATGCCGGAAACCTTGCCGATGGTCTTCGGGGTGGCCACCTGCAGCAACATGGCGTTGTAGTTCACCCCGGCGAACTCGAAGGCCACATTGGCGGCGGCGATCAGGACCACACCGAGCAACAGGTACGCCTCGTCCGGTCGGACGAAGAAGCACAGGGCCGTGAGCAGGATGACCACGCCGGTGTTGATACCCAGCCACAGCTTGCGCCGTCCGCCCCGGTCCGAGCGCTGGCCCATCACGGGCGCGGTGAGCGCCACCACGATGCCGCCGATCGCGTTGGCCGCGGTGAGCCACTGCGTGCCTCGGTCATCCGGCCCGAACGAATCCGAGGCCAGGTAGGTGGCGAACACGAACGTCACCATCACCGCATTGAAGGAGGCGGAGCCCCAGTCCCACAGCGCCCACGCGGTGACGTGTTTCCGGTTCAGCGGGCGGTCGATCGGACCGGCGTCCGCCATGGCCGTGGGCGACTCCGGTGCGTTGGGTGTGCTCATGCGGGCATGCTACTTGGCTGCCGGGGCCGGACCGTGAACGGCCGGCATCGACGCGACGGCATTCCCGCCGCGTGGCCTCCACATCAGTTGCTGGATTACACCCCGGTGTTGCGGTCTAGCACCGGGGACGTCCTCAACTACTGGTGGTTGGCCACCGCCCCGGCCCACCGCTGACCCGACCGCAGTTGTCCACAGGTTGTCCGGTCCGGACCCGCAAGACCTCCCACCGGACCACGATGGCTTCATGGTCCATCGACGCGCACTGCCGGAACCGCTGCAGCACACGCCCTTCACCCGCGCTGAGGCACGTCGCCATGGAGTCAGCAGGAAGCGTCTCGAGGCACGGGACATCGTTCGCCTCGGCCACGGGTTGCTGGCATCCTCGTCGGTTGACACCGGATGGCCCGCCGGCTTTGCCGAACCCGGCCACGGAATGGGTCGGCTGTCCCTGGCCGCGCTGGCACGACAGTTTCCGGATGCGGTGTATTCCCATGGCACCGCCGCCCTCGTGTTCCGTCTGCCCCTTCCGGACATCGTCGCTTCGGACAGGACGATCCACCTGACGTGGTGTAGTGGGACTGGCGCCGCCCAGCGCAAGGGCATCACGGCCCATCGCTCACCGGTGCCAGAAGAAGATCGGGTGCAGTTCCGGCGGCTGCCACTGACCAGCCCGGCGAGAACCTGGGTGGACATGGCCAGTCTCCTGGACCTCACCGACCTCATCATCCTGGGGGATGCCATCGTGAACAGACCGTGGGACCAGGATCGGCGGGTTGACGGCTTGGCAACCCTGGCTGGGTTGTCCGACGCACTACTCAGGGCAGGCTCGGTCAAGGGAGTCCGCGATGCAAGGGTCGCGCTGGCGAGATGCCGTGTCGGCGCAGACTCGCCACCGGAGACGTTGACGCGGCTGGCACTGGTGGATGCAGGCCTTCCCGAACCGGTCGTGCAGCTCAAAGGGGATCCCAGCGACCGCTTTGCCCCGGCGGCAGACCTGGGTTACCGAAATCAGAAGATCGCTATCCAGTACGACGGAAAACACCATCGCACGGCATCACAACAGGCCTCCGATGCCTACCGAGATGCGTGGTTTCAGGAACGCGGATGGCTCGTGATCCGCCTGACGTCGCTCGACCTCGGCCAGGGTTTCAGTCGCTTGATCCAAGTGGTTCGCCGCCGGTTCGAGGCTCACGGCAACTCAGCCACGGCGTAGGGCACCGCTGTTGGTCATCAGTTGCTGGATTCGACCCCCGTGACCGGGTCAAACATCGGGTACGAATTCAGCAACTGATCCACAGCTGGCAAGGCGACCCTCGTCACGCCCTGCATCAGTGGACGCCTCGACAGCCCCACCGTCCGGAGCAGCCACAGCAGCCTCAGCCGATGATGTGGACGGCCCTTCAGCGTTCGATGACGGTCCGGTGGAAGTTCTGGTGCGAGCGGGACGCCGTGGGGCCGCGCTGTCCCTGGTAGCGGTTCAGGTAGGGGCCGGAGCCGTAGGAGTGCTCGGCCGGCGAGGACAGCCGGAAGAAGCAGAGCTGGCCGATCTTCGAACCGGGCCACAGCTTGATCGGCAGGGTCGCCATGTTGGACAGCTCGAGTGTCACGTGCCCGGAGAAGCCGGGGTCGATGAAGCCGGCGGTCGAGTGCGTCAGCAGGCCCAGCCGGCCCAGCGAGCTCTTGCCCTCCAGGCGGGCGGCGACGTCGTCCGGCAGGGTGACCTGCTCATAGGTGGAGCCCAGCACGAACTCCCCCGGATGCAGGATGAACGGTTCCTCGGGGTCCACCTCGACCAGCCGGGTCAGTTCCTCCTGCGGTTCGGCCGGGTCGATGTGCGCGTATTTGTGGTTGTCGAAGAGCCGGAAGAACCGGTCGAGGCGGACGTCCACGCTGGAGGGCTGGACCATGTCCAGGACCAGCGGGTCCAGTTGGATGCGTCCGGCGTTGAGTTCGGCCCGGATGTCGCGGTCTGAGAGAAGCACCTACCCAAAGTAGCGCAGGGCCCGCCAAGGTGCGGAAGCAGTGCAGAATCGGACACCTCCTGGGCTCCGTGTCCGGCAGTGACCTGCGGGGGAATCCGTGTAAGCTGGACTGCGCGTGACAGGCCGATCAGGCCGTGTCCTGCGGGCGTAGCTCAATGGTAGAGCGCTTGCTTCCCAAGCAAGATACGCGGGTTCGATTCCCGTCGCCCGCTCTCTTTCTGCCCGGGGTGCGCCCGATCCGGCCGGATCCAGCCTCAGGGACGGAACCGCAGGGGAAGGGGATGCCGGTGCTGGAGGTCATCTCCGGATTCACGGTCGTCTGGGTGATCATCCTGGTCGGCTACGTCACCGGCCGCTCCAGGGTCCTCGGTGACCACGGTCAGCCGGTCCTGTCCCGCCTCGCCTTCTTCGTGGCCAGCCCCGCCCTGCTCTTCGACACGCTCTCCGCCGCTGACGTGCAGTCCGTGCTGGGCCCGCAGCTGCTGGTCGCCGGCATCTCCGCCTTCGCCGCCGCCGGCCTCTACCTCCTGCTGGCACGGTTCATCCTGCCGAAGCGCGACGGCTCGGAGACCGTCATCGGCGCCTTGAGCGCCTCGATGGTCAACTCCGCCAACCTCGGTATCCCCATCGCCGCCTATGTACTCGGCGACGCCGCCCTCGCCGCCCCGGTGCTGATCTTCCAGCTCGCCATCTACACCCCCATCTACGTGGCGTCGCTGGACTCCACGACCCTGGCCGAGGCCCGCCGCCGCGCGGCTGCGGAAGGCCAGTCAGGGCACGACGCCGGCCGCTCGCCCGGTCCGAAGCGCCCGCCGAACCGGTGGGTCGCCTTCTGGCGGCAGGTCGGCCACATCGCGGTGAACCCGATGATCATCGGCTCGGTGCTCGGACTGGCCTTCTCGGCGACCGGGTGGTCCCTGCCGGAACCGATCGCCGAATCCGTCAGCCTCATCGCCGGCGCGTCCATCCCGGCCATGCTGCTGGCGTTCGGCATGTCCCTGGTCGGTTCCAAGCCCTTCGAGAAGGCCGCTGGCCGCCGGCCGGACGTGGCGCTGGCCTCCGTCATCAAGCTGCTGATCCACCCGCTGCTGGCGTGGGTCGTGGCCGGGCCGCTGTTCGGGATGGAGGGCAACGAGCTGCTGATCGCGGTCGTCCTGGGCTCCCTGCCCACGGCGCAGAACGTGTTCGTCTCGGCCTCCCGCTATGAGACCGGCATGGTGGCCTCGAAGGACACGATCCTCATCACCACCGTCGTGGCGATCCCGGCCATGATCGCCGTCGCGCTGATCTTCGCCTGAGCGCGGCACCCGGTCCAGACCCTAGCGCCGCTGCGACGTAGCGCTGCGGCTGGCGCAGGCCGCCCATCCTAGGATGGCAGTCATGCCAGAGGTCAGAGACGACACCGCCATCGGGACCGGCGGTCAGCCGGCGCAGGACGGGCCCGGAGGACGAGACGCCGGCGCAGCGGGGAACCGCCGCGGGCGGACCCTGGGCCCGGCCTGGGCCTGGTGGGGCGGCGGCGCCGCGTTGGCGCTGGTGGCCGGGGGCATCGCGATCGCCACAGTGAACACCACTGTCTACTCGCCCGAGGCCCAGGTCGAGGACTACCTGGCAGCGCTGGCCGCCGGCGAGGGTGGGACCGCGGTGGCCCTGGCCTCCGGTGATACTCCCGAACTGGCGCCCGGCACGGCCACAGACCTGTTGCAGGGCGAGCCGTTGATCTCCGGCATGGCAGCCCTCGGAGAGCTCACCGTCTCCCGCGGTGAGGACACTCCGGAGGGTCGATCGGCCGAGGTCCTGGTCGGTTACACCGTGGACGGCGAGGAGCACAGCACCACCTTCACGGTGGAGAAGACGGGCCGCGATTGGCTCTTCTTCGACCGGTGGCGGATGGCGGAGGTTCCGGTGCAGTCGGTCCAGGTGGTGCCGACGCAGTTGCCGCCCGAAGCCGCGTCCGGTCCGCTGACCGCCTCAGTGAACGGCATCCAGGCACCTCTCGTGACCGAGCAGGAGGAGACGCCCGGGCGGTCCTTCGCGGTGCTGCCTCCGATGGTGGTGGAGGCCGGCTTCGAGAGCACCTACCTGCGGGCCGAGCCGGCCCGACTGGTCGTGGACCACACCGCAGCCACCACCGACCCGTCGGCGGATTCCCTCACGCTGGACCTGGCGCTGCAGTACACGGACGCCGTCTCCGCTGAGGTCAACGAGCAGCTGGACCGCTTCCTCGCCGGCTGCACGGAGCAGAAGGTCCTCAATCCCGCCGGCTGCCCCATGGGTTATGACACGGTGAACCGGATTCCGCCGGAGTCGATCACCTGGTCCATGGCCGGCGACCCCCAGGCCAGCGTGCCCGAACTGCCTGCCGAGGGCGACGATCTCACGGCGGTGGCACCCCTGGAGGCGGAGGCCATCCTGTCCCTGAGCGAGATCGACCTGGTGACCGGCGAGCAGCGCACGGTCGAGCACCGCGAACCGTTCACGCTGGAGGCCGAGCTCACCGTCACCCCGGACGCGGTGCGTTACACGCCGAACGTTCCCTGACGCCGTCGGGCACACCGACAGGAAAGCGAGGGAAAGACGATGAGAGGACCACGGCCCAAAGACGGGGCCGCACCTCTTCCCCGGGACTTTCGACGCCGCTACGGTGGTCGCACCAGATGCGCATGACGGAACGGTGTTCATGATGCGCAACGTCTGGCGAGGCTGTCCGGCCGTCGCCGCGGCAGCCTCCCCGCCGCCCACAGCGCCCAGAGGATGACCCCCATGCAGAACACCCACCCCAACGTCCCCTCGATCGACCAACAGGACCGCACCGTCCCGATCAACCTCCGGCAGTCCGGTCCGACCCCGGTCCAGATGCTGATCGACACCCGCGTCCGCAAATCGCCCTATTGGCACCTGTCCATGGAGGCCGGCTGCTGGCGGGCGTCCGTCTACAACCGCATGTACCACCCGCGCGGCTACGTCCGGCCGGAGGACGGCGGGATGATGGCCGAATACGACTCGCTCGTGAACCACGTGACCCTGTGGAACGTGGCGGTGGAACGGCAGATCCGGGTCCAGGGCCCCGGCGCCGAGGACTTCGTGAACTTCGTCATCACCCGGGACGCCACCAAGATCCCCGTCATGCACGCCCGCTACGTGATCCTCTGCAACGAGGACGGCGGGATCCTCAACGATCCGGTCCTGCTGCGCGTGGCCGAGGACGAGTTCTGGTTCAGCCTCTCGGACTCCGACCTGCTGTTCTGGCTCCAGGGCGTCAACGTCGGCCGCCGGTTCGAGGTGGACATCCGCGAGATCGACGTCTCCCCGGTGCAGATCCAGGGCCCCAAGTCGCTGGACCTGATGGCGGACCTGTTCGGCCCGGCCGTGGCCGAGCTGCCGCCCTACGGCCTGCTGGCCGGTGACGTAGGCGGCTGCCCCGTCATCGTCTCCCAGACCGGTTTCAGCGGGGAGAAGGGCTACGAGATCTACCTGAAGGACTCCACGCTGCATGCCGAGACCCTGTGGAACACGGTCCTGGAGGCCGGCAAGCCCCACCAGCTGGCCGTCGTCGCCCCGGCACACCACCGCCGGATCGCGGCCGGGATCCTGTCCTGGGGCCAGGACATGGACCAGGAGACGCTGCCGTTCCAGGCCAACCTCGGCTACCAGGTCCCCCGGCAGAAGGCTGCGGACTACATCGGCAAGGCCGCCCTGGAGGAGGCCCGGCGCCAGCTCGAGGCCGGCACGCCGCCCTACACCCACCAGCTGGTCGGCCTGCGGCTGGGTGGCAAACCCATCGAGGAATACGCGCCGGACTTCTGGCTCATCAGCGCTACCCACGACGGCGGCCCGGGCGAGCCGGTTGGCTACGTCACCTCCCCCTGGTTCTCGCCGGAACTCGGCCAGAACATCGCCATGGGCTACGTCCCGGTGGAGCTCACCGCCCTGGGGACCCAGCTGTGGGTCCAGCTGCCGGACGAGTACTCCGATGTCCCGGGCAGCCCCGTGGCCGCCGAGGTGGTCGAGGTCCCCTTCCGGCCCTCCGTCAACCCGAACCAGCGCGAGATCCTACGCCAACGGGGGCTGGATGCCGCCGTTTGAGGACGAGGGCGGTGGCGCCTCCGGGGTGCAGTCCGTGGACCGGGCCGCCACCGTCCTGCAGATCCTCGCCCGGGAGGGCCGGGCCGGGGTCAGCGAGATCGCCGCGGAGATGGGCATCCACAAGTCCACGGCCTCCCGCCTGCTCGGGGCCCTGGTGTCCCGGGAACTGGTGCAGCAGGACCATGACCGCGGCAAGTACCAGCTGGGGTTCGGCATCCTGCGCCTGGCCGCCGCCATCCCGGGGCGGTTGAACCTCGTCCAGGAGGCCGGGCCCCTGCTGCAGGACCTCGCCACCACGGTGAAGGAGACCGTGAACCTGGCCGTGCTCCGCTCGGGCTACGCCGTCAACGTGGACCAGGCCCTCGGCCCGTCCACCCTGGCCACGCAGGACTGGATCGGCAGCCTGACGCCATTGCACGCCACGGCCTCGGGCAAGGTGCTCTTGGCGGCCCTGTCCACGGAAGACCGCCGGCGCTTGCTGCAGGGCAGCCGCCTGCCGCGGTTCACCTCCCGGACCATCACCTCACGGGCCCGGCTCGAGGAGGAACTGCTGGAGGCCGCGCACGCCGGGCATGCCGTGACCCGGGAGGAGTACGAGATCGGGCTGTCCTCGGTGGCCGTCCCGGTCCACGACCACCGGGGTGGAGTGATCGCGAGCATCAGCGTGTCCGGCCCGGCCTTCCGGTTCTCCCCCGAGGGCGATCCCTCGGTCCTGGAGGCGCTGCACCGGACCGGCCTGGCCGCGAGCCAACGGATGGGGTATTCGGCCGGCTGACCCGGCCCACCGGTGCGCGTGGTGGTCTCGCTGTCATCCAGCAACTGGAGGGAGAATCAGTGGGCTCCGCGGTCGGACAGCGACTTGCCCCAGGCTTCGATGGCGTCCCAGTTGCGGAAGTCGCCGTACTGGCCCTTGACCAGCTTGAGGCTCAGCTTGTCCAGGAAGCCGAGCTTCTCCTCGGTCAGGGCGCCACGCAGGTAGGCGGTGTCCCGGGGCCCGTAGGAGTCGATGGTGGCCTGCAGCCGCGGGTTGATCGAGGGCGCGGCGCCGGAGGCGAGGATGAACAGGGACTTGTCCGCCAGCTCGGCGCGGTGGGTGTCCAGGAACGCCTTGCCGGTCTTGTCCAGCGCATCACGGTAGATCGGCAGGGCCACCACCACGGCCTCGACCGTCGCGAGCCACTTCGGGGCGTCCTTCGGGTGCTCCACCACGGTGGTCACACCCTTGTTCACGCGCAGGACCTGGGCGATCCGTTCGGCGATCTCTCGGGTGGATCCGTGCTGTGAGGAGGCTACAACCAGGGTGGTCATGGGACATCTGCCGCCTTCGGGTGTTGGGTGCGGTGCTGGCGCTTGTCAGTGTATCCCGCGCAGGTCCAGGTCCAGACGGGTCTCCGGCACCGGACCGGATGCAGTGGGGTCAGTCTCGGCCGCGGTCGCGGACGGGATCGCGGCAGAGCCGGTTCCGGCGTGCACGGTCACCGGGATGCCCCAGTCCTGCTGGTAGAGGTGGCAGGCGGCGTGGTCCGGGATCGGCTGGCCCTTCTCGCCGTCGCAGGAGGCGGCGCGCGCGGTGATGTGCAGGACCCCCTCGGCCACCTCCGGGTTGATCCGCAGGGTGCGGTGCAGTCCCGTGGAGGTGCCCTCGCCGCCCAGGAGCAGGTTCTCCGGGGAGGAGGAGATCTTCAGCTGCGTGGGGTCGCCCCAGCGGTCGTCCAGCTTCTGCCCGGTCGGCGCCTTGAACGCCACCGCCAGCTCCACGTCCCCGGCGGCGATGGCGGTCCGGGGACGCTGGGTCTGCAGCGCGCCCTCGTCCACCTGCAGGTACTCCTCCGGCACGGACAGCCGAACCAGCTGGTGGGCGTTGGTCTCCACCACCACGATCGAGGCGGGGTTTCCCTCGGCATCCGGCTCGACCAGGATGTCGGATGGCTCCTTCAGCCCGCGGGCCACGGTGGACACCTCGGCCTCCGTGGCGCGGCCGTCAGCAGCCACCCCGGCTGGGGCATACCGGCGGATGGCCCCGTTGTAGGTGTCCGCCACCAGCACGGAACCGTCCGGCAGCGCGGCCACGCCCAGCGGGTGCTGGAAGCGGGCCTGCTCGGCGGCCCCGTCGCGGAAGCCGAAATCGAACAGTCCGGTCCCGACGGCGGAGCTCACCTGGCGCTCCCGCGCTTCCGAGCCGGCGGCCGGGGTGATGGACCGCAGGGCAGAGGACTCGGAGTCCGCCAGCCACAGGGTGCCGTCGGCCGACTCGGCCAGCCCGGAGGTCTGGGCGAACCAGGCCACGTCCGGGGCGCCGTCCTCGAGGCCCTCGAGTCCGGTGCCGGCGTAGACGGCGAGTTCCGCAGTGCGGGGATCGAAGCTGAAGATCTGGTGGGTGCCGGCCATGGCCACGATGAGGGTGTCCTCGGCGGTGGACCAGAGCACGTCCCACGGGCTGGACAGGGAGGTCTGCAGCGGGTCGGTGCCGAACGGCTCGAGGGACACCGCCGCCCCGTCCTCTCCGGACCCCTCGTCGGCGGAGACGCGGGCCCGTTCCGGGTCGATCAGGCGCTGTACACCATTGCCGGCCAGGGTGGTCACCGTCCCGTCCGCGAGGCTCACGCCGCGCAGGCGGTGGTTGACGGTGTCCGCCACCACCACGTCGTAGCCCACCGCGGTGGCGACGTCCTCGGGCAGCAGGGCCAGACCCTGGGGCTCATTGAAGAGTGCCGTCTCCGGGCCGCCGTCCGTGATCCCCTTGGTGCCCTCACCGATGGTGCGCAACACGGTGGTCAGGTCATCCGCCAGTTCGACGAGGCGGTGGTGGCCGGTGTCCGCCACCAGGAACGTGCCGGGCTGGGAGCCGCGGTCACCCAGGGCGATGGCCTTGCCAGGGAACTTGAGGTCCCGGATGACCGGCTCCGGGGGGACATAGGGGCCGTTGCCGCGATGCAGGGTGCCCTTGGCCTCGTGCTCGGCCACCAGCTCGTTGACGAGCGAGGTCAGGCCGGCCACGTGGCCCTCACCGGAGAGGTGCGCGGCAATGTAGCCCTCGGGATCCACGACGACGAGGGTCGGCCACGCGCGGGCCGAGTAGGCCTGCCAAGTGGTCAGTGTGGGGTCGTCCAGCACCGGGTGCTGGATGTCATAGCGTTCCACGGCGGCGGCGAGCGCCTCCGGGTCGGCCTCGTGGTCGAACTTCGGCGAGTGCACGCCCACCGTCACGAGCACGTCGTGGAACTCCGCCTCCAGTGGCCGCAACTCGTCGAGCACGTGCAGGCAGTTGATGCAGCAGAAGGACCAGAAGTCGAGGATCACGATCTTGCCGCGCAACGACTCCAGGTCCAGGGCCGTGCCGCCGGTGTTCAGCCAATTGCGACCGACGAGCTCGGAGGCGCGGACGCGGGAGGTGGCCCGGGGGGTGACGACGGCGGGAGCGGCATCAACGGGGGCTGCTGTGGTGACCGGTTGGTCGGCAGAGGTGCTCATGGGCTCCATTCTCGCCCCGGCCTCACCTCGGTGGCCAACGCATGAAGTCATACAACGCCCACGGCTGAATCGGGCCTACTCCTCGTGACCCTGGTCCCGGCTCATCTGGCCGTCAGCGGGTGGGGCCTCGCCCGGCGGCACCGGTGACACCGCGCCGGGGCTGCTGGACGCCCGGTCCACGGTGAGGTTCAGAGCGCCCCTTCGGCGGCAGCCAGGATCTGCTCGGCAATGGCGGTGAACTCCTCGCCGGCCACCTCCGAGTCGCCGATGAAGGAGACCATGACCACGTGCTCGGCCGTCTGTCCGATCAGCACGTGCGCCGTGGTCTCCGCGCCCCCGCCGGCCGGGGTGCGGGTCCACACCAGGCCGGAGTCCACCCCGTCTCCCTTCGCTGCGGAGGTCCGGGCGGTGAAGTCGAACGTGGACTGCTGGAGGTTCGAGTCCGTGACGGTCATCGTCAGCTCGGGACAGTCCGCCACGAGCCGCTCGACGTTGGCCAGGTGGTCCTCCACCACTCCGGCGTCCTCGAGGGAGGCGACCTCCACGGTGCCCGTCCCGGCGAACGTCTCGGAGCCGAAGTCCAGCCGGGAGGCGTCCGCGCCCGGCATGAGGATGGGCGACCAGTCCACCGCCGTCAGCGGGGACTTGCAGCTGGCCGGTTCCACCGAGGTGCCGGAGGAGTTCGTCTGGCGCAAGCGGGCGTCCTCACGCGTGGCGGCGATCTCGGTGTCCGTGGCGGAGACCTGGTTGGTGAATCCGAAGCTGGCGGCCCGCTCGGCCGCGGCGCCCACCGCGGCCTGGTCCGCCCGCGCGTCGGCGGCCTCGGTCTCTGCGGGCTCAGCGGAGGAGGTGCCCGACGCCGGCGACCCACCGCCCGCGCCCGCCCCGTCTTCCGCTCCTTCTCCGCTCTGTCCGTCTTCACCTGCGGTCGGCATGGCGCTACCGGACGGATTCTCCGCGGTGATCCCGTGCGGGTTGGCGGGGACGCCGCCGTCGTTCCCGTCCTGGTCGCTGACGCCACCCGAGCAACCCGCGAGGACGAGCATCCCGGCCAGGCCCAGTGCGGCCATCCGGGCACCTGGGCGTGGCAACCGGCGGGCACCGACAGAGTTCCGCCTCTGCTGCGGGTGGCGGGGGGAACGCGTGGTCATCGGCGGGGCTCCTCATTCTCGGCAAGGTCTTCGTACATGCGGTTCCAGGCCTTGAGCTCGGCCTCGTCATTGAGGTCGGCCTTGCGGTCCAGCCGCTTGGTCTCCTTGGCGTCCGTGCGGGACCACATCACGGCCACCGCCACCGCCATGAGCACCGTGGGCACCTCGCCGATCCCCCACATCACGGCACCGCCGATCTGCTGGTCGGCGATGGCGGAGGTGCCCCAGTCTCGTCCCGTGGAACCGAACCAGGAGGCCTGGAGCAGGGATTCAGAGGAGGTCATGGCCACCCCGATGAACGCGTGGAAGGCCATGGTGGCCAGCAGGATCACCAACCGGAGCGGGTAGAGCGCCTTGCGCGGCAGCGGGTCGATCCCGATCATCACCGAGGCGAAGATGTAGCCGGTCAACAGGAAGTGCACGTTCATGAACTCGTGCCCGAGGTGCTCCTGGAGCGAGAAGCCGAAGAACGGCGTGTAGTAGAACACCAGAATCGAACCGGCGAAGTTCACGGCGGCCACCACCGGATTGGTGATGAACCGTCCGAAGGGCGAGTGCACGATCCACAGGATCCACTCGCGGGGGCCGCGGGTGCCGTCCGTGCGGCTGGGCAGGGAACGCAGGGCCAGGGTGACGGGGGCACCGAGCACCAGGAACATCGGCGAGATCATGGTCAGCGTCATGTGGGCCACCATGTGGGCGCTGAACAGGACCTGGCCGTAGATCGCCGGGGAGCCGGACGTCACCCAGAACAGGATGGTCAGACCGACCACGAAGGAGATCGTGCGCAGCACGGGCCAGCGGTCACCGCGGCGGTGGAGCCGGACGGTGGCGCGCACGTACCAGAGCACCAGGAACGCGATGATGGCGACCCACAGCCAGTCGAAGCGCCACTGCGTGAACCAGGTTTCGAGGGTCAGCTCCGGGGGCAGGTCGTAGCCGGTGAGGATGCGGGCCGGGGAGGCGTCCGGGGCGATCTCCTCTGGGACGGGCGGAGAAGTGCGGGAGAGCACGGTGGCGAGCCCCATGATCCCCGCCATGATCGCCGCCTCCACCGCGATCAGCTGCCAGAGCAGGCGCTTGGCGGCCGGCGGCGGAGCGGTGGTGCCGGTGGCCAGCCGCGGAATGACCCACAGCCGGTGCATCAGGCCGATCAGGCCGAGCAGCACGGAGCCCACGAGCTTGGCCAGCACCAACACGCCGTAGGGACTGGTGAGCTGCTCCAGCGTGTTCATGCGGATGGCGGCGTTGACCACTCCGGACAGGACCACGGTGGCCAACCCCAACCCGGCCAGGAGCGAGTATCGGCTGACCACGGTGTAGATCAGCGGTTCGGGACCCTGCCGGTGGGCGGAGGGCTTGCCGCTGGCACCATCCGGGCCGTGCAGCTTCGGGGAGACCAGGGCCAGGACGATCAGCCCGCCGATCCAGACGACCACCCCGAGCAGGTGCAGGCCGATCGAGTTGACCGCCCCGTTGTGGTCATCCCCGGAGGCCGAGTGGCCGATGAGGGCCAGGGGCACGATGCCGACCAGGCCGAGCAGGGCGGTCCAGGCCAGGCCGACCGTGGAGCGGACGGCCAGGGTCAGTGAGGTGATGACGGCGGCCAGGACCGTCACCGCGGTCCAAGCCTGGCCCACGGAGATGTCCTGCAGGTAGCCGACGAGGCCGGAGGTGAATGAGGCGCTGGGGTCCAGGGGCATGCCGGCGAGGTCCGAGTAGGACAGCACCAGCACGGCGAGGGCGGACAGCGTCCAGACCACGGAGGCCGCGGTGGCCACCTGCATCAGCCGGGTGAAGGCCGGATGTTCGCCGTCCTCTCCACTGCGAGGGCGCTGGCCACGGGAGGGCGGCATGATGGCGCAGGCGAAGATCAGCGCGCCGACGGCGGTGGGCATGGCCAGGTTGTTCACCATCTCCGCCACCGGCAGTCCCCAACGGGTCAGGGCTCCAGGGTCAGAGAGCTGGTCCACGGCCAGGATGCCTGTCCAGGCGGCGGCCAACACCAGGCTGACCGCGCCGACGACGCCGGCCACGGGCCACAGCCACACCGGCGCGGAGGTGCCCCGCTCAGCGGTTGGGGAAGATTTCACAGTATCCATTCTCTCGCAGGTGGTTCCTGCCGGTGGCGGCCCGGGGCGGAGGTGCCCCGGGCCGCCCGGTGCGATGCAGGTGCACTACAGCGCGGTGCTCTGGAGTGCGGTGTTCTGTCCTGCACCGCGGTGCTCTGGCCGGTCAGCGGACGTTGGTTCCCGTACCGCTCGATCCGCCATCCGTACCGTCCGTACCCGCGTCGCCGTCGGATCCATCGGCACCACCCGCGCCGTCCGGACGGCTCGTGGGACCAGTGGAGCCGGTGTCGATGGCCCTGGCCTTGCGGAACACCATCAGCATGGCGACCACCACGACGAGGACGCCGCCGATGGCCGCCGGCCAGACCCAGCCGGCGACGGGGCCGGCGGGTGCCTGGCTGTCCTCGGCGGTGGCCTCGCCGGACGCCGGGTCGGCGGCCGCGGCGCCGGGTTCGGCGGTGGCCACCGTGGTCGCCGTGGTCGCGGAATCCGTAGCATCCGCGGCGCCGCCGGTGCCTGCCGTGGAGCCGGCACCATCCGTGGCAACCCCCGCGCCAGCGGCGCCGGCATCACCCGGGGTGGCGTCCGAGGAGACGGGCGCGTCCGGGTTCGGCACCCCGCAATCCACCGGGGCGCCCGATTCGGGTGCGGAGGGGTCCTCGAGGGTGAACTCGTAGCCCTTCTCCTCGGAGTGGCCGTCCGAATACACGACGCGGTAGTCCACCGTGTATTCACCGTTGGGCAGGCCCTCACACAGGGCGGCGGTGAGACTCGGGCCAGTGACCTGGGCTTCACCGTCCTGCCACTGGTGGCCGTCCTCGTCCGTGACCGTCACGAGGTTCTGGATGCCCTGGCCGGTGGTCAGGTTCCCGGAGAACTCCAGGCCGATCTCGGCCGGGGCTTCGAGGACGGCGGTGCCGACCGCCGGATCGGCGGACAGCAGCTGGTCGTGTGCCGCCGCCGGGGTTGCCGTGGCCAGGGCGAGCAGCGCGGCGGCCGAGAGGGCCGCCGTGCCGGCGCCGATGCCGCGGGCGCGCGGGGGGCGTTCAGGGTTGGTGATTCTGTGAGTGTTCATGGTGTCCTTCACAGCCCGGGCCGAGAACGGCACCGGGCAGGTGTCTGCCGGATGGAGGGTGGGGTTTCCCTGGCCGGCGGATCAGTGGACGATCAGGCGGCCAGGGCGAACTCCGGCGGACCGCGCAGACGTTGCGATGCCAGGAGCACCTCATCCGGCCGTCGCGCCACCCGGACGGCACGGACGGCTACCCGGCGGACGGGGACGGCCGGGACCCACCGAGCCAGCCGAGCGCCCGGGGACCGCAGGACGAGCCCGACGGCGAGTTCCGCCACCCGCGCCGCGAGCAGTTCCCCACGGCGCAGGACCAGCACGGTCCCGACGGCGGCCAGCACGTGCGCGAGCACCATGGCCGCGGAGAGCGTGGTGAGGGCGTCGTCGGCGACGACAGGGCCCGGCAGACCGGCCAAGGAGTTAGAGCCGAGATGGCCGGCATGGTTTGCAGAGCCGATCAGGCCTGCAGCCGACCTCAGTCCGCTGAGGGCGCTGGCGTCGGCGTCGGCAGGCACGGCGGCGATGGAGTAGAGCCAGTGGAAGAGCAGTTGGCTGGCACCCACACCGGAGGCCAGGCGCCACCAGGACAACCGGCGCCCGGCCAGGGCGGTGCAGAGGGGTCCGGCCAGCGCGAGGGTGAGGATCCAGACGATCGGAGCCGGGCCGGCGTCGTGCAGGTGGTCTGGGACGTGGCCGTGCGCGGGCACATCAGCCGAATATGAGGAGATGGAAGCGACGGTGTGCGATCCGGCGGCCCAGAGGGTGGCGATGACGGCGGCAGCCCAGCCGCGCAGCAACCGGGCGGGGCCACGCACGGGTGCGGGGCGGGGCGCAGGGTACCGAGCCTGGTGAGTGGCCACCGTGCACCTCCCTGGCATCGAGCGCTTGGACCGTCCTCTATGCTACGCGGATTCTACCGGCTGTAGAAAACTGCGAGGCCGGGGTTGGGGCCGGCCACAGGATGCCGAGGAGTTAACCGACGAAGGCGCCCCACCGAGTGGAGCGCCTTCGTCGATGGCCGGATGGCGGGACCCGTGAGGGCCACGGCCGGGGCCGTCCTGGATCACTTGCCGGTGGCAGCAGCCTTCAGCTTGGAGCCAGCGGAGATCTTGACCGAGTGGCCGGCCGGGATCTGGATGGTCTCGCCGGTCTGCGGGTTGCGGCCGGTGCGGGCAGCGCGGTCGGTGCGCTCGACGGCGAGCCAGCCGGGGATGGTGACCTTCTCGCCCTTGGAGACCTGGGCGGAGAAGATCTCGAAAACGGCATCCAGCACGCCATTCACGGCGGCCTGGGAGTTGCCGGTCTTCTCGGCGGCGGCGGCGACAAGTTCACTGCGGTTCATAGCCATGTGTCCTCCTGGACTTCGATGGTGGTTTCCCTTGGCCCGAACCGGTCAGATCCGGGCACGTGCTTCGAAAGCTACCACCCGAAAGCGCGGAAACACGCCATGGAAGCCCGTAAACACGCGGATTCTAGGGGAATTCCCACAAATTTCCGCCTCTTGGGACCCTCACGGCGGCAAAGGGCCCTCTCCGCAGAGGAGAGGGCCCTTCATCCCGTTGGTCACGACCATCCTGGTCCGGGCCTGCCCACATCCAGACTCAACCCTGCACGTTCGCCCGCGGAGGGACGAGGACCCTCAGAGGCCAAAACGACCGAAGGGGTGGCAGACCCAACGGTCTGCCACCCCTTCGGATGGTGTGCTTGGTGCCGGAAGGCACCGTCACCGGGCCAGAGGCCGGCGGGTTGTCACCGGGTAGACGTCACCAGGACGACTTGGTGATGCCCGGCAGCTCGCCACGGTGGGCCATGTCGCGGAAGCGGACACGGGAGATGCCGAACTTCTGGAAGGTACCGCGCGGGCGGCCGTCGATGGCGTCGCGGTTGCGGACGCGCACCGGGGAGGCGTTGCGGGGCAGCTTCTGCAGGCCCACGCGGGCGGCCTCGCGCGCTTCATCAGAAGCGTTCGGGTCGACCAGGGTCTTCTTCAGCTCCAGGCGCTTCTCGGCATAGCGGGCAACGATGACCTTACGCTGCTCGTTCTTGGCAATCATGGACTTCTTGGCCATGCCTCAGCGCTCCTCTCGAAATTCGACGTGCTGGCGTGCAACCGGATCGAACTTCTTGAGCACGATGCGGTCCGGGGTGTTGCGGCGGTTCTTGCGGGTCACATAGGTGTACCCGGTGCCGGCGGTGGACTTCAGCTTGATGATGGGACGTACGTCCTTGTCCTTGGCCATGTCAGAGCTTCACTCCCTTGGCGAGCAGGTCGGCGATGACGGCGTCGATACCGCGCACGTCAATGGTCTTGATGCCCTTGGCGGACAGGGTCAGCGTCACGTTGCGGCGCAGGGACGGAACCCAGTAGGTCTTCTTCTGGATGTTCGGGTCGAACCGGCGCTTGGTGCGACGGTGCGAGTGGGAAATGCTGTGGCCGAAACCTGGCCCAGCCCCGGTTACCTGGCAGTTTGCTGCCATGATCACTCCTCGTTGCAAGTAGTAGTAAAAGAACGGGCGGAACCCGTTGTGAAGCCTCCGGACGAACCGGGCGCTCCACGAGTCCCGCCACCAGTTGTGACACCGCGCTCTTACTGCGACTTTCCGAAGGGTAACCAGGCTGGGTGAGATCCAACCGAAGTGCCCTATATCGCGGGGGAAGACGGTGAGTCCCCAGCCGGCGCCGGTGAAGGCTGGCCGGGGATCCGGTTACGGGAAGCACGTTGTTTTCCGATGTCCTGGCGGCCCCTGCGGAACATGGGCACACCACAACTCAACGTGGCTTAACGCCGTTCCATCTTAGGGCACAGTCCCGCATCGTTCAAACTGGGCGACGGGAGCCGCTTAGGCGGGCCGGGGCTTGTCGTTCGCCAAGGCCGGATCCCGGAAGACCCAGTGCTCCGGGTCCAGATGCGCGAGGATCTTGGAGCCGATCCGGCCCAGGTCGGCCAGGTCGCGGTCATCCAGGCTGTCCAGCAACCGCGCGCGCACGCTGGCCACGTGGTGGGGGGCCAGACGGACGATCTCAGCCATCCCCTCGTCCGTGATGACGGCCATGGTGACGCGAGCATCCTCGCTCGAGGGGCTGCGCCGCATCAGGCCACGACTCTCGAGCTTGCGCGCCACATGGGACAGCCGTGACAGGGAGGAGTTCGTGCGCGCGGCGAGCTCGCTCATCGGCAATGCCTCACCACTCTCCGAGAGCATGGCCAGCACCTGGTACTCGAAGAAGCTGACGGTGCCCTCCATCTGAAGGTCTGCCTCCAGGGTGGGCATGAGCTGCATGTGGGTGGCCACGAGGGTCAGCCAGGCCCTGCGTTCCGCGGCGGACAGCCAGCGGACGCCGTCGAGGCCGGTCTCCGCGGAGGACTCCGCGCCCCGGTCCACCTGAACAGAATCTTTCACGGGGTCCATGGTCCCATGGTGCCATTCCGCTAGCGGGGCCCGGCGCGCATCACGCCACGTGAACCGGATAACTCTGTTCCCACCTGTTGACACCTGTTCGCCCTCGGTCGCATTGGCCCGCACACACCCGCCGCCGCGGTGGATCAGGCATGCTGGTGTATAGGAGTGTCCCCTGACACATCATGATGGACACTCCACGATGCACGCCGGCCAGTACCAGGAGAGTCGATGACCATTCAACCCGTGTCCCCCGACCCGTCTATCAGCGAGGATCTGCTGGCCGCCGGCCGCAAGGCCTACGACCTCGACCGCGAGCACGTGTTCCATTCGTGGAGCGCCCAGCGGACCATCACGCCGATGACGGTCGTCCAGACGGAGGGACCCTATGTCTGGGACGGGAAGGGCCACCGGCTCATCGACTTCTCCTGCCAGCTGATCAACACGAACATCGGCCACTCACACCCGAAGGTCGTGGCCGCCATTCAAGAGCAGGCCGCGGGTATCGCCACCATCAACCCCGCCCACGTCAACGCCGCCCGGTCCGAGGCGGCCCGGCTCGTGGCGGACCTGGCGCCCGGGGACCTGAACCACGTGTTCTTCACGAACGCCGGTGCGGACGCCGTGGAGCACGCCGTGCGGATGGCCCGGGTCCACACGGGCCGGCCCAAGGTCCTGTCCGCCTACCGCGCGTACCACGGGGGCACGGACCTGGCCTTCGCCCTGACCGCAGACCCCCGGCGGAATCCCGTCGACAAGGCGACGGCCGGCGTCGCCCATTTCATGCCCGCCTATCCGTACCGCAGCTATTTCCACTCGACCACCGAGCAGGAGGAGTCCGAGCGCGCGCTGGCGCATCTGGAGCAGACCATCCTGCTGGAGGGGCCGCAGTCGATCGCGGCGGTGATCCTGGAGTCCGTCCCCGGCACCGCGGGGATCTACGTGCCGCCGGCCGGGTATCTGCAGGGGGTACGGGAGCTGACCCGCAAGTACGGCATCCTGTTCATCGCGGACGAGGTCATGGTGGGCTTCGGCCGCACCGGCCAGTGGTTCGCGGTCAACCACTGGGGCGTGGAGCCGGACCTGCTGACCTTCGCCAAGGGCGTGAACTCCGGCTACGTGCCACTCGGCGGGGTGGCCCTCTCGGACGCGGTCTACGAGACCTTCGCCGAGACGCCCTACCCGGGCGGGCTGACGTACTCGGGCCACCCGCTGGCGTGTGCCGCGGCCGTGGCCACGCTGAACGCGATGCAGGACGAGGGCATGGTGGCCAACGCGGCCCGGCTGGGTGCGGAGATCATCGGACCGCGTCTGCAGGAGATCTTCGAGGCGCACCCCTCCGTGGGCGACGTCCGCGGCCTGGGCGCCTTCTGGGCCGTGGAGCTGGTGAAGAACCGGGAGACCAAGGAGCCCATGGCCGCCTACGGCGGATCCTCCCCCGAGATGAACGAGCTCGTGGCCGAGTGCAAGAAGCTGGGGCTGTTGCCGTTCCAGAACATGAACCGCATCCATGTGGCCCCGCCACTGAACGCCCCAGACGAAGTGGTGCGCCACGGACTGGACATCCTGGACCAGGCCCTGGCGGTCACCGACCGGTACGTCACCGGCTGAGCACGGGAGACTCCCCACCTGGTGGCCCGGTACGGGTCTGGCCGCCGGCCCGCGGCCCGGGGCGCAGCAGCGGCGGGAGCACCCCCATCAGCACCGCGATCACGAGGGCGGTGGCGCCGGTGATCCACCAGGCCACGTCAGTGGCCACCAGGACGTGGGCGATGAACGCCACGCAACCGGCCAGCAACAGTCCCATCCCAGCCAGGCAGATCCGCACCACGCGGTCCCCCAGCGCCACGGTGCGGTTCTTGACGAGCTGGCCGAAGAAGCGCCGGTGGATCACCACGGGCAGCAGCATCAGGACGGTCAACAGCACCGCCGTCACCAGCAGCGCCAGATACCACCCCTGGAGATGGCTGGCCACCTCCGCGAACCGGGCCTGGAACGGCAACGTCATCAGGAACGCCGTGACGATCTGTGTCCCGGTCTGCATCACCCGCAGCTCCTGGAGCAGGTCACTCCAGTTGCGGTCCAGCTTCTCCGCCGGCGTCTCATGCCGGAAGGCCGTCTCCGGGGACGCGCTCTCTCCGTCCTGCGCCGGGGAGGCGTTCTCGTCGGCCGGCTCGGGGCCGTGCGCCGCGCGGCTCACGGGATCTCCCAGCGCACCTCGTCAGGGGATTTGTCCTCACGCCAGCCCCGCCACGAGGCCTGTCGAACGCGGCCGGAACGGGTCCGGCCGGCCAGGGACAACTCGCCCACCAGGGACGGGGTGACCCACCAGGCGTCGGAACGGTCCTCGGCGGGCACATCCGGCACCGGCGGGGTCTTGCGGTGCAGGGGCCGCAACCGGGCTTCGGTCTCCGCCAGCTGGGTCGCCGAGAAACCGGTGCCCACCCGCCCGGCGTACCGCAGCTCGCCCGCCTCGTCCGGGACGGCCACCAGCAGGGAGCCGATCCCGCCCGACCGGCCTCCCTTGCCCTCCCGGGCCCCGATGACCACGACCTCCTGGTGCTGTTGCAGCTTCAGCTTGATCCACGCGGAGCCGCGCCGCCCCGGCAGGTACAGGGAATCCGTCCTCTTGGCGACCACGCCCTCGAGCCCGAGATCGCGGCTGGCCTGCTGGGCCCGGGCAAGCGTCCCGCGGTATCCCGGCGGCACGGATACCACGTCCCCGTTCCCGACGCCGGCCTCCAGCACCTCTCGACGCTCGCCATGGGTGGTGCGCAGGAGGGAGCGGACCTGCCGCCCCGAGGCGCCCGGCGGCCCCAGCTGGAGGATGTCGAACACCAGATACCGCAACTCGATCCCCTCCGATTCGGCGGCGGACCCGTCGGTCTGACGGGTCCGTCCGGAATGTCCGGTCCGGCTGGACCGGCCCCGACGCCGCGTTCCCCGGCTGGTGCGGCCGCTCACCTCCTGGAGCAGTCCGAAGTCCGGCCGGCCCTGGTCGTCCAGGGCCACGAGTTCCCCGTCGAGCACCGCCCCGCCACACTCCGCCGCCGGCCCGGTGAGCAGCCCCGTGAGTTCCTGCAGGGAGGGATAGTCGGCCGTCAGGTCCTTGCCGTTGCGGCTGGCCAGGACAACCTGCCCGGGCGACACCCCGGCCAGGAGACGGTAGCCGTCCCACTTCATCTCGTAGGACCAGTCCTCATCTGCAGTGAGGTCGGCCGGCCGACCGGAGGTGGCCAGCATCGGAGCGGGCAGGTCTGCGACGGTGAATCCGGCGGCCGTCGAACCCTTCGCGGTAGCTTTCGTGGTGGGCTTCGGGGCGCGATCCTCATGGGGTTTCGCCGTGTTCGCCTCCGGCTGGTCCTGCATGAGGTGGAGCAGCCAGTTGTCCTCCCCGCCCATGCCGGGGGCGTTGATCAGGGCATAGCGCCGCGGCACCCCGCCGAGGCCGCCGTCCGGGCGCCCGGACAACACCGCGATGACCTCCTTGCCCTCCCGCCACTTCTCGATCTCGATGGTCCCCGCGTCCCAGATGGTGACTTCTCCGGCGCCATACTCGCCCTTCGCGATGGTGCCCTCGAAGGTGCCGTACTCCAGGGGGTGGTCCTCGGTCTGGACGGCCAGCCGGTTGGTCCCGGTGTCCAGGGGCGGCCCCTTGGGCACCGCCCAGGACACGAGCACCCCGGAGTGCTCGAGCCGGAAGTCCCAGTGCAGTCGCCGTGCGTGGTGCTCCTGGATGACGAAGGTCGGCCGCTCGCCCTCGCCGAGCTGCCGTTCCACGGGCGCCTCCCCCGGCACCGGTTCGGCAGTCTTGCTCGCGTCCCGCATGGACCGATACTTCTCGAGGCGGTCGTTCGCGGCGCCGGTGCCCGAACCGTTGCCGCGGCCGCGTGCACCCGGCGGCCGGCCAGCGTCGCCCCCGTCCGGGCCGTCGGAACTGTCTGCGCCGTCCGGCACCCAACCGAGGGGTGCCAGCGGGTCCTGGCCGTCGGCGACCCGCTCCAGAACGTCCGCGAGCTCCAGGTGCTTGAGGTCCGGGTCATCCAATTCCACCCAGGTCCGCGGCGCAGCCACCCAGGGACGGTCCCGCCCGCGCAATGAGTAGGGAGCCACGGTGGTCTTGGATCCGTTGTTCTGGCTCCAGTCCACGAACACCTTGCCGGCGCGGCTGGCCTTGCGCATGCTGGAGATGATCTCATCCGGATGATCTGCCTCCAACGCCTTGGCCAGCTCGTGGGCCACCGCACTGATGGCGTCCGCGTTGTGCTGGCCGTCCAGCGCGGCGTAGAGGTGGATGCCCTTGGACCCCGAGGTCACCGGGTAGGACTCCATGCCCATGTCCGCCAGGATGTCCCGGCACCAGCGCGCCACCTCGGCACAGTCGGCCAGGCCCACCCCCTCCCCCGGATCCAGGTCCAGCACCAGGCGGTCCGGGTTGCACGGCTGCCCGTTCCGGCCGAAGCGCCACTGGGGAGTGTGCAACTCCAGGGCGGCGACCTGGGCGAACCACGCCAGCACGGCCGGCTCATTGGCCAGCGGATAGGTGTTGGTGTGGTCAGTGTGCGCGATCCTGCCGGTCGGGATCCAGGACGGCGCAGAGTCCTCGAGGTCTTTGCGGAAGAACACCTGTCCGGGCTTCTCTGCCGTGCCCACGCCGTCCACCCACCGCTTGCGGGTGACCGGGCGCTGGGCCACCTGCGGTATGAGCACGTCCGCCACTGCGAGGAAGTACTGCATGACCTCGGCCTTGGTGGTGCCGGTGGCCGGGTAGAGCACCTTGTCGAGGCTGGAGACGGAGAGCTGGTGTTCACCGACGGTGTAAGTCTGCCGCGCGGATCGTGCCATGCCACCTCTCCCCCCGGCTGCCGACAACGGCCTATGCTGACGCCCATGAGAGCCATCTGGTCTGGATCTATCACCTTCGGCCTGGTGAACGTCCCTGTCAAGGCGTACTCGGCGGCGAAGAAGCATGACATCAGCTTCCACCAGGTCCACGACGCCGACGGCGGCCGGATCCGGTACCAGCGCCGCTGCGAGGTGTGCGGGAGGAAGATCGACTACGAGCACATCGACAAGGCCTACGAGGATGGCGAGCAAACCGTGGTCCTCACCGACGAGGACTTCGCCTCGCTGCCGGAAGCGCAGAACGACGAGATCGAGGTGGTGCAGTTCGTCCCCTCGGACCAGATCGACCCCATCATGTTCGGCAAGAGCTACTTCCTGGAACCCCAGGGCAAGTCCCCGAAGTCCTACCTGTTGCTGAGGCAGGCCCTGGATGACACCGACCGTACCGCCGTGGTGACGTTCGCGCTGCGCCAGAAGACCCGGCTGG
Organism: Citricoccus muralis; assembly: GCF_003386075.1. Lineage (GTDB taxonomy): Bacteria > Actinomycetota > Actinomycetes > Actinomycetales > Micrococcaceae > Citricoccus > Citricoccus muralis. Next base: position 2,173,251 of record NZ_QREH01000001.1, read on the forward strand.
GCGCGTTGCGTGTCCAGGACGACATCCTGGTGCTCCAGGCCATGCACTGGGCGGACGAGGTCCGGGAGGTCGATTTCCCCGCGACCCGGTCCCAGGCCAAGATCGGCACCAAGGAGAAGAAGCTGGCGGCGGCCCTGGTGGACCAGTTCGCCTCGGATTTCACGCCGGAGGAGTTCGAGGACACCTATCAGGTGGAGCTGCACAAGCTCGTCGACGCCAAACTCGAGCAGGGCGAGTCCCTGGACACTGCCGCCACGTTCGGCGAGCGCGGGGAAGAGCCGGGTGGCGGGGACACCGGCGAGGATGCCGAGGTCATCGACCTGATGCAGGCCCTGAAGGCGTCCCTGGACAAGAAGCGGGGCGGTCGCAAGGCGGCCGGCGGCAGATCCGGCAAGGGCTCAGGCACGGCGTCCGGCACCACGTCGGGGGGCAAATCACCAGCGAAATCGGGAGCCAAATCGGGGGCGAAATCGAAGACGAAGTCCGGAACCAAGTCCGGTACCAAGTCCGGTTCCAAGTCCGGAACCACATCGACTGCGAAGGCCGGAACCAAGTCCGGCGCCAAGTCCGGCTCGAGGTCCACGACGTCGTCCCGGAAGTCGGGGTCCGCCTCGTCGGCGAAGCGTCGCAAGAGCGCCTGACATGCCCCGGCTGACGGCATCGGTTCCGGGCAGCGGGGGCTACACCCGCCGTCGAGCCGGTACGGGCTTCACCTACCGCGGCGCCAACGGCCGCCGCATCACCAACACCAAGACCCTCGAGCGCATCCGTAGCCTGGTCATCCCGCCGGCCTGGACCGATGTCTGGATCGCCGCCTCGGAGAACGCCCACATCCAGGCCACCGGGATCGACGACGCCGGCCGGAAACAGTACCTCTACCACCCCCAGTGGCGTGCGCGGCGGGACGCAGAGAAGTACGAGCGGGCCCTGTCTTTCGCCGAGGCCCTGCCCGGCCTGCGCCGCCACGTCACGCGGGACCTCCGGCCGGGGACGCCGGGCCCTGACGGTACGGGCGGAGCAGGGGCCCGCGACGGGAACGGCGAGGTGAGCGGCCGGCGTCGGACCCTGGCAGCGGCCGTGCGGTTGATGGACCGCGGCGCCCTGCGTGTGGGCGGCTCCGAGCACACCGGCCAGCTGGAGGCCTTCGGCGCCACCACCCTGCAACGACGGCACATGGACGTCGTCGGCGACGATGTCCACCTGGTGTTCCGGGGCAAGTCCGGCAGCGAGTGGGACGTGACCCTGCGGGATGCGGATCTCGCGGAGTTCCTCGCCGGCGTCCCGGCGACGCCACGCAAGGCCCCCGCCCTGGCTTATCCGGTCCAATCCGGCCGGCGCCGGGAGTGGAAGGGTGTGACGGCAGCGGATGTGAATGACTACCTCACGGACCTGGCGGGGTTGGAGTTCACCGCGAAGGACTTCCGCACGTGGCAGGGGACCGTGGCGGCGGCCCGATCCCTGGCCCGTTCACACCGCGCCGGAGTGAGCGGGCCGGATGCGGTGAAGATCGCCGTGCAGGCGGCGGCCGACCTGCTCCACAACACGCCCACCGTGGCCCGGGAGTCCTACGTGGACCCCCGGGTGGTGGACCTGTTCGAGCGGGGACGGGTAATGGACCTGGACCGTCAGCCGGACCGGGCGCTGCTGCGGCTGCTCACCGGCGGTGACTAGTGGTTGCGCAGCTTGTCGATCAGTTCTTCCTTGCGGAGATCGGAGTAGCCGGAGAGGTCCAGCTCCTTGGCACGGTCCTTCAGTTCCTCGACGGTCCAGTCGTCATAGGAACCGGATTCGCCGCCGCGCTCACCCACCTCGGACCGGCTGTCTCGGGCGGCGGCATTCGAGATCCGGGCCGCCTTCTCCTTGCTGGCCCCGTCCTCGCGGAGGGATTCGTACATCTCCTCGTCCTTGATCTGCGGGGCGTCGGATTCCTTGGATGCGTTCTTCTTGGCCATGCGGCCAGTCTGCGCCCGCGGAGCGGTCCGTTTCAACCGGCCCTCCGCCGTGTCCTCCGGCTGGAGGATGCTCCCCCTCCCCGGGTCACGCGCTCTGATTGTTGAACAATGTATTGCCATGATTGTTGAACAACCTGTAGTGTTCCCACAGATTCAATCGGTGACCCGCATCACGCGCCCCTGGAAGGACACCATGGAGGAACCCACGCAGGACCCCGCACTCGCGAACGCCCCGGCCGCCCGGAAACGGCGTCCGAGAAACGCCCAGCGCACGGCCCTGCTCGGTGCCATGTTCCTCATGGCGACCAGCGCCATCGGTCCGGGCTTCATCACCCAGACCACCACGTTCACCGTCCAGCTCGGCGCTGCCTTCGCCTTCGCCATCCTGATCTCGATCCTTGTGGACATCGCCGTACAGCTGAACGTCTGGCGCATCATCGGCATCTCCGGGCTGCGCGCCCAGGAACTCGGCAACAAGGTCCTACCGGGCATCGGCTGGGTGCTCGCGGCCCTGGTCTTCGCCGGCGGCCTGGTCTTCAACATCGGCAACATCGCCGGGACCGGCCTCGGGGCCAATGCCATGCTCGGCGTGGATCCGAAGATCGGCGGCGTGGTCTCCGCGGCTGTCGCCATCCTGATCTTCCTGTCCAAGCGGGCCGGCATGGCCCTGGACCGGATCGTCGTGATGCTCGGCGCCGTCATGATCCTGCTCATGCTCTATGTGGCCGTCGTGGCCGCGCCGCCCGTCGGAGAGGCCCTGAAGAACACGGTCATGCCGGAGACCGTGGACATCCTGGTCATCACCACCCTGGTGGGCGGCACGGTGGGCGGCTACATCACCTACGCCGGTGCCCACCGCATGATCGATTCGGGCATCCGCGGCCCAGGGGCTGTGAAGGAGATCACCCGCACCTCCATCCTCGGCATCATCGTCACCGGTGTCATGCGAGTGTTGCTGTTCCTGGCGATCCTCGGCGTGGTGGCCAGCGGCGTGGCTCTGACCAGTGACAACCAGGCGGCCGAGGCGTTCCAGCATGCCGCCGGCGAGATCGGGCTACGGATGTTCGGCGTGGTCCTGTGGGCCGCCTCGGTCACCTCGGTGATCGGCGCCTCTTACACCTCCGTCTCCTTCATCACCAGGACGGACGGCAACCCCCGCCGCCGCAACATGCTCACCGTGGCCTTCATCGCCGTCTGCGCCGTGATCTACGCCTTCCTGGGTCAGGCGCCCCAGACCCTGCTGGTCTTCGCAGGGGCGTTCAACGGCCTGATCCTGCCCATCGGCTTCGCCGTGCTGCTGTGGGTCGCCCTGCGCCGCCGGGACCTGCTGGGCGGTTACCTGTACCCCGTGTGGCTCATCGTCATCGGGGTGATGGCCTGGCTGGTGACCGTGTTCCTGGCTGTCTATTCCTTCGGCCCCGCCATCGACCTGCTGACCGGAGCCTGAACCGCATGACCGAGAACCTGTCCACCCTCTCCCCTGCCGAGGCCCGGGCGCGCTTCCGCGCCGGGCTGGTGCGGCCGACGTCGGGCATCTCCGCGGGGTATGCCCAGGCCAACCTGATCATCGTCCCGGCGCCCCACGCCTTCGACCTGCTGCTGTTCGCCCAGCGCAACCCCCAGCCCATGCCCCTGCTGGGCGTGCTCGACGCCGGCCAGGTCACCTCCGGCCTACTGGCCGGCGGCGACATCCGCACGGACGTCCCGCGGTACGTGGTCTACGAGGACGGAATGCCGGTGGCGGAGCCGACCGAGATCACCGACTGGTGGCGGGAGGACCTCGTGACGTTCATCGTCGGCTGTTCCTTCACCTTCGAGGCAGCTCTGGTGGCCGGCGGCGTGCCCGTGGCCCACCAGCAGCAGGGGGTGAACGTGCCGATGTACCGCACCTCGACCCGATGTGCCCCGGCCGGGACCCTGTCCGGGCCACTGGTCGTCTCGATGCGGCCGGTCCCGGCGTCCCAGGTGGCCGACGCCGTCCGGATCACCTCCCGCTACCCCGCGGTCCACGGGGCGCCCGTGCACGTGGGGGCGCCGCACGAACTCGGGATCACGGACCTGTCCCGCCCGGACTTCGGCGACCCGGTGGAGATCCCGGCCGGGCATATCCCGGTCTTCTGGGCGTGCGGCGTGACCCCGCAGGCGGCCGTCATGGAGTCGCGACCCCCACTGGCGATCGGCCACGCACCCGGGCACATGCTCATCACCGACGCGCGGGATTCCGACTACCTGGTGCCCTGAACCCCGCAGCCGGGCCGGGTCTGTCCGCCGGGTCAGAGTCCCCAGCGGTCCAAGTGGCCCAGCAGTTCCGCCTCGGCGGTGTCCAGGTACGCCCGCAGGGCGGCGGCGGCCTCCTCACGGCGGCCTTCCCGCAGCATCCGGACCAGGTCACGGTTGTGCTCGGCGTACCCCGAATGGAAATCGGGGGCATCGGACATCCGGTAGAACACCAGCCGCATCCGGGCCAGCGTCCGGTCCATGACCGTGGACAGGGTCGGCGATCCGGCCATCGCCACGATCACCCCGTGCAGTTGCTGGTTCGCGTCCGCCATGCCGGGGACGTCACCGGCCGCGAGGGCGACGAGCGCGCGCCCGACGATCTCGTCCAGCTCGGACAGCGCCGGAGCGGTCAGCTCCCCCCAGAGCAGGGCGGCCGGCTCGATCATGCGGCGGATCCGATAGATCTCCCGGATGTCCTCCGCGTCCGGCTTGGCGACGAAGACGCCCCGGTTGGGCACCCGTTCGACGATCAGCTCATCGGCCAGCGTGCCGAAGGCCTCGCGCAGGGTGTTCCGGGAGACGGCCAGCTCCGCGGCGAGGGCCTGCTCCGCCAGCTTGGCCCCGGGCAACAACTCACCGCGGGAGATCCTGGCTCGCAGGACGTGCGCCGCCCACGCCCCCGTGTGCGCGTGCGCGGCACGTGCTGCGAGTGCTGGTGCTGGTGCTGAGGGCTCAGTCAAGGCGGCCCAACTCCTGCCCGCGTTCCACTGGATCACCCGGTGTGAGCCCGGCGCGGGAGAAGACACCGGCCGCCGGCGCGGGCACGGCGGTCTCCATCTTCATCGCCTCCAGCACCACGAGGTCCTCCCCGGCGGCCACCTCGGCGCCGTCCTCCACGAGCCACGTCACCACGGTGCCGTTCATCGGGGCGGGCACGACGCCGGCCCGCTCCCCTTCCGGGGCGAGGCCAGGTCCACCGTCGGTCCCGGGCGCACCATGGCTGTCACCGCCGACAGCGTCGCCACCGCTGCCGCCGCGGCGCAGCGCACGAACCAGTGCGGCGGGCAGACCGAGGCTGACGGCCCTGCCGTCCACGGTCACGGTCATCTCGGTGCGTTCGGCCCCGGTCGCGGCGGCGGCCAGGTAGGGCGAGGCTTCCAGGTCCGCGGCGAAGGCCGACTCAATCCAGGTCGTGTGGACACCAAGCTCGTCCTGCGAGGTGAAATCCGGGTGGTCCAGGACGGCCTGGTGGAACGGGACCACCGTCGGCAGGCCGCGGATGACCAGTTCGTCCAGGGCCGTCCGAGCCCGCCGGATCGCCTGCTGACGGTCCTCCCCCCAGACGATGAGCTTGGCGAGCAGCGAGTCGTACTCGGCCGGAACGGTGGATCCCGAGCGCACGCCCGTGTCCACGCGGATCCCTGCGCCGGTGGGCGCCTCGAAGGCCTCGACCGTCCCCGGGGTGGGCAGGAAGCCCAGGGCCGGATCCTCGGCGTTGAGCCGGAACTCGAGGGCATGGCCGCGCGGGGCCGGGTCCTCGCTCAGGGACAGCCGCTCCCCCGCGGCAATCCGGAACTGCTCACGGACCAGGTCCACCCCGGTGGTCTCCTCGGTGACGGGGTGCTCGACCTGGAGACGCGTGTTGACCTCGAGGAAGGAGATCAGCCCGTCCGGGGCCACCAGGTACTCGACCGTTCCGGCGCCGGTGTACCCGGCCTCGCGGCAGATCGCCTTCGCGGAGGCATGGATGCGGTCAAGCTGCTCCTGCGTCAGGAACGGGGCGGGGGCCTCCTCCACGAGCTTCTGGTTCCGGCGTTGCAGGGAGCAGTCCCGGGTGCCGACCACCACCACGGTGCCGTGGGTGTCCGCCAGCACCTGCGCCTCCACGTGCCGCGGCTTCTCCAGGAACCGTTCCACGAAGCACTCCCCCCGGCCGAAGGCCGCCACGGCCTCCCGCACGGCGGAGTCGAAGGCAGACTCCACCTCCTCCATCCGGCGCACGATCTTCATGCCGCGGCCGCCCCCGCCGAAGGCTGCCTTGATGGCCACGGGCAGGCCGTGCTCCTCGGCGAAGGCCCGCACCTGGGCGGCATCCTCCGCCGGCCCATCGGTTCCCGGGACCAGCGGCGCCCCGGCGTTGACCGCGATCCTCCGGGCCGAGACCTTGTCCCCGAGGGCACGGATCGCCGCCGGGGACGGACCGATCCAGGTCAGCCCGGCTTCGATCACGGCCTCGGCGAAGTCCGCGTTCTCGGACAGGAAGCCGTAGCCCGGGTGCACGGCATCGGCCCCGGAGCGCCGGGCGATCTCCAGCAGCCCACCGATGTCCAGGTAGGTCTCTGCGGCGGAGGTGCCGTCCAGCGCGAAGGCCTCGTCGGCGAGGTGCACGTGCATCGCGTCCGCATCCGGATCCGAGTACACGGCCACGGACGTGAGCTGGGCATCCGCGCAGGCGCGGGCCACGCGCACGGCGATCTCGCCGCGGTTGGCGATCAGGACCTTGGTCAGGGTTCGGTGCGGTCTCATGGGTCAGTCCTCTCGGGGACGGTCGCGGGCGGGGTGGTCTCGGGCGGGGTGGTCAGCACGAATCGGACGCGCGCCCGGGGGGGCAGCTGGGCGGCCAGGGTCAGGTCCTCCGGGGCCACGACCCCGATCACGGGGTAGCCGCCGGTGACGGGATGATCCGCCAGGAACAGCACGGGCAGCCCGGACGGCGGCACCTGCAGCGCACCGGCCACGGCGCCTTCGCTGGCCAATTCACCGTCCCTGATCCGCTCCAGGGGCATGCCGTCCTGCGGCGTCTCGCCCTGGGACACTGCGAGCCGCACGCCGATGCGGTTGGACTGGTCGGTCACGAGCCAGTCCTGGCCGGTCAGCCGGTCCAGCCCGGCCGCCCCGAACCAGTCATCGCGGGGTCCGGGAACCACGCGCAGCTCCGTCGTCGCCCCGGCCCGCGGCATCGGCCGCAACGGCCGTTCATCGCTCCCGACGGCGGCGTAGCGCGGGCCCGCGCCCACCGGAACCTCGGTGCCGGCGACCAGTGGTGCGGGCCCGAGCCCGGACATGGTGTCCGTCGATCGGCTGCCGAGCACGACGTCGGCCTCCAGGCCTCCGCGCACGGCCACGTAGGTGCGCAGCCCGGCCGTGGGCTCGCCGATCTCGAGGGTCTCCCCGTCGTAGAGGGCGAAGGGTGTCCGACGGACCACGATCCGGTCGGCAGGCAGTCCTCCGGCGACGGCCGTGATGATCACTGGGGCCTCGGCACCGGCCAACGCCAGGACCTGGTGTCCGCGTGCGCGCAGCCGCAGTCCGCCGAGCAGCGTCTCGATCACGGCCACCCCCGGGGCGTTGCCCACGATCCGGTTGGCCTGCCGGGCCGAGTCCACGTCCGCGGCACCAGCGGCGGAGACGCCGAGATCGCCCTGGCCCGGCCGGCCCAGGTCCTGGAGGAGCGACTGCAGTCCGGGGTGCTCGACGACCACCGCGGGACCGGTGGCGGGTACCGTGGTGCCGGCCGGCGTCGTGCCGGGGCCGGGTGCAGCGGTGCCGAGGCCAGTGCCTCCTCCCGCGCCGAGGCGCGCCTGCTCGCGGACGGCACGGTAGCGGACACGGTCCCCCGGGGCCACCAACGCGGGCTCGGAACGGTCCAGGTCCCACAGGGCCGCGGTGGTGCGCCCGATCAGCTGCCAGCCGCCCGGGGAGGGCCGGGGGTAGACGGCGGAGAAGCGTCCGGCCAGGGCGACCGATCCGGCCGGGACCGTGGTGCGGGGGCTGGCGCGGCGGGGGATGTCCAAGGCCCGGCCATCCGGTACCCGATCCTCGGGCCGACCATCCGCCGATCCGGCCACTGGGCCGACCGTCGGGTGGTCCGCCGGCACCAGGTAGGTGAAGCCGGGGGCGAAGCCGCCGAAGGCCCCGATCCATTCGGTCCCGGTGTGCCAGCGGATGAGCCCCTCCCGGCCCAGACCGGTCAGTTCACCGACCTCCTCCAGGTCCTCGCCGTCGTAGACGACCTCGATCTCCACCAGTCCGCCCGCCTGCAGGTCGCCCTCCACCGGCCCCCACCCGCGCAGGACCTCCGCGGCGGACAGGGCCGCCTCGCGATGGGTGAAGGACAGCGCCAGGGTCTCAGCGGCGGCCAGGGCCTGTACCTGCCCTGGCAACGGCTCGGAGGAGAGACGGGCGTGCAACGCCACGACGTCGGACAGGGACCCGCACTCGACGAGGAAGGCCCGAGTGCCGGCCCAGCGGATACCGCGCGAGCTGGTTCCCGGCCCGGGGCGGTGGGTGCCTGGAATGGCTCCGCTCACGCGAAGGAACCGATCCGCACTCCGGCCTCCTCGAGGCCGGCCCGGACGGCGGCTGCCATCGCCACCGCCCCGGGGGTGTCACTGTGGACGCAGATACTGGCCGCCTCCACGCGGATCTCGGTGCCGTCCACCGCGGTCAGGGTGTTCTCGGTGGCGAGACGGACCATGCGCTCGGCGACCAGGGCCTCGTCGAGGAGGACGGCACCGGGCTCACGGCGGGAGACCAGGGTGCCCTCGGGGGTGTAGGCGCGGTCGGCGAAGGCCTCCGTCACCACCCGCATCCCTTCGGCCGTGGCGATCTCGGCGGCCACGGCGCCAGGCAGCAGCAGGAGCGGCAGCTCGGGATCGTAGGCCTTGACGGCGTCCACCACGGCACGGGCATGCACGGTGTGGTGGACGATCGTGTTGTACAGGGCGCCGTGTGGTTTGACGTACCGGACGGCGGTCCCGGCCGCATGGGCCATCGCCTCCAGGGCGCCGATCTGGTACAGGACGTCGTCGGCCAGTTCAGTGGGCGAGCAGTCCAGGAACCGGCGGCCGAAGCCGGCCAGATCCCGGTAGGCCACGTGCGCCCCGACCGTGATCCCCGCCGCCGCGGCATCCCGGCAGGTCTGCGCGATCACTGACGGGTCGCCGCCATGGAAACCGCAGGCGACATTCGCGGAGGACACCGAGCGGAAGATCGCGGCGTCGTCGCCCAGGGTGTACGAGCCGAAAGACTCGCCGACGTCACTGTTCAGGTCAATCTGTGCGGTGCTGCCCTGTGCGTTCACGGTGGTGACCTCCGTCTCTCTTCATGGTCACCCCAGCATGCCCCACAGTCAGCGATTGTTCAACAATCTTCCGTAGGAGGTGCGAAGCCGTCCGGGTCGAGCGATCAGTTGCGGGGTTCCACCCCAGTGGCCCGAGCCCGGACCGGGTCGGAATCCCGCAACTGATCACTAGGGGCCTCAGGAATGTGGCACGACGACGGCGCGGCCGGAGATCTTCCCGTCCACCAGGGCCTGGTAGGCCTCGAGGGCGCGGTCCATGGGGTAGGTGGTGTACATCGGCTCCAGTTGGCCGGCATTGAACAGGTCGACCACCTCGTAGAGCTCCTCGATGGTGCCCCAGTAGGTGCTCGTCAACTCCACCTCATAGGGGGCAGTGAAGAAGGACCAGTCATAGGACCCGCCCGCGATCCCCACGATGGTGCAGCGGCCCTGGCGGGCCGTGGACTCCATGGCCGTCTTCACGGTCGGAGCCACGCCCACGAAGTCGAAGGCCGCGTCCACGCCCCGGCCGCCAGTGATCTCGCGGATCCGGTCGATCTGGCCTTCACCGCCGGGCACCGTGACGGCGCCGAGCCTCTCGGCCTCGGCCATCGCCTCAGGCTTCATGTCCGTGGCGATCACGGTGGCCCCGGTGAGGGCCTTGAGGATCTGCACGCCGAGCAGGCCCAGCCCGCCCAGGCCGATGACCAGGGCGTACTTGCCGCCACCGTTGAGGTGCGGCAGGGCCAACTTGATGGCGTGGTACGGGGTGAGCCCGGCGTCGGAGAGGGATGCCGCGGCCACCGGGTCGGCGTCTCCCAGGGGGACCAGGTTGCGGGCCGGCACGCGCACATACTCGGCCATGCCGCCGTCGCGCCCGAGCCCCACCCCCATGTACGGCATCGTGGCCGCGTTCTCACAGTAGGTGTCCTGGCCGCGCGAGCAAGCTCGGCAGTGTTGGCACCCGATGGGCCCGTAGACGAGGTAGGCGTCCCCCTTGTTCAGGCCTTCCACGCCAGGGCCGAGTTCCTCGATCCAGCCGGAGTTCTCATGGCCCAAGGTGAACTCCGGCCTCTGGGCGCCCGGGGCTCCCTCCGTGAAGTCCTGGAAGATCGCAACGTCGGAGTGACAGGCTCCCGCTCCGGCCACCTTGAGCAGGACCTCGCCGGGACCGGGAACGGGCTTCTCGACGTCCTTGAGCTCGGGGAAGGTCTGGTAGTTCTCAAACACGACGGCACGCACGGGTCCTCCTGAAAAGCGGGTTGGGCATGGTCTGTGACCACTCTGACGAGTCCTACACGCCGCCGGCAGCACGGCGCAAGAGTTCTTCTCACCCCGCGATACCAGCCGTGGAGGCCGTGCCCGTCAGAGCCAGGGGGCGCGGACGCGGCCCTCGCGCCGGAGCTCCGCCACCGTGGCCGCCCCCATGAGCATCATCGCCACCCGTGTCTCCTCTGCGAGCAGCTCGATGGCCCGTTCCACGCCCTGCCGCCCGCCGGCCATGAGACCGTACAGATAGGCCCGGCCGATGAGGGTGAAGTCCGCCCCCAGCGCCAGCGCCGCCACGATGTCCGATCCGGTGAGGATGCCGGAGTCCAGGATGATCTCCACGTCCGGGCCGGCCTCGGCGCGCACCTCAGCCAGGGCCTTGAGGGACACGGGGGCCCGGTCCAGCTGGCGACCGCCGTGGTTGGAGACCACGAGCCCATCGGCTCCGGCATCCAGCGAGCGCCGGGTGTCCTCAGCGGTCAGCACGCCCTTGACGAACAGCCGGCCGGGCCACACGCTGCGGATCCACTCCAAGTCCTGGATGGACAGGGTGGGGTCGAACATGCTGCCGATGATGGTCTGCAGGTCCTGTGCCGAGGTACTGAGCGAGGCGAAGGTCAGCGGGTCGGTGGTCAGGAAGTTGAACCACCATTCGGGGCGGTGGCTGGCATCCAGCACGGTCCTGAGGCTCAGCCGGGGCGGGATGGTCATGCCGTTGCGCACGTCCCGCAGGCGGTTCCCCGCCACCGGGGTGTCCACCGTGACCAGCAGCGTGCCGAAGCCGGCCGCTGCGGCGCGTTCGATCAGGTCCAGCGAACGTTGCCGATCCTTCCAGAGGTACAGCTGGAACCACCGGGTGCCCGGGGACCCATACCGCTCCATCCCGACGGCGTCGCTCACCTCCGCGACCTGCTCCAGTGAACGGGTGCCCATGGTGGAGAGGGTGAAGGGGATCCCCGCGGCAGCCGCGGCGGCCGCTCCCCCGTCCTCGCCCTCAGCGTGCATGAACCGGGTGAAGCCCGTCGGAGCGATGCCGAAAGGCAGCGCCGAGGTGCCTCCGGCGATCGGCGTACTCAGGTCCGCCGCGGCGGTGCCGTGCAGGATCCGTGGCAGCATCTCCGTGGAGGCGAAGGCCTCCCGCGTGCGCCGGGCCGTCAGCTCCTGGCCGGCAGCGCCGTCCACATAGTCGAAGGCGGGGCGCGGGGTCCGCCGCTGCGCGATGGTCCGCAGATCGTCGATGTCCGCGGCGCGGCCCAGACGGGCGGCCCGCCGGTCCAGGCCGGGGCGGCCGAACTGCATCAAGGGGCGCAACTCGGAGATCCGGGGGAACTGCCGTTTCATCGGGTCCTTTCGCTCAGGCCGGGTACTCAGGCCGGGTAGAGGGGATTGTGGCCGGCATCCACGCGTTCGGACTCGCGCACCGGGCCCGGCGCGGTCCCCGCTCCGAACGGCGAGCCGCCGAGCTCCTCGCGCCCGTGCTCGGTGAGCCAGCCGCTCAGGTCCGGGCCCTGCGGCACGATCCCGGTCGGGTTGATGTCCCGGTGCACCTCGTAGTAGTGGCTCTTGATCTGAGTGAAGTCGATCGTGTCCCCGAAGCCGGGCGTCTGGAACAGGTCCCGGGCATATCCCCACAGCGCGGGCATCTCATCCAGCTTGTTGCGGTTGCACTTGAAGTGACCGTGGTAGACGGGATCGAAGCGGGCGAGCGTGGTGAAGAGCCGCACGTCGGCCTCGGTGATGGTGCCCCCCATGAGGTACCGCCGGTCCGTCAGGCGCTCCTCAAGCCAGTCCAGGGCGGTCCAGAGACGGTCATAGGCGGAGTCGTAGGCCTCCTGGGAGCCGGCGAAGCCGCAGCGGTACACGCCGTTGTTGACCTCGGTGAAGATGCGGGTGACCACCTCCCGCATCTCGGGCAGCTGCTCCTTCGGAAGCAGGTCCGGCGCGCCCTCACGGTGGTACTTCTTCCACTGGGTGGAGAAGTCGAGGGTCATCTGCGGGTAGTCGTTGGTCACCACCGCACCGGTGGGGATGTCCACGATCGCTGGGACGGTGATGCCACGCGGGTAGCCGGGGAAGCGCTGGAAGTAGTTCTCCTGGAGGCGTTCGGTTCCCAGGACAGGGTCCTTGCCGCCGGGATCCAGGTCGAAGGTCCAGGACCGCTCATCATGGGTGGGGCCCGGGGTGCCGAGGGAGAGGACGTCCTCCAGCCCCAGCAGCCGGCGCACGATGATGGTGCGGTTGGCCCAGGGACAGGCTCGGGCAGCCACCAGGCGGTAGCGGCCGGGTTCCACCGGCCAGGCCTCAGCGTCTTCGGTCAGGCCGCCCCGCGCCCTGCCGACCTTGTCCCCGGCGATCCGCGGCGCAGCCAGCGCGGCGGCCGGGTCAGCGACGATCCGGTCCTGGATGTAATGGGTGTCCCGGGTGAATTCCTGCCCGGCCATCACGTAACTGCCCTGTCGGTTCTCGTTCTGGTCCATACACTGAGCCTATGGCCTCCACCGCACCCGCCCCAGAGCCACAACCGGAACAGCCGCCGGTGTCTTCTCCCTCACCGCAGGCGGACTCGACCCTGACCACGTCCGTGCTGGCGGACAATCCCTCGGGCATGACGCTGGAGGGCACCAACACCTATCTGATCGGGGACCCGGACGCCGAGACCGTGGTGGTGGTGGACCCGGGCCCGGCGGAGGGCGCCGAGCAGCACTTGGAGGCCGTGCTCGAAGCTGCCGGAGACCGCCGTGTCGAATTGATCCTCGTGACCCATCACCATGGAGACCACACCGGCGCCGTGGACCTCTTCGCCGCGCGGACCGGAGCCCCGGTGCGCGGCGGTTCCCCCGACTGGTCGCGCGGCGCGGCACCCCTGGTGCCGGGCGAGCGGATCCCGGCGGCCGGCGTCGTGATCACCGCCTGGCACACGCCCGGTCACACTTCGGATTCCTTCTCCTTCGCCCTGCCCGACGACGGCGCGGCCGGCTCGGTGCTGACCGGGGACACGGTGCTGGGCCGGGGAACGACGGTGATCGACCACCCGGACGGCACGCTCGCGGACTACCTTCGTTCGCTGGAGACCCTGATCGCCCTCGGGGACGCCACGGTGCTGCCGGCCCACGGCCCCGTCCTGCCGTCCATGGCGCAGGTCGGGACGATCTACCGCAACCACCGCCAGCAGCGCCTGGATCAAGCCCGTCAGGCGCTGGCGGGTCTGGAGGAGGGGCAGCGGAACGCCGCCTCGATCGACGAGCTCGCCCGACTGCTCTCCCACACCGTGTACCCGGACATCGACGAACGCGTGCGACCCGCCGCCGTCAAGTCCCTGTCCGCCCAGCTGGCCTTCCTGGAGAACGAGTCTGACGAGGGCTGATGTCGGCCGCTGCCGAGAGTGTCCAGACTGTGATCTCCCGCGCCGCCGATCTGCCGTCAATCCGGGTGTACGCGCGAATATCATGGGACGCGGAGGGTTCACCTCCTCCACCCCCCCCCACCTCCCGAGTACTTTTCGGCAGTCGGACGACAGTCCTGAAGCAAGGCGGACCACGTGGCAGAACAACTCGATGAACGCACACTCCAGCAGGACGAGCTCGTCCCGCCCGGGACCTCGTCCCGGGGCACCGGCCAGACGATCCTGATCACCGGCGCCACCGCCGGGCTGGGGGCGGAGTTCGCCCGGCAACTTGCCGGGCAGGGCCACCACCTCGTGATCACGTCCCGCAACCCGCTCCAGCTGGTCGCCAAGGCCCAGGGACTGGAGGCCCAGTACGGAATCAGCGTGGAGACCCTGACCACGGACCTGTCCACCGCGGAAGGCGTTGACGTGGTGGCTGCTCGGTTGCGCCAGCGTGAGCAGCCCATCACCATGCTCGTGAACAATGCCGGTTCCGGCCTGGCCACCGAGTTCCACGAGAGCGAGGCGGAGGACGAACTGGCGATGCTCAAGCTGCTCGTCGAGGCGCCGATGCTGCTCTCCCACGCCGCCATCCAGGCCTTCCTGGCCCGCGGCGGCGGCCGGATCATCAACGTGTCGTCCGTGGCCGGCTTCCTCCCCGAGGGTAGCTACGGCGCCGCGAAGGCCTGGTCCATCAGCTTCAGCCGCTGGGCCAACACCCGGTACAAGCCTGACGGCGTGACCATCACGGCCCTGTGCCCGGGTCCGGTGCGGACCGAGTTCCACACCCGGGCCGGGATCGACACCTCCAAGAAGCCCAGGTGGGCGTGGATGGATGCCGAGGACGTGGTCCGCGAGGGCCTGACCGCCGCCGCCGAGGGCCGGAGTGTGTGCATCCCCTCCCGCCGGTATCGTTCCCTCATGACGGCCGCCCGGTTCAGCCCGGATGCCGTGGTGGAGCGGTTCAGCCGGATCGAACCCAAGGCCAAATAGCCCCTGACGACGAGAGGAGTACCGACCATGACCATCCTCGTCGGCTACACGGCCAGCAAGGAATCCAAGGCGGCGCTCGAGGAGGCCATCCGCATCGCCCGGTCGACCCATGAGGGTCTGCTCGTCGTCAACGCGGGACCCGGCGGAGAGCACAAGCACGACTCCATGGTCACCGAGGACCAGCAGCTGGAATTACAGACTCTCCTGGACTCCACCGGCCTGTCCGCCGAGTTCCGTCAGTACGCCCGTGGCCGCTCGACGGTGGACGAGATCAAGGACGTGGCGGACGAGGTCCAGCCCTCCGTCGTGGTGATCGGCCTCAAGCGCCGTGGCACCTTCGGCCGCTTCGTCATGGGCTCCGTCTCGGACGGTCTGCTCAAGGAGCTCGACCAGCCGGTGCTCTGCGTCAAGGAGAATCCCGCCAAGCCCTCCGGCGTGGTCCGCGATGCGCCTTCCCAGGACATCACTGCCGCCCCTGAGCCGCGGGCCCTTGAGGAGACCCCGGATATCACCGAGGCCCCGGACGGCACCGACACCGCCAGGACGGACACCGGCCCCCGCCGCTAGCCCACACCCAACACCCGACTGGCAAGGGTTAGCTGATGCGGGTGCCGAGGTCAGCGGTCGCCGTGGTCATTCCCCGTGGCGTCAAGACCGGGACGTCGCTGCGGCTCCCCGTCCTCGGCGCTGTCCGGCGCGGCGCCGTCACCGGGCTCGGACTCTGCACGGTCCGCTTCGGCGGCCTTCTCCTTGCGTTCGGCGAAGGCCGCCTCGCCCGGGCCGGCGAACTCGCGGTTGCGTTCCACCGCAGTGATGGAGCCGGTGAACACCGTGGAGTCGTCGCTGGACCGGGTCAGGGGCGTGGAGCCCGTGACGGCTGTGGTGGCCCCGGTGGTCGGCTGCTGACCCGTGCCGGGATTGACCTGCGGCAGGGGGCTGGTGGGGGTCCGCGGTTGGAGCGCGGCAGCACCACCCGCCGCGCCACCAGACGCACCACCGGACGCGCCGCCGTCGTGATCCTGTCCCGCCGGCACCCCCGTGCCGGGCTCGCCCGCGCTGGACTTGACCGCCCCGGGCTCGGCGCCGACGGGAGCGAGGCTCGGCGCCTGCACGGGCATCTCGGCGAAGCGCTGCGCGTAGATTGCCTCGGGGTGCTCGCTGCGCAGGAAGTTGACGAGGTCCTCCCGCACCAGGCAACGCAGGTCCCACAGGTCGCCGGCGTTGCGGGCGGAGACCGCCACCCAGAGCTTCACGGTGCCACCCAGCGCCTCACTCACCTGGATGGTGCTGTCCTTGCCGTCCCAGAGTTCGGTGGACTCCAGCAGCGCCTTGAGGCGTTCGCGGGTGGCGTCCACCGGGACCCTCCAGTCCACGTCGATCTCCACCGTCCCGGACAGGGCAGACCCGGTGCGGGTCCAGTTCTCGAACGGCGTGGTGGTGAAGTGGCTGGAGGGGTAGATCACCCGGCGGCCGTCCCAGATCTTGACCACCACGTAGGACAGGGTGATGTCCTCGATGGTGCCGTAGACCCCGTCCGCGATCACCACATCTCCCACGCGGATCGCATCGGTGAACGCCAGCTGGATGCCGGCGAACACGTTGGTCAGGGTGGACTGCACGGCGAGGCCGGCCACCACGGAGATCACGCCGGCCGAGGCCAGCAGGCCGGCACCCACGGCGCGGACCTGCGGGATGGTCAGCAGGACGATGGACACGGCGATGACGATGACGGCGGCCTGGATCACGCGCCGCAGCAACACGGTCTGGGTGCGGATCTTGCGGTCCCGGCGGTCGTCGACTCCCTCGGAGGCGTACTTGCCGAGCAACCGCTCCTCGACGATCCGCACCACGCGCAGCGCGAGCCAGGCGAGGGAGCCGATGATGCCGGCCATCAGCAGGAAGTTCGCGCCGTTGAACCAGGCATAGGTGGAGGCGGTCAGCCCGAGGGCGATCCGCACCGCCAGCAGCACCGCCGCGACCGCCACCGGCACCCGGCACCGGGCGACCTGGTTGCGCAGCTGTGGCTTGCGGCGCAGCAGGGCGTTGACCAGCAGCCAGGCGACCACCAGCACGGCCAGCGCGAACGCCACGGAGATCGCCACCGTGGAGAGCATCCCCCAGAACGGTCCGAGCGAGTCGACGGCCCCTTCGGCCCCCTCGCGGACGCTGTCCTGCACGTTCTCCGGGGATCCGCTCGGATCGGCCGTCGACTCGGAGTCCAGTCCCGCCCCGGAGGTCAGGACGGTGGCGGGCGGAGCAGTGAACAGATCGGTGAAGAAGGACGAACTCGGCATGGCCCCAGTCTGTCATCTGGTTCTCGGTCGTTCCTGAACGGGGGGAGAATGGACGCTGGACCACCGGAACCAGCCGATCCCTCGGAATCACAGGAGCCACCCCATGCTTGCCACCACGGACCTGCGCGGCCGCCCCTACGATCCCGCCACGGTGCTCCCCCGCGCCGAGACCGACGTGGCCGCCGCCGTGCCGAAGGTGATGCCGATCCTGGACCGGGTGCGTACCGAGGGGGCCCGGGCCGTGCTGGATCTCGGCGAGCAGTTCGACGGGATCCGGCCGCCGTCGTTGGCGGTGCCGGCCGAGAAGCTCACCGAAGCGCTCGAGTCGCTGGATCCTGAGGTCCGCTCCGCCCTCGAGGAGTCCATCGACCGCGCCCGCAAGGTGCACGCCGCCCAGGTCCCCGCAGGGTCAGAGGTGGACCTCGGAGAGGGGGCCCTCGTCGAGAACCGCTGGGTCCCGGTGAACCGGGTGGGCCTCTACGTTCCCGGCGGCCGTGCCGTCTACCCCTCCTCCGTGGTGATGAACGTGGTCCCGGCCCAGGCCGCCGGCGTCGCCTCACTCGCGGTCGCCTCCCCGCCGCAGAAGGACTTCGGCGGCCTGCCGCACCCGGTCATCCTCGCGGCCTGCGCCCTGCTCGGCGTGGACGAGGTCTACGCCGCGGGCGGCGCCCAGGCGGTGGCCATGTTCGCCTACGGGGTGGCGGACGACGACGGCACTCGCGTGTGTGCCCCCGTGGACATGGTCACGGGGCCGGGCAACATCTTCGTGGCCGCCGCCAAGCGCGCCCTGCTCGGCACCATCGGCATCGACGCGGAGGCCGGGCCGACCGAGATCGCCGTGCTGGCCGACGGCACCGCCGACGCCCGGTGGGTCGCCGCCGACCTCATCAGCCAGGCCGAGCACGACCCCATGGCCGGCTCGGTGCTCATCACCACCTCACCCGAGCTGGCCCGGGACGTGGTGGCCGAGATCGAGAGGCAGGTGCCGGGCAGCTTCCACGAGGAGCAGATCCGCCAGGCCCTGGGCGGCCCGCAGTCCGGAATCCTGCTCGTGGGGACCCTGGACGAGGCGCTGGCCGTGGCCGACGCCTACGCCGCCGAGCACCTCGAGGTCCACACCGTGAACCCCCTGCAGACCGCCCGCCGGGTGACCAATGCCGGAGCCGTGTTCGTGGGCCCGCACTCGCCCGTTCCGCTGGGCGACTACTCCTCCGGCTCCAACCATGTGCTGCCCACCGGCGGCTCCGCCCGCTACTCCTCCGGGCTGAACACGGTGAGCTTCCTGCGCCTGCAGCAGCTCATCCGCTACACGGAGACGGGGTTGAAGGAACTGGACACCAAGATCGCCGCACTGTCCACGGCAGAAGGATTGCCGGCCCATGGCGAGGCCGTCTCCCTGCGCTTCCGCTGACCTGCTGCCTGCTCCTCCGCGACCGCCGCGCCCCGGGGGTGGGAGGCGGCGGTGGCGGGGGCGCGTTGGTCACGGGGGTTCATAGTTCGAGAAACCCTTTGACCGTTCCGGACGTCCGTCGTTAGTCTGGATCCAGAATCACGAGTTCCCGCTGTTACAGCCCTGGCTTGCGGGACGGCAACCCTCTTCACGCAGTAGTGGGGTGCTCCAGGTGAGGATTCGGCCTACCGGATGCCCCGGCGGGCAAGTACCGCGTTTCTGCTGGTGCCGATCGGGAGCCTCCCGTGGCGTGCCGCCGTGCAGATGCGCCTTCGGACGGAGGACCCACCATGACCGCCCTGGCTACCCACGACCTGCAGCAGACCGACCTCGACAGTGACCTCGATCGAGACCTGTCCGTACAGACCCTTCGCTCGGCCTTCTCCCACTTCCCCTCCGGCGTGGCGGCGCTCGCCGGCGTCGCCAACGGTGCGAAGGAGGGCCTCGTGGCCTCGTCCTTCACCGTCGGGGTCTCCCTGGAGCCCGCACTGGTCTCCTTCGCCGTGCAGAACACCTCCCGCACGTGGCCCCGGCTGAAGCAGGCCGAGCGGATCGGGATCTCCATCCTCGGCGAGGACCACACCAGTGTCTGCCGTCAGCTGGCCTCCAAGGAGGGCGACCGCTTCGCCGGCCTGGACATCCGGTCCACGGATGAGGGCGCGATCTTCCTGGACGGCGCCGCCCTGTGGCTGGACACCACCGTCTACTCCGAGCTGCCGGCCGGTGACCACACCATGGTCCTGCTCGAGGTGCACGGCGTGCACGATCACTCCGCAGAGCACGAGCCGATCGTGTTCCACCGCTCGGCCTTCCGCAACCTGCGCACCGCCGAGGGCAACCAGTAGCCTCGCGCCCTTCCTCAGAGCGTTCCTCCGGTCCGGAGGTAGGATTTCCGGCATGCCTTCCGCCACCCCGTCCGCGCGGCGTTCAGATTCAGGTGCAGGGGCGCGCACGACGCCGGCTGGCCCGGTCCGCCTGGATGCCTGGCTCTGGGGCGTGCGCATGTACAAGACCCGTTCGGCCGCCACCACGGCGTGCCGGGCCGGTCACGTCCGCCTCAACGGGCAGCCCGCCAAGGCCGCCCAACCGGTCAAGCCGGGCGACACCATCCGGTTGCGCCTCCCGGGCCGCGAGCGGATCCTCGAGGTCACCGGCCTGGTGGCCAAGCGGGTCGGCGCTCCCGAGGCAGTCAGGCACTATCTCGATCACTCCCCCGAGCCCGTGCCCCGGGAACTACTGGCTGTGCCCCGCCGAGACCGAGGCGCAGGCCGGCCCACCAAGAGAGACCGGCGCCAGCTGGACCGACTCCGCGGCCGTTCCGCCCCAGAGCCCGGTCCTGACCGTCTTGATCGCGGCCTCGATCTCGAGTGACCTCGCGGGCCGACGACGGGCTCAGACGGACTCAGATGAACACCGGGAAAAGAATGCGCACCGAGAAAATTGAGGGCTTCAGTTCCGCAGCATCTCCCGTATTATGTGTCTCAGAAGTAGTAGTAGCAGTAAGTCCGTCACCACTGCGGACCGGTTGGCCCTCGGGCCGCTCGGGGCGTTGTAGGAAGCGGTTTCGCACACGCCGCTTCGCCCCCGTCGGAAGACCGATGGGTTTACAACCTCAGGAAAGGGCCCATCATGGCTACCGGTACCGTCAAGTGGTTCAACGCAGAGAAGGGCTACGGCTTCATCTCCCCGGACGATCAGTCCGCTGACATCTTCGTTCACTTCTCCGCCATCGAGGGCAATGGCTTCCGCGAACTGCAGGAAGACCAGAAGGTCGAGTTCGAGTCCCAGCAGGGCCCCAAGGGCATGCAGGCTGCGGCAGTCCGCCCGCTCTGATCGAGCTCGCCTGAACCCTTCAGGCTCCAGAACGGCCACCATCCCCTCGGGGACGGTGGCCGTTCTGCTGTGACCAATGCGCCATGTCAGCGCACCACTGCAACGGAATCCGGTCTAAGGTACAACCATGAAATTTCGTTACCTGGGCCACAGCGGGCTCAAGATCTCAGAGATCATCTACGGCAACTGGCTCACCCACGGCTCCCAGGTCGAGAACGAGACGGCCCATGCCTGTGTGAAGGAGGCCCTGGCCCAGGGCATCACCAGTTTCGACACGGCGGACACCTACGCGAACACCAAGGCGGAGAGCGTCCTGGGTAAGGCGCTGAAGAACGAGCGCCGGGAGTCCCTCGAGGTGTTCACCAAGGTCTACTGGCCCACCGGCCCCAAGGGCCACAATGACACTGGCCTCTCCCGCAAGCACATCATGGAGTCCATCAACGGATCCCTGCAGCGCCTGGAGATGGACTACGTGGACCTCTACCAGGCCCACCGCTTCGATGTGGAGACCCCGCTGGAGGAGACCATGCAGGCGTTCGCGGACATCGTCCGCGCCGGCAAGGCTCTCTACATCGGCGTCTCCGAATGGCCGGCGGACAAGATCCGCGAGGCCCACGCCATGGCCGCTCAACTCGGGTTCCAGCTCATCTCCAGCCAGCCCCAGTACTCCATGCTGTGGCGCGTCATCGAGTCCGAGGTCATCCCGGCCTGCGAGGACCTCGGACTGTCCCAGATCGTCTGGTCCCCCATGGCCGGTGGCATCCTCACCGGAAAGTACCTGCCCGGCCAGCAGGCTCCGGAGGGGTCCCGCGGTGCGGATGAGAAGGGCGGAGCGCGCTCGATGGCCGGCAAGATGACGGACGAGGTCCTCACCGCCGTCCAGAAGCTGCGGCCCATCGCGGACGGGCTCGGCGCCACCATGGGTCAGCTCGCCATCGCCTGGGTCCTGTCCAACCCCAATGTTGCCGGCGCCCTGGTCGGAGCCTCCCGCCCAGAGCAGATCGCCGAGAACGTCAAGGCCCTGGACTTCACCCTGGACCAGGCGGCCCTCGGCGCCATCGACGCGGCCATCGGCCATGTCGTCACGGATGATCCGTCACTCGTGTCCGTCCCGGAGGGCCGTGCCGCCTGACCCCTAGTGGCATAACTCACTCCTGCTGTGATGCTTCCGTGATGTGGACTTCCCGATAGATCACGGTATGATCACAGTTAGCCGGTGTTGCCCGTTCTGCTCGACGGGGCGGGCAACACGGGGTCAAGTGCCAACCGACGGGGGCCGGAGCATGACCACCAGGGCAGGACGATCTCCTGACCACGCCTCCTCGAGTCGAGCTTTCCCGCTCCTCGGACGCTCCGTGGCCACTACCGCCGGCACCCTCCTGGTGCTGGCCGGACTGGTCGGAACCGCGCAGGCCACCCCGATGCCCTCATCCAGCGACTCCCCGGGTCCCACGCAGTCTGCGGCCCCGGCCCCCTCGCCGCCCGGGTCTTCCCCCTCCCCCTCCTCGGGTGGCAATCAGCCTCCCGAGATCGACTGTCCCGGCCTCGTCACCCAAACCGGAGACACCGAGTCCGTACGTATCCATGCCATCGATCCGGACGGGGACACCATCACCCTGAGTGCGGGGACCTCCTGGCTCGGCGGCTCGGCCTCGGTAGAGGGTCACGTGGTGACGTACACGGCGCCCACCGACACTCCCGGTAACGACTGGATCACCGTCACCGCGGACGATGGCCGGGGCGGTACTTCAGAGTGCGAGATCTCGATTCTGGTGCAGTCCGGACCGAGCCCCACGCCGACGCCCACCCCGACGAGCCCGAGCCCCACGCCGGATCCCACGACGTCCGCCCCGGAGCCCAGCCCGGAGCCGACCGGCGGGTCGGGCACCCCGACCCAGGCTCCGACGTCGGCCCCCACGGCCGGCCCCACTCAGAATCCGACCACGCCAGGCGGCTCGGCGCCGGCCACCGGTGCGCCCACCGCAGCACCCGGCACCGGCCCCGGCAATGACGGCAACGGAGGTGGCGGGACCGGCGGCGAAGGATCCGGGCCGAGTGGCTCCGCTCCCGGCAATGCGGGCGGCAACGGCTCCGCTGGCAACGGCTCGCAGGGAAACAGCTCAGGGGACAGCGGTCCGGGCAGCAGCGGTGGTTCGGACGGCCAGACACCGGCTAGCACCGGATCGCCCTCCGCACCGGCAGCCGAGACGCCGAGCGCGCAGAAGCTCAGCAACATCATCAGGGACACCGCCATCGCCTGCCCGGTCCAGGCCGTGGCAGATGCCGAGAAGCTCATCGCGGGCATCTCCGCGGGCATGACGTCACGTCCCGGCAGCGGGAACTTCGCCAGTGGTGATGCCTCCGGGGGCACTGGCCGTGCGGAGCCCGTGGCCGCCGCCGAGCGGACCGCTCACACCGGGTCCACTCCGTGGCTGTTCGCGGGGGTGGGCTTCATGATGATCGCCCTCATCGCCCTGGCCCTGGCGGCCCTGCCCCGCGGCGACCGTCGGCACTAGACTGACCGGACGATGCGGCCGTTCGGACGGATTGCCAGCCGGAGGGCCGCCCGAGATTCAGGAGGTTCGAGTTGGCCCGCTACGAAGACGATCTGGAACAGCAATTCATCGAAGAACCCGAGAACGACCTGGAGCAGCCCGCCGACGGCCGCGACGGGACCACGGACCACGGTTCCTCTGATGACCCGGATTCACTGGATGCGATCGACCCGCTGCGCCGGGACACCTTCCTGCTGGACGGGGACGAGGACTACAACGGCGTCCCGGACTATCAGGAGGGCAGCTCCGACGATTCCGGCGGTGCAGCCGAGCCGGATGAGGACTCCGAGTGGGCCGGCCGGGACGATGAGGAGGACGAGGAAGGCTCAGACGTCACAGTCTAGAACCGGTCGGCCTGGCTCCTGTTGGCGCTCCCGCTAGCGCTTCCGGCCGGAGACCAGTCGCTCCGTGCCGGAAGCGGCCAGGATCAGGCAGGCGCACCAGATGCCACCGGCGGGCCCAAGGGGTGCGGCGGCCAGTCCGGCCACCACCGGCATCGCCACCTGGCCCACCCGGTTGCCGACCAGCCGGAACGCCAGGGCGGGTCCGCGCCAGGTCGGGGGTACCGCTTGGGTCACCAAGGACATGGTCAGCGGCTGCCCGATGCCAAGGGCGAAGCCGCCGACGGCCATGAGCACCACCGCCAGCCAGACGGCGTGCCACCCTTCCAGGGCCGGTGGGACGAAACCCAGGGCCACGGCGGATGCCAGCAGGGACACGAGCACGAGGTGGTGCCGCTCCCACCGCCCGGACATCCAGGGCAACACGATCCTGGACAGGAACGAGGCTCCCCCGCGCACCGCCAGCAGGATGCCCACCCAGAACGGTGAAACCCCGGCCGCTTCACCGACCAGCGGCATGAATGCCGTGAGGATGTCCAGCATCGCCAACAGGGCCAGGGACGCCATCATGTGCGAGGGGATCCCGGGGACCCGCCAGATGGCCAGCATCGTGGGCTTTCCCGGCCCCGCCGTACCCGCATCACCCGCACCCACGGAGGTCTCGGTGCCCAACGCCGGCCCCGCCGGCCCGCTGTGCTCGTCCCCCAGGCCATGGGTCGGGTCCCCCGGCTCCTCCGTGGGCTCCGCGGGCAGGCGCCGGGAGCGGCGGCCGCCGTCAGCCCGCATGAGGTACATCACCGGCACGGCGAGCAGGGAACAGATCGCACCGAGCCACAGCGCCCCGTCGATGCGTCCGTCGAACTCCGCGCTGTGGGTGGCCTCGCTGAGGGTGGCGTTGCCGAGGATCAGCCCGGAGATCAACGGTCCGGACATCTGTCCCACGGAGAAGGCGGCGGTGAACCACCCGAACGCCGCGTCCATGTTCTCCGGGGCGGCTCGCCGGCCGATCACGGTCTGGCCGGCGATCGTGAACAGCAGATGGCCCATGCCGAGCACGGCCGAGGACACCATCAACACGGCGACGGTGGAACCGAAGGCCAGTCCGACGCCGCCCAGTCCCAGCACCAGCGCCCCCAGGGCGATCATGCCGCGCAGGGTGGGCAGCCGACTGCTGAGCCGCCCCAGGGACATCGCGAACACCAACGGGAGGATGGCATACGCAGCGGTGGCCAGGCCTACCGTCGCTTCTCCGGCGCCCAGGGCCAACAGCTTGTAGCTCGTGACGGGCCGCAACAGGTTCAGGGCGGTCTGTGTGAGGACGGCTGCGGCGATCATGACCCAGAGCCAGGTCAGGTTTCCGCGGTTTGCCATGATCTCCAGAGTAGTCCTCGCTCCGCCCCGGGCCGGCTCCTGGCCCCGGACTAGAATGACGACGGCCCTGCCCTCGCCGTGGCCCCCTCCCACACCTCAGAAAGCCGGTCCTTTTCGTGTCCTCCGCATCCAGCGTCCCGCAGCCTCCGCAGCTGTTGTGGAGCCGGAACTTCATCCTGGCCGCAGTGACCAACCTGTTCATCGCCATGGTGTTCTACCTACTGGTCACGGCCATGGCCCTCTACGCCGTGAACGAGTTCCAGGCCACGGAGATCCTGGCCGGCCTGGCGGTCAGCGCCTTCGTCCTGGGCGCCGTGGTGTCCCGCCTGTTCACCGGCCAGGCCATGGACATCATCGGGCGCAAGAGGGTCCTCGTCACGAGCCTGGCGCTCTTCCTCATGGCCTCGGCTCTGTACCTGGTGGCCGATGACCTCGGCCTGTTGATCACCGTCCGCCTGTTCCACGGGCTGGCGTTCGGCGGGGCCAGCACGGTGCTCGCCGCCGCGGTCCAGGGGATGATCCCGCCGCGACGCCGCAGTGAGGGCACCGGCTGGTTCGGCACGTCCACCACGGTGGGCACCGCCCTGGGGCCGTTGCTGGCCTTCCAGCTCACGGACCGGTTCGGCTTCGACTCCCTGTTCTACCTGTGCGCGGCCTTCTCGGTTTGCGGCCTGGTGGCCGGCTTGGTGGTGCGGCTTCCGCGGGCGCAGCACCACCAGCAGCATGGTGTCCGCCCGCGGTTCTCCCTGCGTGGGCTGGTCTCCCTGCCGGCCCTGCCGGTGTCCCTCGTGATGCTCATGGCCGGCCTGGCCTACTCCGGGGTGCTGGCCTTCCTCAACGGCTATGCCCAGGAGCAGGGCATCAGCCCCACGATCGCCAGCGCCTTCTTCATGGTCTACGCCGTGGTCCTGGTCCTCTCCCGGTTCGTGGTGGGGACCATGCAGGACCGGTACGGCGACAACTCCGTGGTGTTCCCCCTGCTGACGTGTCTCGTGGCCGGCATGGCGGTGCTGGCCCTCTGGCCGGCCAACGGCGGATTCCTGGTGGCAGCCGCCTTGTGCGCCCTCGGCTTCGGGGCCCTGTTGACCTCCCTGCAGTCGGTGGCGGCCACTGTGGTGCCGCCCTTCCAGATCGGCGTGGCCACCTCCACGTACTTCCTGATGCTGGACATCGGCACCGGTTTGGGCCCGGTGGTGCTGGGCGCCCTGTTGCCGGCCACCGGGTTCTCCGGGATGTACCTGATGCTGTCCGGGTTCCTCGTGCTGGCCATGGTGGTCTACTGGTTCGCCCACGGCCGCCGCCGTGCCGGCGGCGCGACAACACCAAGCGCGCCGCGGGATTGAGCAGCGCCACGAGGGCCGCGACCGCTCAGCCCCGGACCGCTCAGCCCCGGCGGGTGGTACGGACCATGGCCACGGCCAGGCCCAGCAGGACGGCATAGGCGACGCCGACCAGCACCCAGCCGAGGACGAATCCACCGGTCAGCTCCACGATCGCGCCCATCCCCACGGGACCGACGGCGAAGCCCGCGTACATGCCCATGGTGGTGGTGCCGCTGGCCGCGCCGATCCGGGTGGCGTCCACGGCCTGCATGGTCCCCGCGTTGACGACCACATTGGTGCCCAGCACGGTCAATCCGTGCAGGACGACCCCGGCCCAGAACAGGGCGGGCTGGTCCCAGAGGGATGAGGTGGCCATGCAGGCCATGCCGAGCAGGGCGCCGGAGGAGATCAGCAGCAGCAACGTGCCCGGCCGGCGCCCAGCACCCAGGGCACGGCCCCAGTAGATGCGGCTGGCCACGCCCACCACTCCGGAGAGTCCGGCCGCGAGGCCGCCGATGAGCAGGCTGTAGCCGTGGTCCCGTACCGCGAACAGCGGCAGGTACACGTTGGTGGCCTGGGTGCCCATGCCCGAGAAGAAGGCGACAGCGGCGAACAGCCAGACCTGGACCGGCAGGGAAGCCGTCGAGCCGGAGCGCCGACGCCGGAGCCGGTCCGCGAGGACACTGCGGACGGCCGCCCAGTCCGTGGGGGCCTCCGGCGGGATGTGGCGCAGCGACCACCACAGCAGCACCAGCACCCCCACTGCGGCGGCGAGCGCCGCACCGGACCAACCGGCCCAGAGGGCCGCGGCCGGGAAGAGCAGCCCGGCCACCAGCTGGCTGGCCTGGACCCCGGACTGTTTGACCCCGATCCAGCCGGGCCGCTTGACGGCGGGCACGGACGAGTAGATGACGCGGTTGGTGGTCGGGTTGGCGATCACCTGAGCCGGCCCGACGAGGATGCACGCCACGATCAGGGTCCAGTACTGCGGGCCCAGCGCCGAGATCAGCAGTGCCAGCACGGTTCCGCCGTAGTTGAAGATCAGCTGGCTGCGGATGCTGAGGACGTCGGCGAGCCGCCCGATCGCCATGGAAGAGACGGCGGCGCTGACGAACAGCACCGTCACGAGGAGACCGAACTGACCGGCCGAGATCCCGAGTTCGTGGATCAACAGGTCCGAGGTCGCCGAGAGCCCGTAGTTGAGCAGCGGGCCCACGCCCATGGCGATGAGCAGCACGGTCAGCAGCGCCGCGCCGGCCTTCGGCACCTCGGGTTGCGGTGCCGGCGTTGCCTGGCTCAATTCATTCCTCGATTCCCTAAAGACGTGGAAAACGCCGCGGCGGCCTGCTGGAGTTGGTCAATGAGGACTGACAGCCCGTTGTCCGGCAGTCGCTCCGTGGGGGCCACAACGGCCAAGCCGGCCACGGTGCGGCCGGTGACATCCCTCAGTGGCACCGCGACGGCGGAGATCCCCTCCGTGCTCTCGCCGCGGGACACCGCGTAGCCAGCCTGTCGGATTCTAGCCAGCATCCCCGCCAGGTCCGGCATGGTGTCCACGGTGTGGTCCGTCAGCTTCTTCAGACCACCACCGAACATACCGGCGACGTCGGCCGGGGCCAGATCTGCCAGCATCACCCGGCCTCCGGCCGTGCCGTAGGCCGGTATCCGCGCGCCGATGCGAGGAGAAGCGCGGAGAACATGGGCGGACTCGATACCGTCGACGAACTCGACCTCGGAGCGGACCAGTACGGACAGGGAGACCGACTCCCCCGTGGCCGCGGCCAGGGACTCCATGGGACGGTGCGCGGACCGCCGGATCTCCCGGTTCTCCATCCCGCCACCGGCCAGGGAGAGCAGGGCGGCACCCGGCCGGTAGACGCGGCTGTAAGGGTCCTGGACCACATAGTCCCGCGAGGCCAGCGTGCCCAGGAGGCGGTGGGCGCTGGACGGGGCGATGCCGAGGTCCTCGGCGATCTCCCGCACGCGGACGCCCCCCTCCGCCATGACGCGGTCCACCACTGTCAGTGCGTGGACCACGGATCTGATCTCCGTCATGGCATCCTCCTCGTTCCCGTCCGGGCGGCTGTTCCCCACAGCAGAACATTGTGACTATTCGTTCCGCCTGATGCTCTCGCATCCTACGCTTCTGGAAACACCGGAGTCACCATCCACTGCAGCCTGGACATCCACACCAGTACGAACGAGGAGCCCCGATGAGAACCACCACGAGGACATGGACGAGCACCCGGCGTCGCAGCCGCTGGCTGGCACCACTGCTGGCAGCACCCTTGCTGCTGACCGCCTGCGGCGATGGCGGCACCTCAGGCCAGGAGTCCGGCGCCGGAACAGGGTCGCCCGCCGAGGGCGCCGCTACCGGAACGGATGGGGCGGCGGACACCACGAAGGTCCGGGTGGCGGACACGGCCGGCATGCCCTCGGCCTTTCTCCAGTACGGGGTGAACGAGGGCTACTTCGAGGCGGAGGGCCTGGAGGTCACGGTGGACGTGAGCATCGGCGGCGCCGCTGCCGTGCCGGCCGTGGTCAACGGAGAGACCCAGTTCGCCGGCTCGAACACCGTCAGTGCCATCCTGGCCGCCAGCAAGGGCCTCCCCATCTCGATCGTGGCCGCCGGTACCCGCACCATGGAGGCTCCCGAGGACGATTTTGCCCGCATCATGGCGTCCACCTCCAGCGGGGTCGAGGAGGTCGAAGACCTGGAAGGCTCCACCATTGCGGTCAATACGCTGGAGAACATCAATGACGTGGTCATCATGACGCTGATGGAGGACGCGGGCGCTGACCGCACTCAGGTCAAGTTCGCCGAGATGGGCTTCTCGGACATGCTCCCGGCCCTGGCCAACGGGCAGGTGGACGCAGCCCTGTTGATCGAACCGTTCGTCACCATGGCCGTGGACCAGGGCGCCACGGAGGTCGCCAGCCCCTACGCCGAGTCCCGCCCGAACATGATGGTGGGAACCTACATGACCTCCGAGGAGTATGCCGCCGAGAACCCGGAGACGGTGGAGGCGTTCCAGCGGGGAATCAACGCCACCGGACAGGCCATTGCCGATGATCCGGACGCCTTCCGCGAGGCGCTGCCCGAGGTCACCACGATCGAGCCCGACCTCGCCGGCCAGATCCACCTGCCCGCCTGGGACGCATCGGTGGACCTGGAGACCCTGCAGTTCCTCAACGAGCGCATGGTCCGGTACGGACTGATCGACGAGGAGATCGCCGTCGAGGACATCGTCACCGCGCCCACGGACTGAGCCACCCCGTCCACCCCACCGGAGAGACCCGAGAGACCTGAGGACCCCAGCACATGACCAGTGACACGACTGCCAGCCCCGCACCCCGCCCCTACCGGCGCATCGCCACGGAGGAGGCCTGGGCCCCGCCGGAGATGTTCGACCTGTTCCGGGAGATTCTCGGCGACCACCCGGAGGACGATCCGGGGCTCATGAGCCTCATGGGCTACTACGTCCTTGGGGACGGAGACCGCCCCCGGTATATCCGCGAGCGCATGGCGGACACCGAGGGGGTGCGACTGAAGGAGATGGACGCGGCCGGCGTCGACCATCAGATCCTGTCCCTGACCGCCCCGGGCACCAACCCGCTACCGGCGGTGCAAGCGACTGAACTGGCGCAGCTGGCCAATGACCAACTCGGCACGATCGTCCGGAAGCGGCCCGACCGTTTCTCCGGGCTGGCCGCCGTGCCGTTCTCCGCGCCCGATGCCGGCGCCGCCGAGCTCGAGCGGGCCGTCACGCAGTTGGGTCTGAAGGGGGCCATCCTGAACTCCCATGTGCGGGACCGGTACACGGACACGGACGAGTTCCTGCCCTTCTATGAGGCCGCCGAGGCACTCGGGGTGCCGGTCTACCTGCACCCCAATGCTCCCTCGGCCAGCCTGTTCAAGCCGCTGCATGACCGCGGCCTGGACGGCTCGATGTACGGCTTCGGGGTGGAGACCGGCCTGCATCTGATGCGGTTGGTGGTCTCCGGGGTGTTCGAGCGCTTCCCGAACCTGACGATGGTGGTCGGCCACCTCGGCGAGGCGGTCCCATTCTGGCTGAACCGGATCGACTACATGTACGGCAAGCAGGTGGCCACGGGCCGCTACCCGCATGTGAAGCCGTTGCCGATGAAGCCCTCCGAGTACATCCGCCGCAATGTCTGGATCACCACGAGCGGCATGCCCTGGCATGACGAGGTCATGTTTGTCCGGCAGATGATGGGCGCGGACCGCGTGATGTACGCGATGGACTACCCGTACCAGTACGAGCCGTCCGAGGTGGCCCTGCAGGACAACCTGCCGATCTCAGCGGAGGAGAAGTTCGAGTTCTTCGAGGGCATCGCCACCCGGGTGTTCAACCTCGAGCTCTGACCCACCCACGCTTTCAGTCGAGTTGGGGTGGGTATTTTCGCCCGGCACCCACCCCAACTCGACTGAAAGCAGAGCGGCAGGATCAGGAGGCGAGCTTCGAGCGCAGGGCGGCGAGCGCCGCCGTCGCCCCAGTCCACAGGGTTGGCTCGGGTACGGGGACGAATCGAGGTGAGTGGTTGACGGGCATGGTTCCGGCATCCACGGTCTGGGCAGCGAATCCCCCGAAGAACCAGAACACGCTGGGCACCCCCAGCGCGCCCGGCAGGGTCCCGAAGTCCTCCGAGCCCATCTTGGGCTCCCCCTCCGTGACGCTCCCGGCACCCAGGGTGCCGCGCAGGGTCTCGACGAGCGCCGCCGTCGCCTCCGGGTCATTGACGTTCCGGGGGAAGCGGTAGAGCTCCTCAATCACCGGCTCGGGCGCCCCGGAGGCCTGTGCCTCGGCGGAGATGATGCGCCGGAGGGCGGCCAGCACCGTGGTGCGGACCTCGTCGTCCATGGTGCGCACGTTGAGGGTGAACTCGGCGGAGTCCGGGATGATGTTCTCCTTGAGCCCGGCGTGGAAGGTGCCCACCGTCACCACAGCGGACTCAAGGGCGGAGATCTCCCGGGAGACGATCCCCTGCAGCCGGGTGACGATGTGGGCGCCGAGCACAATGGGGTCGATCGAGTTCTGCGGCTGGGACCCATGGGACTGCTCCCCGCGCAGGGTGACCTTCCACGAGTCCGCGTAGGCCATGGCGGGGCCGCCGACCACCTCGACCGTGCCGGCCAGGCCCGGCATGACGTGCTGGCCGAAGATGATCTCCGGATGTGGGGCACGGTCCCAGAGGCCGTCCTCCACCATCGCCTGCGCCCCGGCGGCGGTCTCCTCACCCGGCTGGAAGATCAACACGACGGTCCCGGACCAGGTCTCTCGCCGCGCGGCCAGCACCTCCGTGGCGGTCATAAGCGCCGCCACGTGGGTGTCATGGCCACAGCCGTGCATCACCGGAACCTCGGTTCCGTCGGCCAGGGTGCCGCGGGCGGTGCTGCGATAGTCGACCGTGGAGTCCTCCTGGATCGGCAGCCCGTCCGTGTCCGCCCGGAACCCGACGACGGGCCCCGCACCGTTGCGCAACACGCCCACCACGCCGGTGTCCCCGCAGCGGAAGTGCTCGATGCCCAGCGTGTCCAGGTGCGCTTCGATGAACGCCGCCGTGGCGTGCTCCTGCATGGACAGCTCCGGGTTCGCGTGCAGATGCCGGTAGAAGGCGAGCATGCGTTGGCGCAGCTCGGCCGGAATCTCCGGGTAGTCGGCGGCGGACGGATCGGGGTGGTTCTGGGACTGCACGGTGGCCTTTCGGAGTGGGGGAGATGTCCAGCAGGGCTGGTCAGGCGGACTCGGGCGTTGCGGGCTCGAAGGGTTCGCGTTTGCGCACGTACCAGCCGATCACGAGGGTGACGATCACGGAGATCGCCGTGGCGGCCATGCCCAGGGCGGGCACCAGGGGAACCAGCACGAACTGCACCAGGGCGGCCACGATCGCGGCCACCGCGGTGGCACGGACCTGCTTCAGGGACACGATGGCCTGGATGATGACCGCACCCAGCACGGCGGGCAGGACGTACACCCGGACCACGTCCGTGACGGATTCCGGGATCACGCTGATGAGCCAGGTGCCGAGGATCCCCACGAACACGAGCAGGGAGAGCAGGTGCACGAAGGCTGCGCCGCAGATGGCCATGACGGCAGCCAGCCCACCGCGGTGCGTCCCCGGCTTAGCGCCGATCCGCGCCTGGGCGATGAGGGCGGAGGGCAGCAGCTTGTTGGAGATGTTGCCGATCATGAACGCCTGGTACATCGAGGCCGGGCCCAGGATCGGGAAATACGTGATCGGCTCGATGATCCAGATGACGAAGAAGGTGCCGGCCACGGCGGCGAAGGCCGTGAAGAGGGCGGTGGCGGTCACGCCGAGGTCCGCGAAGAAGACCAGGTAGAGCGGGCCGGCCAGGGAGAAGACCAGCCCGGCGAGCATGGTCAACCGGCCCCACCGCGAGGTCGTGGCATCGAATTCGGCCATGCTGCCCGG
Source organism: Citricoccus muralis (assembly GCF_003386075.1). Taxonomy (GTDB): domain Bacteria; phylum Actinomycetota; class Actinomycetes; order Actinomycetales; family Micrococcaceae; genus Citricoccus; species Citricoccus muralis. The sequence goes on from NZ_QREH01000001.1 coordinate 2,205,754, forward strand.
CGACGCGGCGGTGGCGGAGGCGGCACTGGATGGTGTGGTCGTGAATGGTGCGGTCATCAGGACTCCTGGCGATGAAGGGAGGTCAAGGGGGTGTGCGGGCCGGTCGGGCTCAGGCGGCGGGCGCGAGCCCAGCGGACTGGGCGAGGTAGGCGGCGGCGAGGCCGAGCAGGATGGCGATGCCGAGTCCCCACTCGCGCAGCCACCGCATCCCCGGCAGACGGGCCAGCAGCAGGCACACTCCCATCACCAGCGCCGAGGCGGCCAGGGTGATCACGTGCACGGAACTCTTCGGCACCTCGGCGAAGCCGAGGGAGAGGAAGGCCCCGAGCAGGACGGCGGCCGGAACCACGGTCATGAGGGCCGGATTGACCTTGGCCATGCGGTGTTCGCCCTTCTTCAGCAGTGGCGTGAGGATCAGGGTGGAGAGCATCCACATCGCCCCGCCCAGGCTCATGGCGAAGAACATGATGGCGAACGCCTGCTGGTCATAGGAGGGACCGCCCAGCTCGGCGCCGACCGTCCCGGCAGCGATGCTGGCGGCGGCCGTCTCATACTGCACCGATCCGATCAGGCCGATGCGGACCAGGGTGGCCGGGGTGCCGAACAGAGCCAGCAGGGCGACGGCGACGAGGACCACCGCCAGCGAGGGACCGATCGCGGCGATGGCCCCGGTCCGGAACGTGGTCTTCAACTCCTGTTGGCTCAGTCCGGCGGCCGGTGCTGCCTTGCGGGCGGCCATCATGTAGATCACCGATTGGACGGCGATGACCAGGAAGACACCCAGGGCGCAGATCCAGAGGACGGGCATGTTGGCCAGGGCCAACACAGCATTCGGATCCGAGCTCGGGTCGGCGGCCTGGGCGGCGGCCGCGCTTGCTGCTGCGATCATGGCGGTCCTTCGATTCGTGAGTTCGGTTCCAGTTCGGAGCCCGGAAACTGATTGGTGCAGTTGGTCGCTACCATTGTGGTGTGCGCTACATCACTTCACGGACAATCGCAGAAAATTCACACTCTTCGGTCGCTTGGGGCAGATCATGAACAATGCTGCCCGCCTCTTGGACGAAGGCGATCTCCAACTGATCCATGCCCTGCAGATCGGTCCGCGCTTGCTATGGACGGCCTTGGGCGAGATCCTCGGCCAGCATCCGACCTCACTGGCCGCCCGGTGGCGCCGGCTCGAGCGCAGCGGCTCCGCCTGGATCACCGCCCATCCCCTGGGGCACCCGGACCAAATGGCCCTGTCCTTCCATGACGTCCGGTGCCAGCCCGGCCACCGGCGGCACGTCGCGGAGGCCATCGGCAGGATTCCGGAGGTGTTCTCGGTGGAGGAGTGCCACCGGGACCGGGACTTCATGCTGACCGTCATCTCCCCCGATCCAACCCAGCTCACAGAGATCGTCTATCCGCAGCTCGAAGACATTCCCCACCTGTCCGGCTACGAGTCCACCTTCTGTACCCGTCTGCACCGCACCGCGGCCAACTGGGAGCTCGATGCCCTGAGCCCCCTTCAGCGGCGTGCACTCCGTTCGGCCGCCGGCCCGCCGCCGGCACCCGAGGCGCACCCCGGCCCTCCGCCGCCGCACTTCGGCCCCATCCTGCGCGTCCTCGGCCGCGATGGCCGGGCCTCCGCGGCACAGGTCGCCGAGGCCACCGGCCTACACCCGGCCACGGCACGACGCCGGCTCCAGCGGGTGCTGGCCTCGGGCGCCCTGAGCTTTCGCTGCGACGTGTCCCACCGGGCCACGGGCTACCCCGTGATGTGCCAATGGTTCGCCCGGCTCCCGGCCGCCGACCACGATGCGGCAGCCGCCGAACTGGCGGGGCTCGGCGCCCTGCGCCTGTGCGCCTCGACGACGGGCCGCTCCAACTTCATGTTCATGACGTGGCACCGATCGCCCACGGACATCATGGCCCTGGAGCGGCGGGCATCAGAGATGCTACCCCGCCTGGAGATTCGCGAGACCGTCATCATCTCGAACATCCCCAAACGTGCCGGGTGGCGTCTGGACACTGACGGGCGGCGTCAGGAGGAGTTCGTCGAGGTGGGCCACCACTGGGATTGATTCAGCCCCTCAGCAAACCGTCCAGAGGTCGATGATGACCCGGTCGGGCTCGCGGCGGCCGGAGCCGACGACCACGGTGGACTCCAGCCAGGACCAGGCCTCGCCGGCCACCTCGAAGCGGGGCGCGCAGCGGAAGTAGATCCGTTCGGCGGGCACTCGTTCACCGCGGGCCAGGGCGGAGATGTCCGCGGCCGAGCCCGTGCGGTAGGCGGCGTTCATGACGTAGAGCCGGGCGCCGTCGTCGGTCTCGATGACATACCGGGCGTCCAGGTCCGAGGCCGTGTCCGACTGGATGAGCTGGAAGTCCGCCCCACCGGGCAGGACGCGCCCCGTCAGCCCTGGCCCGGTGACGGTGCCGCCGGAGATGGGGATGATCCGGCGCAGGCCGCGGTGGGTCCGTCCGACTTCCACGGGAGCAGTCACCTCCACGGCCACGGTAGCGAGGAACTCGAGCTGGGGCGGGGCGGGCGCAGACGTCATGCACCCCACGGTAGGGGGCGCCCGCGCGGGGCGCCATGCACATCCTCCGTGCATCCGATGCACAGCGAATTCCATTGAGATCCACAATGATCGAGGGCACCATGAGGTGCTATGGATCACAGCACCGTCTCCCAGCCCACCGCCGTCGCGAGCCCCCGGCGCGCCGGCCGGCCCCGGGACCTCGTCGCCGTCAACATCGGCAATGCCCTGGAGTGGTTCGACTGGAACATCTACGCGATCTTCGCGCCGTTCTTCGCCGCCCAGTTCTTCCGCGCCGAGGACCCGGTCTCCAGCCTGCTCTCCACGCTGGCCGTCTTCGCGGTCGGCTTCCTCATGCGCCCGGTGGGCGGGTGGCTGTTCGGCCGGCTGGCGGATGACAAGGGGAGGAAGTTCAGCCTGACCCTGGCCATCCTGCTGGCCTCGTTCGGTTCCCTGCTGATCGCCGTCGCCCCGACCTTTGATGCGATCGGCGTGTGGGCCGGCGTCGTCCTCCTGGTGGCCCGCCTCATCCAGGGCCTGTCGCATGGCGGCGAGACCGGCAGCGCGTTCACCTATCTGGCGGAGATCGCCCCGCAGGACAAGCGCGGCTTCTGGGCCTCCACCCCGTGGCTCGGCGTGGGAGTGGGCACCATGCTCGCCACCGGCGTCGGCGTGCTGCTGACCGCCCTGCTCTCCGAGGCGCAGATGGCCGAGTTCGGCTGGCGCATCCCCTTCGCGATTGCCGCCGTCCTCGGGGTCTACGCCCTCTACATCCGCAAGACCATGAATGAGTCCGAAGTCCATACCGAGCGCAAGGAGCGCGACGAACGCGAGGGCGTGGACTCCCAGTCCCTGCGGGAGGTCTTCTCCGAGCTGGGCCGCGAGTGGAAGCCGTTGCTGCAGATCGTCGGCCTGACGATCTCCGGCGTGGTGGCCTTCTACACCTGGTTCATCTTCGCCCCCGGCTACGCCTCCCGCGAGTTCGGCATGGATCCGAACGCCTCCCTGGTGGCCGGGTTGTGCGGACAGGCCGTGTTCCTGGTGGCCATCCCCGTGATGGGCAGACTCTCCGACCGTTTCGGCCGCAAACCGGTGCTGATGGTCTTCGCGGCCGGATTCGCGCTCGTGGCCTTCCCCCTGGAGTGGATGCTCGGCCCAAGCCCCGTCATGTTGTTCCTGGCCATGGCTGCCGGGTCCGTGCTGCTGGCCGCGAACTGTGCCCCGCTCGGTGCCGTCTTCGCCGAGCTGGTCCCGACCAAGCTGCGGGCCACCCTGATCGGGGTCGGTTACGCCACCTCCGGCGCGATCTTCGGCGGCACGGCACCCTACCTGAACACCTGGCTGTCCAGCATCGGGATGCACGGACTGTTCGTGGGCTACATGATCCTGCTCTGCCTGGTTAGCGTGGTGGTCATCATCAAGATGCCGGAGACCGCCCGCCGCGACCTCCGCTGAACCCGCCGGCACCAGTCCGGCAGGAAGACGGGGACGGGTGCGACTGACACTGCGCCAGCTCGAACACTTCTGCGCTGTGGCCCGGACCGGCAGCATCAGCGCCGCAGCCGCCCAACTGAGGGTGTCCAGGACCTCCGTCACGGAAGCCCTGGACACCCTCGAGCGCATCTCCGGCACCGTGCTGTGCCACCGCAGCAAGGCCGAGGGCGTGGTGCTCACGGCCTCCGGGGAGGACTTCTTCATCCGGGCGCGCTCGGTGCTGGACCAGGCGCTCGACCTTGAGGTGCCCGACGGCGACCGGCAGCTCGGCGGCACCCTCGCCGTCGGCTGTTTCCGGTCTCTGGCACCGACGGTCCTGCCCGCGTTGTGGTCCGAGTTCGCCGCGCGGCATCCCGGCGTCACCGTCTCCGTGACGACCGGGAACCGGGCTGAACTGGTGGAGCAGCTCTCCCTCGGCATTCTGGACGTGGTCCTGGCGTACAACCTCCATGCCCTGCCCGGACTCGGATCCGCACGCCTCTACGACACCACGATGTATGCCCTCTTGCCGGCCGACCACCGTTTCGCCGAGCGGGGACGGGCACCCCTGGCCGAGTTGGCGGCGGAGCCCCTGCTGCTGATGGACGTCTCCCCCAGTTCCGACGACATCCTCTCCTACTTCGCCCACCACGGCGCGGCCCCGAACGTGCGGATGAAGTCCCCGGACTTCGAGCTCATCCGGTCCCTGGTGGCCCGCGGGCTGGGCTATTCGATCTTCATCCAGCGCCCCCGGCACGATGTCTCCTATGAGGGACTGCCGGTGGCCTGCGTCCCCCTGGACCCCGAGCCCCACCTGGAACGGGCGTCCATCGCCTGGTCGGAACGGCGGCGGCTGCCCGCCCCGGGCCGGAGTTTCGTGGACCTGGCCATCGCCCTGGGTCCGCAGGTTGCGCCGGCGCCGTGATGGCGAGGCCGGTCAGGACCCCAGCCGGCCCTCCGGCCGGGGCTCGTTGCTGACCACGGGGGTGGATCCGGTGTCCGAGCCGGAGCGCCGGGGCCGCGCGCCGTCGATGTCCTTCTCCTCGGCATTCCGCTCGGGCGGGCGACCCTCGGAACGCGGTTCGCCCTCCCCCTCGCTCTGCCCCTCGCCACGGCGATCGCCGGCCGAGTTGGTACCCGAGCCTGAGCCTGCGGCCGAGCTGGCGGCCGCCTTCCGAGCAGGCTCCCCGCCGCGCCCCGCTCCCACGGCGGCATGGGCACCGGCGGAACCGGCCGGCGTCGGGACGGGCCGTTGCGTTTCACCGGAGCGCAGGGAGGCGCGCAGGTCGCCGAGGGACATCGCGGAGGTCTGCACGTCCAGTTCGTTACGCCACTGCGGATCCGGCTCGGTCAGGTAGCCGACGGGGGCATGCTCGCCGAAGTGGTCGGCGTCCGCCTCCCGCCAGTCGGCGGCCCAGCCGCGCGGCGGCTCGTTGAGCAGTTCGTCCTCACGCAGCCAGTGGTAGATGGAAGCGTAGGAGCGGGTGTTGAGGTGGTCCACGCGGCGGCGCAGCATGCGGGTGTTCAGTTGGGACGGGTGGTTCAGGCCCATCGACGCCATGATCTGCACGGCCTCGCGGACGGTGAGCTTCTGGTAGTTGTGCACGCGCTTCGACTTGTCCTCCACGTCCAACGCCGGCGTCAGCCGCGGGTCCTGCGTGGCCACGCCCACGGGGCAGTGGTTCGTGTGACACTTCTGGGCCTGGATGCATCCGGTGGCCATCATCATGGCGCGGGCGGACATGGTGAAGTCGGCGCCCTGGATCAGCCGTTTGACGATGTCCGATCCGGTGGCGACCTTGCCGGCGGCGCCCAGCTTGACCATGTGCCGCAGGCCCGTCCCGACCAGGGCGTTGTGAACCAGCATGAGGCCCTCGGTCAGCGGGGTGCCCACATGGTCGGAGTACTCCAGCGGGGCGGCGCCGGTGCCACCCTCAGAGCCGTCCACGATGATGTAGTCCGGAGCGGTCCGCTCCTCCCAGATGGCCTTGCACATGGCCAGCACGTCCGTGCGCGAGCCCACGCAGAACTTGATGCCGACCGGCTTGCCGTCGGAGAGCTCGCGCAGCTGGCCGATGAACCGGACCATCTCCCGGGGAGTACTGAAGGCCGAATGGGAGGCCGGGGAGATGCAGTCGACGCCGACCGGCACCTCGCGCGCCTCGGCGATCTCCGGGGTGACCTTGGGGCCGGGCAGCACGCCACCGAGCCCGGGCTTGGCCCCCTGGGAGAGCTTGATGGTGATGCCCTTGACCTCCGGCAGGGTGGCCTTCTCCGCGAAGCTCTCCGGGTTGAACCGGCCGGCCTCGGTGCGGCAGCCGAAGTAGCCGGAGCCGATCTCCCAGAACAGGTCAGCCCCATTGCCGCGGTGATACTTCGTCAGCCCACCCTCGCCGGTCTCGTGGACGAACCCACCCAGGCCGGCCCCCTTGTTCATGGCCACCACCGCATTCTTGGACAGCGAGCCGAAGGACATGGACGAGATGTTCATCAGGGACAGGTCATAGGGCTGGCGGCAGTCAGGGCCGCCGATCCGCACAGTGGGGATCTTCTCCGGCGGCGCCACGGGGGCCGTGGAGTGCAGGAGGAACTCGTAGCCGATCCGACCGGTGTCCCGCTCGGTGCCGAAGGCCTTGTGGTCATCCGCGCCCTTGGACCGCGAGTACACGATCGAGCGGGTGTCCCGGTCGAATGGCTTTCCGTCGAAGTTCCGCTCGATGAAGTACTGCTGGATCTCCGGACGGATCGACTCCAGCAGGTACCGCATGTGCCCGATCACCGGAAAGTTCCGCAGGATCGCATGCCGCTTCTGGGTCAAGTCCCAGATGGCCAGCCCCACCAGCAGCAGGGCGACCAGGCAGAGGAAGATCCACGCCCAGAACCCGACCAGGTAGGCGATGACCAGGATGAGGACGAGCGTGGTGAGCCCGCCGATGATGAGGAGGCGGTTGTTCATGCCTCCCATCCTGCACCCACGTGACGCAGAACGCACGACGGCGGCGCGCGGCCTCCCCCGTTCAGGTCACCAGAGGTGAGGGGCCGGCTTCCGGGAGCCCGGGAGGGCGACGTTGGTGCGCCACTCGTGCAGCCATTCAGGCAACTCGAGTTCGGCTGGCTTCGGCTGACCGAGCTCCTCGGCGACCGCAGTCAGGATCTCCTCGTTGGACACCGGGCCGTCGGGACCAAGGAGCCGGGTGGCGACATGGGCCCTGACGTAGACCTCGCCGTCCACCACGAAGCGCTGCTCGAACCAGATGGACTTGTCATCCAGGCCGATGATCCGGGTCTCCAAGGTGTAGCGCTGCCACAGGTTCACCGATTTCCGGAAGGCGATCTGTTCGGCCTGCACCACCGGCGACCACTTCTTCTTCCGCATCAGGTCCCAGACACCGGCACGGACCATCAGGTCGAAGCGGCCCAGGTCCATGAGGGAGAAGTACATCCCGTTGTTGACGTGCACCGCGATGTCCACGTCGGTCGGCAGGGCCCTCAGCGGCAGCGAGGAACTGTCCCAGACGCCCAGCTTGGAGCGGCGCCGCGAGGTGATGAGCAACAGCAGGGTACGGAAGATCAGGTGCATGGACTCATCGTGCCAGCAATGTTACTGACAAGTAAACCAAGTCCGACGACCGGTCTGGACATCCGTGTGCTGAACCGGCCTACGCGAAGGCGCTGAACCCGGTGAGGTCGCGCCCGATCAGCAGAGCCTGAACGGACTCCGTGCCCTCGTAGGTATGGATCGCCTCGATATCCGCCTGGTGGCGGATGACCCCGTTCTCGAGCAGGATGCCATTGCCGCCGAGCATGTCCCGGGCCTCGGAGGCGATCAGGCGGGCGGTGCGGGTGTTGTGGTATTTCGCCAGGGAGGCCTGGGTGGGCCGGAGGAGGCCCTCGGACTCGAGGTGTGCCAGGTTCACGCAGTACATCTGCATGGCCACCAGGTGGGAGAGCAACCGGGTCAGCTTCTCCTGGACCATCTGGTGCTGGGCCAGCTTCTTGCCGAACTGCACCCGCTGTTGCGAGTAGGCCAGCGCAGACTCGAAGCAGGCCGTGGCATGGCCGAGCGCGGACCACGCCACGCCGGCGCGGGTGGCATAGAGGACCCTGGAGGTGTCCTTGAACGAGTGCGCGCCGGGCAGCAGGGCCTCCTCGGGCAACTCCACGTCGTCCAGGTGGATCAGAGCCTGGTCGATGGCACGCAACGCACCCTTGCCGGCGATGACCTCGGCCCGGTAGCCCGGGGTCTCCTGCGGGACGAGGAAGCAGCGGACCGCTCCGTGGTCCTCCTCGCCCTCGGAGTCCACGCGCGCCCAGACGAAGGTCACGCCGCCCGAGGCCCCGTTGCCGATCCACTTCTTGGCGCCCCGCAGCACCCAGCCGGCCCCGGTGCGGGTGGCCCGGGTGGCCAGTCCCGAGGAGTCGGAACCGTGGTCCGGTTCGGTCAGCGCAAAGGATCCGAGCACCTCCCCCGAGGCGATGCGCTTCACGTACCGCTCCTGCTGCTCCTGACTGCCGAAGTACACGAGGGTGCGCAAGGCGAGCCCACCCTGGACCGCCAGCACGGTGCCCAGGGAGCCGTCCACGCGGGAGAGCTCCATGTTGACCAGGCCGGTGGCCAGCGGGGAGAACTGCTCCAGGTCCGGATGGGTTAGCCCGTCGTTGAACAGCTGGTGACGCCCGAGGCTGGTGGCCGCCTCGATCGGGTATTCATGACGGTCCCAGCCCTCAGCCATCTGATCGGCGACGGCGGCGGCAGCCTTGCGCGTCCGCTCCCAGATCTCGCGGTCCGCGGCGGGGATGGCCCGGAAGGCGCCGTAGTAGTCGATGTCCAGCGGGCTGGTGACGTCATAGGCGGGTTCGGTGGCGCCGGGGAACGGTGATCCGGCGGCGTCGGGCGCACGCTCGGTGCGGGCAGGGATCTCAGTCATCCCCTCAGCATAGGTGGGACTGCGTGTCAGAACTAGTGGCACTCAATTTCAACTGGAGGCGTTCGACTCCAGCGCCTGGCGGACTCGGCGCAGCACCTCGCCCGAGGGCATCGTCGTGGGAAAGCTGGCGACCACCACCTGGCCGGGCACGAGGGCGGGGTCCGGAACCCGGCCGGAGTCGTCGGCGAGGTCCGCACCCGCTGCCGCGCCGGCGTCGTCCGCGGGGTGCGGTGCATGCCCCGGACCGGCCCCCGTCTCGGCATCCGCCGGGGAACCCACCCCGAAACGCAGCCGGACCATGGCCAGCGCCCGGTCCAGCGCCTCCGCATAGCGCGCCGTGAGCTGGGCGGCCGCTTCCCTGTCACCGTGGCCACCGCTGTCACCGTTGCTGGCAGTGCCCCCGCTGCCCTCCATATCCCCACTGTCACCATTGCCCCCGTCGCCACCGCTGCGGACGGCCTGGCGCAGGAAGTGGTTGTGGGTGGCCGTGACGAGGGCGGCGAACCCGATGGCGTCCACGGGCTCGAGGCCGGGCACGGTCCGGCGCAGATGCCCGGAGAAGAGCTGCTCGTAGCGGCGTTCCGTGACGATCTCGCGGTCGCGCAGGGCCTGCACCCCGCCGACCACGGCATACCGGCGGCGCGCCAACTCCAGGTCCTCGGACAGGTGCGCGAAGACCCGCTCCGAGGCGGCGCACACGGTGGTCCAGGGATCGCTCGGCTGCTCGTCCATCCACGCGGCGAGCTCCTCGATCAGGTGCGGGTGGTCCGCGAAGACTGCATCTTCCTTGCCGCCGACCTGACGGAAGTAGGTGGAACGGGACAGCCCGGCGGCGCGTGCCAGGTCGTCCACGCTGGTGGCCTCGAAGCCCCGCTCGCTGAAGAGTTCCACGGCGGCCTCGACCACCAGGGATCGAACCTCGACGGATCGGGACTGCGCAGGTTCCAGAGTCATGCGCCCGACTCTATCCAGCGTCGAACAACCGGCAGAGCCGGTGGTCCGCGAGCTGGGCGGGAGTGTCGACGTGGTCGCAGGACGAACCGTCTACGAATGCCGGTTTACTACTATGCCAGCAGTTGGTTAATCGTGAACGAAAGTCAATGACTTTGATCATCAGTCCTTGTGGGCTCAACGGACGCCCGGTACGCACTCTGCGCCGCCGCGTTCGAAAGTTGAGTGCTCAGTTCCGACATCATTTCCACCACGATCGTGATCAGTTCGAGGACACCGTTGGGATCCGGCACTGACTCACCACCATGCGCGATGTCATTCCTAGCGTCGCAGAGACGAACATCAATCAGATGCTGGCGAGTCTCGAACGGCGCTATGTCTAAGCCGAGAGCCGCTAAAATCCCGGCAAATCTCTTGTACCGCAGATTTGATCCCGTATCGACAACGCCCCGCTTCGGGAGTTGCGCTCGCTGACTCTCCAGTTTCGACAGGTCGCCGAGGAACGACTTCGCAAACTCCATATCCACGACCATACGTTCGAGCTTTGGCCGCATAGCGGTAACCACAAGCTCACTCCGAAGTTCGCCGTATTTGAGTCTCCGCTTTGCAACGTAGTCGAGGTATGCTTGCAGCACTTGCTTGCTATATCCTTCCCAGTGCGCATAGAGAAGTGCCACGGAGGAACGCAGGATCATTCGCGAATATGGCCGATGAAGCTGGTCCGGATTCAATCGCTGAACTTCAGTCCGCATCGCTTCAATTTCCATGCGACGCCAGCTGAAGGCTTGATCGAGGCCGTCCGCAAAAGCTTCCGTCGTTTGAGCGGCCATCTCAGGCGAAGTAGCCGCGACCGAAGTGAACGAGCCGCGGCATGCGTCGACGGGCGCTCACCCCTGTTCCACTGTTGTCACGGAAGTACTCTTCTCCCCACATCGCCTTGATTCTGCCCGCCAGCTCCTCAGGCTCTCGCCCCTTCCACAATCCGTACGATTGCGCGAGACCGGAGACGATCGATTCGAATGCAGAAATCGAGAAGGCACCGAGGAATCGGTTCTTATCGGAGTCAAAACGGCGGAATGCATCTTCTCCTAGCGCTGTATCAAGCAATTTGAAGACATCATTGAAAGCTTTTTCATGTGCACTAAGATCGAATTTTTTAGACTCGGCCGATTCTCTCATCCAGGATGTGAGATACTCGCCAAACTCCTGTTGGAGTTCACCTTTGCCTCCGTCAAAATCCTTATACAGATGGAATCGAAGTACGAGCTCCTGTCGAAACCCTTCGTCTTCTTTTCGGCTAGTCAAAGGGACGGTATTCTTGAACTTATCATTTGTGCTCAGTTGGACGAGCCACCTGTACATCGACGCATTTAGCATAACCAACAAACAATCGCGAGCTTCTTGAGCCGAAAGCTCGGTGCCAGAGTTCAGGCGCTGAAAAAGATCATACTTGGCGTCCTTATCACTTTCTTTTTTGATGATGCGGAAGTCGAGCTTTGCCCTCTTGAAGTCCCGCCGCTGGACCTCATCGAAAGAAAGCACCCCTTCTTGGTCATTCTCCCAGACATATCCTCCCAACGACGGCAGGTACTCCGTCGACCTGAGAGGCTCGGCTTCAACCTGCTCGCCGTCCTCACTCAAGTAAACTCCGACGAACTGCAGGAGTGTCGACAGCCGCTGGACGCCGTCGATTACATCCCAAACTCCATCCGGACGTTGCGAAACAAAGATCGTTGGAACGGGAATACCGAGGAGAATTGACTCAATCAGTCGGGCCTTCTGTTCCTCTGACCAGCGAAAGATGCGCTGAAACTCGGGGTGTACATCGAGGTCACCGTCCTTGTACAGAGACATCATCTCGCCGATGGACATCGAGTACCCATCAGTCTTAATCTCGCGGGAGCGTTTTTCGATCTCTTCAATGAGGGCCATAGGTCGATGCTAAGGCAGGAGTCAATCATTTAACCGTTGTTGGCTGGTCGATATCCTCCGTCTAAGCCGAGCCCTGTCGCTTCGCCAACTCATGACTCGCGGGTAGACGGTGCGGATTCGACCTCCAGTTGCCCAGCAGTTGCCCAGTTGCCAGGAGTGGGTCAGAGCAGGTGGTCGGTCAGGTGGTCCGGGGTGCCGAAGCGGTGGGCCGTGATCGAGATGGCCTGCTCATGCACGAAGGGCAGCAGCTCCACATCTCCGGCCGAGACCACGGGATTCGCATAGACGGCCACGTCCGGCGAACCGTCGAGGGCCTCATGCAGGGCCAGCACGGCCGCACGGGACGCCTCGGCCCCTGCCCCAACTCCGGTCCGGGAGCGGGACCCGGCTCCTGAGCCGGGCTCGCTCCAGTCCAGCACGAGGCGAATGCGCGGATCCCCGCCGGAGGGCGCGGACGGCGGCAGCTGGGTCAGCTGCGCGGCCCGGGCGTGGAACGCCGCAGTGTCCTCCACCCGCACCTCCACCTGCGGATCGCCCGCCAAGACCTGCCCGACGCCGGCCGGCAGCCCCTCCGCCACGCTCACCGTGAGCGGTGCCCCGGCCCGGCGGCCGGCCAAGATCACGCGCAGCAGGTGCACCAGCGGGCCGGACTCCCAGCGGATGGTCACCGGGACCGGGCGGTGGCGCAGCACGTTGCGCTCCGCCATCAGTCCGGAGATGTCCGTGGCCACGCCGAAGCCCTCGTTCCACGCCTGCTCGTCCAGGGCAGCGGCGCCGGCCAGCCATGCGCGGTCCTCGGCCTCCAGACCCGCGGCCTCGGCCAGTCGCTGGACGGACCCCGCCGGGGCGGAGACGGCTCCTGGCGAGGCGGAGACGGCGTCGGCCCACAACGAGCCTGCCGAGCCACCCTGATTATCGCTGTGGCCAGGCAGGATGGCTGTGGCCGGGGAAGCGGCGACCGGAGCGTCCGTCCAGGACCCCAGTCCATGCAGGTAGTGCGGGCCACCGGCCTTGGTGCCGGCGCCGACGGCGGAGCGCTTCCAGCCACCGAAGGGTTGGCGGCGGACGATCGCGCCGGTGATGCCGCGGTTGACGTAGAGGTTGCCGGCGTTCACCGTCTCCAGCCAGATCCCGATCTCGTCCGGGTCCAGGGAGTGGATGCCGGAGGTCAGGCCGTAGTCCACGGCATTGACGAGCTCGATGGCGTCCTCGAGCGTCTCCGCGGTCATCACGCCGAGCACGGGCCCGAAGTACTCGGTGAGATGCGCGTCCGAGCCTGGGCGGACCCCGGCACGGATGCCAGGGCTCCAGAGCCGGCCGGTCCCGTCCAGCTGACGCGGTTCCAGCGCCCAGGTCTCTCCGGTGCCCAGCTCGGTCAGGCCCCGCTGCAGTTTCTCGCCCGGGACCTCGATCACGGGGCCCATCTGCGAGCGCGGATCCTCCGGGTAGCCCACGGTCAGGGAGTTCGCGGCGTCCACCAACTGGCGGTGGAAGCGCGGAGAGGTGGCCACGGAGCCGACGAGGATCACCAGGGAGGACGCCGAGCACTTCTGCCCGGCATGGCCGAACGCGGAGGTCACCACGTCCTTGGCGGCCAGGTCCAGGTCGGCACTTGGGGTCACGATGACCGCGTTCTTGCCGGAGGTCTCGGCGAGCAGCGGCAGGTCCGGGCGGACGGAACGGAACAGCTTCGCCGTCTCATAGCCGCCGGTCAGGATGACCCGTTCCACGTCCGGGTGCGCGATGAGTCCCTCACCGAGTTCGGCCTCCTGCTCCGGGTCGATGCTGATGAAGCTCACCACGTCCGAGGCGAGCGACTCGGCCTCGTCGGCACTGACGCCGTCCAGCGCGGTGAGCCCGGCCACGAGGCCTTCACGAATGGATTCAAAGACGACGGCCCCGGTTCGGACCGACTGCGGGGCCGGCTTGAACACCACGGGCGCCCCGGAGGCCAGCCCGGCGAGCACGCCGCCCGTCGGGATGGCCACGGGGAAGTTCCACGGGGGGATGACGAGCACGAGCTTGGACGGGTGGAACTGGGCGCCGGGCATCTCGTCGAGGCCGCGGGCCAGCCGGCCGTAGTACCGCGCGAAGTCGATGGCCTCGGAGACCTCCGGATCACCCTGGTCCAGCGTCTTGCCGGTCTCGGCGGCCGCCACCTCGAGCAGGTCCGCTCGGTGCGCCTCGAGGGAATCGGCCACGGCGCCCAGCACGCGCTCCCGCTCGGCTCCGGTCAGGCTCGCCCAGGCCTCGCCCGCCGCAACGGCCTTCCCGACGGCGGCCTGCACCTGCTCCGGTGAGGTCACCGTGGCGGCGGCCACGGTTTCGGTGCCGAGCGTGGATCCCGGGATGTTGGCGGTGATGGACTGCCCCCAGTCGCGGTTTGCCGCGAGCGACGGGTCGGTGTCCGGGGTGTTGGCGAAGCCGTCCACGGGCTCCGGCACCGGGCCGCGCGCCACGTCGAGAGCCGCAGCCTGCCGGTTCTGAGTGCGGGCCGGCGTCGGGATGGCGGTGTCCAGGTCCTCGAGCGAGGCCACGAAGCGGTCCTGCTCACGGGCGAAGAGTGCCGGATCCGTGTCCAGTTCGAAGACGGCGGACATGAAGTTCTCCTGGCTGGCCCCCTCCTCGAGGCGGCGGATCAGGTAGGAGATGGCCACGTCGAACTCGTGCGGGTGGACCACCGGCGTGTAGAGCAGCAGCGAGCCGACGTCCTGGCGGACGGCCTCGGCCTGACCGGTGGCCATGCCCAGCAGCATCTCGAACTCGACGTCCGGGCTGCGGCCACCCTGCTCCCACTGCGTGGTGAGCCCGCGTTCCTGCACCAGCAGCCAGGCCAGCGCGATGTCGAACAGGTTGTGCCCGGCCACGCCGATCCGCACGTTGCGGGTGTGCTCGGGCGTGAGGGCGTAGTTCAGGACGCGCTTGTAGTTGGTATCGGCGGCCTGCTTGGAGGGCACCGTGGCGGCGGGCCAGCCGGTGACGGAGGCCTGGACCTGCTCCATGGGCAAGTTGGCGCCCTTGACCACGCGGACCTTGAGCGGGGCACCGCCGGCGGCCACACGGCGTGCGGCGAACTCCTGCAGGCGGATCATGGCATCGAGGGCGTCCGGCAGGTAGGCCTGCAGCACGATCCCGGCCTCGAGGTCCTGGAGCGCGGGATTGTCCATCAGGCGCATGAACACGGCCAGGGTCATGTCGAGGTCGTGGTATTCCTCCATGTCCAGGTTGATGAACGTGGGGCCGGTGCCGGTGGGTCCATCGGCAGCACCCTGGGAGGCGGCGAGCTCGTAGAGCGGCAGGAGGTGCGCGGTGACCTCCTCGACCGCCTCGTTGAACGCCCAGGCGCTGTGCGGGGCGGTGGCGGCGGAGACCTTGACGGAGACGTAGTCCACGTCGTCCCGCTCGATCAGGGTGCGGATGCCGTCCATCCGGCGGTCGGCCTCCCGCTGGCCGAGGATGGCCTCGCCGAGCAGGTTGATGTTCAGGCGGATGCCCTCGGTCTGCAGCTTGGCGATGGCCGGCCCAAGCTTGGCGTCCGTGGCGTCCACGATCAGGTGGGAGACGAGCTCGCGCAGCACCTTGCGGGCCGCCGGCACAGCGATCGGGGCCACAGCGGGGGCCAGCCGGCCACCCAGGTTCATGGCCGACTTCATGTACCAGGGCAGGAAGCCGGGCGTCTGGGGTGCCAGGTCCGCGAGTGCCTCCGCCGCGATCCGGTGGTCCTCGGGGCGCACCACCCGGTCCACGAAGCCCACCGTGAAGTCCAGCCCCGCCGGGTCCTTCAGTACGCCCGCCAGCTGCTTGGCCGAGAAGTTCGAGGGGTGCTTCCGGGCCTCCCGGAGCCAGGTCCGGACCTGCTCGACGGCGGCCGGGGCCAGTGCGCGCAATTCCTCGGGATCCGGGATAGCTGGGTTTGCGGGTTGGGCGGAGCGATCAACGGGGTGGGACGTCATGCTGTCATTGTTCTCCCTCGCACTGTGCGTGACTAGCGAACGTTTCCGCGGAGTATTGTTCGGTTGATCCGAACTGTTTCTGGGGCGTGCCGGTGGCCTCCGGCCCTTGCACCCTCCTCCCACCCGATCCGATCCCTCGTGAAAGGCCTGAGTCATGTTGGACGTCCGCCGTCTCGTCCTGCTGCGCGAGCTGTCCATCCGGGGCACGATCTCCGCGGTGGCCCGGGCCATGAACCTGGCCCCGTCCTCCGTCTCTGAGCAGTTGTCCCTGCTGGAGCGGGAGACCAAGACCGAGTTGTTGCGCCGAGTCGGGCGGAACGTGCAGCTCACGGAAGCGGCGATGGCCCTCGTGGAACGGGTGGAGCCGATCCTCGGTGCCCTCGAGGAAGCCGAGACAGCTCTCATCTCAGCCGGATCGGCCGGTGGCGCCATCAGTGGGCGCGTGCGCCTGGCAGTGTTCCAGTCCGCGGCCCTCGTCCTGATCCCGCCGGCCCTGTCCCTGCTGCGTGAGCGCCATCCCGCTCTGCGGCTGGAGATGGTCCAGTACGAGCCGGAGCGCGCGCTGCATGAGACGTGGGCCCGGGACTTCGACGTGGTGGTCGCCGAACAGTATCCCGGACATTCGGCACCGCACTGGCCGGGTCTGGACCGCCGCCAGTTGGTGAAGGACGAGCTGCAACTGGCCGTTCCGGCCGCGCTCACGATCGACGGCCAGCCCCTGCCGGCCGGGGAGGAACTGGCTACCCTGCTGCAGCACCGGCCGTTGCCCTGGGTCATGGAGCCACGGGGCACGGCCACCCGGCACTGGGCCGAGCAGCTGATCCGGTCTGCCGGCCACGAGCCGGACGTCCGCTTCGTCTCGGCGGACCTGCAGTCCCACGTGAAGCTCGTCGAGTCCGGCAATGCCGTGGCACTGCTGCCCGGCCTGACCCTGGTGGACCACCCTCAGCGGCTACGCCGGATCTCCCTGCCCGGACGGCCGTTGCGCACCGTCTTCACGTCCATCCGGTCCTCGTCGGCTCGGTCTCCGGCCGTCGTCGCCGTCCGTGCCGCCCTGGAGGAGGCGGCACAGCCGCTGGATGCCGGGAAGGCCGCAGATATCGAACCCGGCGGATAACGAACAGGTCGCGACCGGCGCGGAACGGGGCCGGGGGGTTGCGTACTCGCATAGCATGGGGGAGTCGGTGACCAGATGTCCGCTGCCCTGCACACGTCAGGACCGACGCACTCGACGCCCGTGTAGCACCTGACGAAAGGGACCCATGCGCCAGGATCCGCAGGCACTGCCGCTCGGCGGGGTCGCGACGGACCTGTCCACGGACCAGTCAACAGCGGTGTGGCACCTGCCTGCGGACACCGAGCCGCAGGAACGGCTGTGGATGGCCTTCCCCCGCGACTATGCGCAGATGGGAACCTCCACGTGGGAGCTGTCCGGGGCACGCCGCGCCTGGACCCGGGTGGCGCACGCGGTCATGGACTATGAGCCGGTGACCCTGCTGGTGGATCCGGCGGACCGGCAGATCGTGCACACCTACGTGGACCCCATGTTCCCCATCGTGCCGCTGGCCATGGACAACCCCTTCCTCGGCCTGACGGGGCCCACCTTCACCACCGGTGACGTGGATCCGGCCACGGGCCAGCGCCAGCTTGGCATGATCGACTGGGTCTTCAACGGCTTCGGACGCCGGCCCGGATTCGAGTACCGCCTGGACGACGTGGTGGGCGGGACCATCTCCGACCTCACCAACGCCCGGCGCCAGCTCTCCCTCATGGTCAACGAGGGAGGTGCCTTCATCACGGACGGCGAGGGCACCCTGGTCGCCTCCGAGGCCGTCCTGCTGGACCCGGCGCGCAACGGCGGTTGGACCCGTGAGCACGTCGAGGCCGAGTTCACCCGCTACACGGACATCCGCAAGATCATCTGGCTGCCCGGCGGGCTCACCCGCAATCAGGGGCGGTTCGGCCTGGGCGGGCACATCGACCAGCTCATCGCCTTCGCCTCCCCCACCGTGCTGCTGTTGCACTGGCAGGAGAACCCGGCCCACCCGGACCACGCCGTCTCCGCCCGCACCCTGTCCATCCTCCAGAACGAGACCGACGCCCAGGGCCGGCCCCTGAACGTGGCCACCCTGACCGCACCCCTGGCCGGCCAGGACGACCGCGGCCCCCTCGCCTGGTCCTACGTCAACGTCCTGCCCGTCAACGGCGCCGTGGTGGTTCCCTCCTTCGAGGACCCGCACGACGACGGCGCTCACCAGCTGCTGCGGGCCGCCTACCCGGGGCGCACGGTCGTGCCCATCCCGGCGCAGCGGCTGTACCGACGCGGCGTCGGCATCCGCCAGGTCGTCCTGCCGCAGCCCTCCCGGAAGGTGCCCGCTTAGGCCGAGTGTGTGTGGAGTCGCGGATGGCCGTGGCGGCCACCGCTCTACTACTTCACGCTCCACTTGTTTCACCTTTCACGTTCTGCACCGCGATTCCCGCCGATCGTGAACATTCCCAGTGAGAATGATCGGGATTCCTCATGATGAGCGGGAAAAGCCGCATCGGCTGATCCTCCACAGCCGGCAAGATGCTCACAATGGTCCACATCTACCCTCCAGCGGACCGCTCGGGACCTCCCGATCGTGATGTCCTGACTGGCATGATGGCCGCCTCGACAGGATTCTCAACCCCGGATCTCCAGTTTCCACTCGAGGCGACCTCCCCGCAGGCCCTCGCAGCTTGGGGCATCCCCCTGCGCCGAACCACCGAGGACGGTGTACCGACGGACGACGCACCCATGGTGTTCAGAAAGGCCAGATCCGGGGAACTCATCAGAGTCCGCCCCGGCGTCTTCGCCCCGGCCGAGCCGTGGAACAAGGCATCGCGCGATGACCGCTTCTGCGCTTCCGCGGCGGCTCTCGCCCTGACCTGCCAGACCGACCCCGTCTTCTGCCGTGAGACGGCCCTCCTGCTGTATGGGCTGCCACTCGTCAACAGGCCCGCAATGCTGACGCTGCGGGCATCAAGCACCAGCATGGCCGGCTCCGTCAAGCGTGCGAAGCCGAAGGGGGCAGCCTGGCCGATCTTCGGCGAGCGGAGGATTTCTGTGCCACGGGCGTGGAGTGACCTGTCCGCGGCACAGCAAAACCCGTTCCGCCAGCACCTCTTCCCGGGATCCTCGATGGTCCTGGAAGACCTCCGGCTGTGCCTGGCGGACACCTTGCCGCGGCTACCGTGGGAAGACGCCATCGTGGTGGCGGACGCGCTGCTGAGTGGACTGAGAAGCACGTCGGCCAGCATGCCGGCCGCCATGAACGCAGCGATGGCCACGCCGTGGACCGTTCAAGACCTCACCTCCCTGGCCAACTCGTGCACCACCCAGAAAGCCGCCCACCGCCTACGTCAGATCGCGGCCTTCGCCTCGCCCCTGTCCGGATCCCCTGGCGAATCGTGGAGCCGAGTGGTCATAGACCGGCTTGGCTTCGAACCGCCAGAATTGCAACACCAGGTACGGGCCGTCGATGGTCGACTTCTGGGCATCCTCGATTTCTGGTGGAAGGGACTTCGGCTTGCCGGGGAGTTCGACGGCAAGAGGAAGTATGCGGGCAGCAACAGCTACTCGGGGCGCGACGTCGATCCAGTGATCCTGGATGAGAAGCTGAGATCTGAACGCATCCAGGAAGAAGGCATTCGCTTCGTCCGCTGGATGTGGGATGACCTGACGTCGCCTTGTCGACTGGAGGCCAAGCTACTGCGGGCAGGCGTCCCCCGTCACTGAATGCCACTGAGAACCCACCAGCCGCTCGCAGCAGCCGGCTCAGGGAGCCACTGCCTCAGTCGGTTTCGGGGGTGAACAGCTCGCGTACGTCGTCGGCGGTGATGGTGGAGGAGAAGGCGGCGTCCCCGTCGGTCAGCGAGGAGAACAGGGCTGCCTTCTTCTGTTGCAGCGCGAGCACCTTCTCCTCGATCGTGCCCTCGGCCACCATGCGGTAGACCATCACGGTCCGGTCCTGGCCGATGCGGTGGGCGCGGTCCACGGCCTGGGCCTCGGTCGCGGGGTTCCACCACGGGTCCAGCAGGAACACGTAGTCGGCCTCGGTCAGGGTCAGGCCGAAGCCGCCGGCCTTGAGGCTGATGAGGAAGGCCGGTGCCGTCCCGGTCTTGAACCCCTCGATCACCTTCGAGCGGTTCCGCGTGGAGCCGTCCAGATACGCGAAGGCCACCCCACGGTCCGCCAGGGCGTCCCCCACACGCGTGAGGAATGAGGTGAACTGGCTGAAGATGATCACCCGGTGACCCTCGGAGACGATCTCCTCGAGCTGGCCCATGAGCGCCTCCATCTTGGAGGACGGCACGGAGGCGTACTTCTCGTCCACGATCGCCGGATCCAGTGCCAGCATGCGCAGCAGGGTCAGCGACTTGAAGATGATGAAGCGGTTCTCCTCCATGTTCTCCAGCAACCCCAGGACCTTCTGCCGCTCGCGCTGAAGCACCTGGTCGTAGAGCCGGCGATGCTTCGGCACGAGCTCCACGTGGCTGACCTGCTCCTGCTTCGGTGGCAGGTCCGAGGCCACGAGGTCCTTGGTGCGCCGGAGCATGAACGGCCGGATCCTCCGCCGCAGCCGAGCCATGCGCTTCGCGGCGAACCGCCGCCCGTCCTCGGAGGAGTCCGGCTGCTCGATCGGCTTGGTGTATTCGGAGCGGAACACCGTCGGCGAGGGGAACAGGCCCGAAGCCGTCAGCGAGAGCAACGCCCACAGGTCGGACAGGGAGTTCTCCATGGGCGTGCCCGTGATCGCCAACCGGAACGGCGCCCGGATGGCCTTGGCGGCCTGGTGCGCCTTCGCGGCCCGGTTCTTCACGAACTGGGCCTCGTCCAGCACCAGCCCGTCCCAGTCGAGCCCGGTGTACTCCTCGGATCCCAGCCGCAACAGGGTGTAGCTGGTGATCACGACGTCGGCTCCGGCCGCTTCCACGGCCACGCTCGTCCCCCGCTTGGCGGTGGTGGTTTCGAGCACGCGCAGGGTCAACTCCGGCGCAAACCGTGCGGCCTCGTCCTTCCACACGGACAGCACCGATGACGGTGCCACCACCAGGAACGGCGGGGCACCGGCCGCGAGCTGCCGCGCACGGACCATCAGCGCCAGGGTCTGGATCGTCTTGCCCAACCCCATGTCGTCAGCCAGAATCCCGCCGAGGTGGTGGTCGTAGAGGAAGGACAGCCACGCGAACCCCTCCAGCTGGTACGGACGCAAGGTGGCCTGCAGGCCCGAGGGGACGGCCGGCGTCGGGATCTCGGCGAGGTCCTTGAGCGCGCCCACGGACTCACGCCAGGCGACCGCCTCCTCGGACTCGTCCGCGAGGTCCTCGAACTCCTCCCAGAGGGCGACGTCGTACTTGTTGATCCGCGGCGCGTCAGACTTCCACTCGCCCATGGACTCGGCCTCGGAGATGAGCTCGCGCAGGCGGTTCAGCCCGGGGTGGTCGAGGGAGAAGTAGCTGCCGTCGTTCAGCATCAGGGTCTTCTTGCCCTGGGCCAGCGCCTTGAAGACCGCGGTGAATGGGATGAGCTGGCCGCCGACGGTGATCTCGAAGCCGAGGTCGAACCAATCGTTGTCTCGTGGATTCGCCGCCTCGACCTGAGTGACGCGGACCTGGGGATCGTCCGTCAGCTCGCGGTAGTCCGGGCGCTTGCCGTGTTCGACGACCTTGACGTGGTCCAGCTTCGAGAGCATTGGCAGCACGTATTCAACGAACCGGGCGGTGTCCGCTCCGTGCAGGTGCGTGTTGCGGATGGTGCCAGGGAGCACGGCCACGCCGTCCGTGGCCTCCTCGGCCGCCGCGCGGACCGTTTCCAGCACGGCGTCCTCGTGCTCGACGTCCCGGTCCACGTCCACCCCGCGGGCCCGGCCGGAGTAGCCGGTCGGCGACCAGCCGCCGCGGGTGTGGGGGCGCCGGTGTTCCACGGGCAGTTCGCGGCGCGGCCCCCAGTACAGCCAGTACCACTCCAGGGCGGTCTCATGGTTCTTCCGGTGGTCCACCTCGAGCCACAGCTCTGGGGCCGGAACCTCGGGGAACTCCACCGTCCCGTCAGCGCTGTCCACGTCCATGATGCGGGACAGCCGCGGGTAGACGTCGTAGAAGAACTCCTCGGACTCCTCCTGCGGGATCCGCAACGGTTCCGGCTGCTGCAACAGGTCCAGCACCGGGCGGGGGATAGCCGCCGACGCCGGCGCGAGCGTCAGGCGCACGGGCGCGAGATGGCGCGGGGCGTCGTCGAGGATCTCGGTGGCCACGAACCCCCCGGTGCCAGCGGCCCGGGCCCCGGGGATGACCTCTCCTGCGGACTCCACGATCGGGGCCACCTCCAGGCCCTGGCCCGGTCCGCTGACGTCCAGCCGCACGGTGGCCGGCCCGGTGAAGACCACCTCACTGAGGATGCCCTGGCCCACGAACTCGACACCCATGTCCTGTGCCCGCAGCAGGAGTTGCCAGGCCGCTGGGCCGGACAGGGAGTCCAGCCGCAGTGTCTCGTCATTGCCGTAGGCGTGCGGCCGCTCGGCGAGGTTGAGGCGGTAGAGCTGTCCGAGCAGGTCCACATGGTCCCCGCGCAACTGGTGGCGCAGGCCGCCGTACTGGAACTTCTTCCAGGTCAGCCCACCCTTGATCCAGTTGTCCCGGGTGCCCCGGCGCATCGGCCGTAGTTGGACGTGCAGCGGGGCCCCCTCCTGGATGTCCGCCACCGAGGCCTCGTTGGCGCCCCAGCGCCGGCGCATCTCACTGCGCGGCTCGGCCAACAACTCCACGCCGATCCCCACCGGCTCCTCGGCGTGGGTGACGGCCTCCTGCCCGGTCAGCTCGCCGAGCACGGTCCGCCAGTCACCTACCGGCGAGCCGGCCTGGGTTCCACCACCACCGTGCGCTGTCGCACTATTCCCGACGCCGGCACCGTCCGTGAAGCGGTCCACCTCGCCCCAGCCCTGGGCTGGCGGGGCCGCATTCGGATCGAACATCCCGGCCAACGGCGCCCCGGGAGCCGGCGGCCGCAGGTGATCCCGGATCGCCAGGGTCGTGGCCGCATAGAGCAGGGCGGCGGCATGTTTGCAGTCGTTGCGGACCGGGCAGCTACACCCGCCCCGCAATGGGGTCCATTGGCGCGGCAGGGACTCCGAAGAGGTGCGGCCCGGCACGAGGATCGCGAACGTGTCGTACGGCAGCGGGTCATTGCCCTGCACCTGCCCGAACAACGTACGCGGGGAGTTCGGTGCCGATTCTCCGGCGCGGTCCGGGCCGGACTCACCGTCCGTCGGCTCCCACAGCAGCCCCGAGACCACTCCCTGGCGCGCGTATTTCTTGCCGCGCTCGGCCGCCTGGGCGCCCACCAGCCGGGCGATGTCCTGGTCGGCGACATAGGGGTAGGAGGGGGAACTGCTCATCCCTCCATCGTTTCACGGCCCACGGACACCCTCAGCCGTCCTCCGCAGTCCGCACGGGCGTTCCCGCGGCCGTTCCGGCGTCGCTTGTGGCACCGGCCCGGCGGTCCGATCCGAAGGCGACGGCGGCCCCGTCGCCTGAGTCTCCGGGCTGGCCCGCGGCTGCCCCGTCACCACCGGCACCGCCACTGCCACTGCCACTGCCACCGGTACTAGTACTGTCGTCCAGGCCGCCGACGGCTCCGGCTGCGCCCCCGGCGTTCGCGGGCGCCGCCGTCGCGATCCGGGCCTTGCGGTGCCGGGACTCCATGCCCTTCAGATCGGAGGCAATGAAGGAGTTGATCCACCGTGATTGGGGATCGGCGTCGATCATGATGGCCTTCAGCAGCAGCGTGGCGGGCAGGGCCAAGATGGCACCGAGCGGCCCGAGGATCCAGGCCCAGAACAGCAGGGACAGGAAGGAGACGGTGGGGATCACGCCCACGGCATCGCCGGTGAACTTGGGCTGGATGATCGATTGGATGACGAAGTTCAGCACCGAGTAGGCGGCCACCACGGCGAAGAACGCACCCCAGCCGCCCTCGACCAGCCCGAGCAGGGCCGGCGGGATCATGCCGATGATGAAGCCGATGTTGGGGATGTAGTTCGTCAGGAAGCTCAGCACGCCCCAGACCCAGATCATGGGCACCCCGATGATTGCCAGGGCCACGATGTCCAGGCCGGCCACGATCAACCCGAAGAGGGTGGTGACGACCCAGTACCGGCGCACCCCGTAGGCGAAGGCGGTGAGGGCGGCGCCGAGCTCATACTTGGCGGTGTTCAGCAGGGCCATGCGGCGGTCCACGGCCACGGAGTCCATGGCGAGGAAGAAGACGGCCATGATCACGGTGGCCAGCAGCCCCAGCATGGCGGTGACGTTGGAGAGCAGCGCGGTGACGATCCCGGTGGCCGTGGACACCACGGTGGACATGTTGAGTCCTGCCAGCTGCTCGATCATCATGTCCGGGGTGACGCCGAAGCTGCCGATCCAGGTGATCATGCTGTTGTAGATCTCGTTGAACTGCTCCCCGTACTCAGGCAGGGCCATCACGAGTTCGGAGGCGGACCACAGGATCAGCGCCATGAAGACCAGGAGCACGACGACGACCACGAGCACGGTCACCGAGGCGCCGATGAAACGGTGCACGCCCCTCTTGATGAGCCAGGCCTGCAGCGGATAGGCGATGATCACCAGATTCAGTCCGAGGAACACGGGACCGATGATGGTCTGGAGACCCTGCACGAATTGCAGCGTGATGACCAGGCCGGCCAGACACAGCACGATCACCAGGAATCGCGGCCAGACGCGGAGCGATCTGGTCTCAGGGGTCATGCCGGAGGCATCTGCAGTGTCCACGTCCGAGAGTCTACGGCGGGCCCCGGACACGTTGCTCTCAGGGAGGACCCTGAATCCCACCCTGAGAACCACCCGGAGCCACAGCGGCTGACAGCACCGCAGGGCCCGGTTACCCTCGGACCATGATCCGCGACGAGAGCATCCAGGGATACGTGAACCGTCTGGCCTCCGGTGAACCCACGCCGGGAGGAGGGGCCACCGGTGCCCTGCTGCTGGCCCAGGGGGTCGGTCTGCTGGCCATGGCCGCCCGGTTCAGCGACCACGAGGAGCTGGCGGAGCGGGCGGCCACCCTGGCCTCGCGCGCCCTCGCCCTGTCCGATGACGACGAGCAGGCCTTCGCCCGGGTCTCCGAGGCCTTCGGTCTGCCGAAGAACACGGACGCGGACCGCCAGGAGCGCTCCCGCCGGATCCAGGAGGCGATCCGGGCAGCCGCCGTGCCCCCGCGGGACCTGGTGGAGGCCTCTGCTGATGCCCTGCGGATCGCGGAGGATATCTTGGCTGACTGCAACGCGAACGTGCTCAGCGATGTCGGGGCCGGGCTCGGCTGTGTGCGTGGGACCCTGGTGGCTGCGGCGGTGACCCTCGAGACGGACCTGGCCCCGCTGAAGGACGAGGACGCCAGCACCCAGGTCAGCACGGACATCCGCGAGGCCGACCGGCTGACCGGCCACGCCGACGATCTCATCGGCCGCACGCGCCAGCGGATCCGCGGCTGAGGTCCTGCGGTTGACGATCACTGTGCCGGCTGCCCCGGCGCAGACCTCATCGCCGCCCTGATCATCGCCGTCCCAGTCATCGCAGTCCTGGCCCCCCACCGACGACGCCGGCACGCAGCACCCGCTGGACCGTCGGGTCCGCCGAGCGCTGGTCCCGCCGCGATGGGGCCGGGGCCGCCAAGGCCGCGTCCGGCGGGGGCTTCAGATCGGACCGGCCAGCCCGAGGGAGCGGGGTGTTCGGGGTGGAGCGCAGCATGCCCATCATCTCCGTAGACTGTTGCCAAGAAGTTTATGCAGAGATTTCTCTGCAAAGATGTCTATGCAAAGGTAGCTCTGCTCATGGCCGATGGCAAGACCTCCGCGCACGATTCCCCCGATCCCGTCGTCGGCAAGGACGCCATGCCGGGGGTGGCGTCCCGGGCGCTCGACGCCCGCGCCATGAAGGCGTTCGCCCACCCGCTGCGGATGGCGATGTACTCCTACCTCACGGACCGCGGCACGGCGACGGCCACCTCAATGGCCCAGCACCTGAACGAGAGCACCGGGCAGACCAGCTACCACCTGCGTCAGCTGGAGAAGCACGGCTTCGTGGAGGAGGACACCGGGCGGGGCTCCGGCCGGGAGCGCTGGTGGAAGCCCGTGGGGTTCGCGGTGCCGACCTACGAGCTCTCGCAAGATGAGTCCAACCGCCCTGCCATCCAGGCCCTGTTCCAGACGACGCTCAACCAGCGGGCGCAAGCCCTCGGACGGTGGTTGAGCGTGGAGAACCACGCCGACCCCGAATGGGTCAGAGCCTCCATCGACTCCTCCAGCACACGCACCATGACCGCCCGGCAGGCGCGGGCCCTGAGCGAGGAGCTGATGTCCGTGATCGAGCGCCACGAGAAGGCGCTGGATCATGCGGAGCCGGCCCCGGACGCCCGTTCCGGTCAGACCGCGGACGGTGAGGAGACCCGCCGGGTCCGTCTCTACCTCAGCGTCTTCCCCCTGGTGATCGCGGACTGAACGCCCACACCGATGGGGGACTAAGTCACTCTGCGGGGCTGGTGGAGGAGTCCTGGAACTACGCGATCACGGTCCTGCCGGGGTTTCCGGGCCGCGCAGACGGCGGAGCAGCAGCCGGTCCAGGCTGAACCGGCCCGGGCCGACGACGGCCAGCACCAGGGCGCCGACGCCCAGTCCGGCGGCCAGCTCCCACCCTCCGTCAGCGGCGAAGAGGCCGTTGCTCAGGTGGGCGAACACCACCGCCCCGGCCAAGACGAGGCCGGCCAGCACGCCGGCGATCGGTGTCAGCAGGCCCAGAATGAGCAGCACGCCGCCGCCGATCTCCACGGCCATCGTGATCACGGCCGCCGCTTCCGGCAGGGGGATGCCCATCCCGCCGAAACCCTGTGCGGTGGCGGACACGCCCTGGAGAATCTTCTGCATCCCATGTGCCACCAGCACCACACCGAGGACCATTCGTGCCAGCAACAGCACGGCGTCACGGATCAGCTGTGGGACGGGGACCACGCTGGCGTCCGTGTCCGCGGTCCTCGCGTGAGGAGGGCGAGCGGCGGAGGACCGGGAGGACGAGGGAGACGGCGTGGAGGAGGCGGGAGGCACGGGGCCGCTGGCCGCAGGACGGAAGGACCCTCCTCCGGCACGTTGCCACTCCACGCCGCGGGGCTCCTCCTGTCCGCTCCTGGCGGCCAGTGCCTCGGCGGCGCGTTCCTCGGGCGACTTCACCTCAGTATTTCTGGTCATTCCTTCGAGGCTTCCGCGCCGGAGCGGTCGCGTCAAACGGCCTGCCGGTGCGGCGGCGGATGCACAGGGCCTTGCCAGTTGAGGCCAAGGATGCCCCCCTTCTCAGGCCAAGCTTCTATCCTCCGTAGCGCGAACTCGCCGCCCTCCAGCTTTTACGAATCCGTAACATCGGCATGCCCTATGGAAACATCCCTCTGGTTTATTGATAGTGAACACAGTTTCACCAGAATGCACAACCTGAAAGGCGTTCCGATGACTTCCACTGTTCCTCTGACCGGAGCTGACGCCAGACCTGCACCGATCGGCTTGCCGGAGCCCACCCTGGCCGAGCTGGCCGCCGCGAACGATGTCCGGTTCCTGCTGGCGACTTTCGTGGACATGACCGGCCGGCCCTGCGCCAAACTGGTCCCGGTCTCGGCCGCCGACGAACTGCAGTTCGAGGGTATGGGATTCGCCGGATACGCGGCCGGGATGATCGGCCAGAACCCGCAGGACCCGGACCTCGTGGTCTTCCCCGATCTGGCGTCCTATGCCCCCTTGCCCTTCGTCAAGGAAGGACTGGCCATGGTCCAGTGCGATCCCCACGTCGAGGGCGTCCCCTGGCCCTACGCACCTCGCGTGGCCCTGAAACACACGCTGGCCAAACTCGCCGAACGCGGAATGCGCCCCATGGTCGGGGCGGAGTTGGAGTACTTCCTGGTCAGCACGGCGGACAACGGCACCATCATCACCGCCGACGAGCGGGACAGCTCTCCGAATCCCTGCTATGACGCCCGCGGTGTGACGCGGATGTACGAGCACCTCACCGAGATCTCCGCGGCCATGAACAGCCTGGGCTGGGGCAACTACGCCAACGACCACGAGGACGGCGCCGGTCAGTTCGAGCAGAACTTCGCCTACGCCGACGCTCTGACCACGGCAGACCGGGTCATCACGGCGCGCTACATCATCGCCATGCTGGCCGCCGAGCGGGACATGACCGCCACCTTTATGCCCAAACCCTTCACCGACCGGCCGGGCAATGGGATGCACCTGCACCTGTCCCTGTGGGATGACTCCGGGCCTCTCTTCCCGGACGACTCCGACGGCAGGTCCCTGGGGCTGTCCGCACAGGCATACTCCTTCATCGGCGGGGTCCTGGAGCACAGCTCGGCGCTGCTGGCCTACCTGGCCCCCACGGTCAACTCCTACAAGCGCCGCAATGCCCAGACCACGGTCTCCGGAGCCACGTGGTCCCCCCGGAAAGCCACATATGGCGGCAATGACAGGACTCACTTCATCCGAGTCCCGGACGGCAACCGGATCGAGCTACGCGGCGGGGATGGATCCGGCAACCCCTACCTGATGATGGCGTCCGTCCTCGAAGCCGGGCTCGACGGCATCGACCGCCAGGTCAATCCCGGCGACCCCTGCGGCCCTGGCATCCAGCCGGACAGCGCGGCGGACCTGCCGAGCACCCTGCTGCATGCGGCCGCGGCCCTGCGGGCCGACACGACCGTACTCGGCGCACTCTGCGGCAGCCGTGCCGTCGGCGAGTACTACGCCGATGCCAAGGAACAGGAGTTCCTCTCCTGGCACAACCAGGTCAGCCAGTGGGAAGTGGATTCCTATCTCACCCACGTCTGACCCGCTCAGCCGCCCCTCCCACCATCACCTCGGCCCCAGGAGACAGCCATGTGCGGAATTGCCGCCCTCCAGATCACCAATCCCGCCCTGCGCCCCCAGTTGGGCTCTCTGCTGAACACCATGCTGTGCGAGGTCATCGAGCGTGGTCCCGACTCGGCCGGCATCGCCGTTTACGACAATCCGGCCCTCACCGACCCCGACACAACCGTCCTCAGTCTGCTGGGTGGCGAGCAGGCCCTCTCTCCTGCCGGCCTCGCCTCCGCACTGGAGCGGGAACTGCCGGAGGCCGAGGTCACCGTCGAGGTCCTCGGGGACACGACCTTCGTCTCAGGCCAGGCCTCCTCCACCGAACTCACGGCGGCCCTTGAGACCGTCCTTCCGGGCCGGGACATCATTGGCCGGGGCCGGCACGTGGCGGTGATGAAGGGCGTGGGCAACCCCCGCGACGTCGCAGAACACCATGGGCTCACCTCCATGACGGGAACCCGCGGGGTCGCCCACACCCGGATGGCCACCGAATCGGCGGTCACCGCCGCGGGATCCCACCCCTTCTCCGTTGCTGATGACCTGTGCTTGGTGCACAACGGCTCCTTCTCCAACCACGCCACGATCCGGCGGGACCTCGAGCGCCAGGGGGTGGTCTTCGACTCGGACAACGACTCGGAGGTCGCTGCCCGCTACCTCGCCACCCGACTGACGGCCGGCGAGGAGTTGGAGTCAGCCTTGGAACACCTCGGCACAGTGTTCGACGGCTTCTACACCCTGGTCGTCACCACCCGGGACGGCATGGCCGTGGTGCGGGATCCCATCTCCTGCAAACCAGCCGTCGTGGCGGTCACCGACGACTGGGTCGCCATGGCCTCCGAATTCAGGGCCCTGGCGGACCTCCCCGGAATCGACCACGCCCACGTCTTCGAACCGGAGCCGGGCCGCGTCTACACCTGGCGCGCCTGAACCGGACCCCACCCACCCCATCGACCCCCTGAGGAGAGCACCATGACCGCAGTAGTTCAGAGCACCGCCGTGGCGGACCCGACCGGCACGGTCCGCGGCACCGGACCCGTCACGGCGACCAGCACCGCGACCGTGGTCGACCTGGCCGCCACCTCCGTCCGCGAGCTCAATGCCGCCCTGCACGATCAGGCCGACCCCACGAGGAACTGGATCATCACCCACCCTGCCGGCCGGCACAACATCGCCGTCGGCATCGACCGGGACGTCACGCTGAGGGTGGACGGCCACGTCGGCTACTTCTTCGCGGGCATGCACCAGAAGGGTGAGGTCACGGTGCACGGCAATGCCGGCCAGGGGCTGGCCGAGAACATCATGTCCGGCCGGGTCCACGTCACCGGAGACGCCTCCCAATCGGCCGCCGCCACCGGGCACGGCGGCCTCGTGGTGGTGGAGGGCAACGCCTCCGCCCGCTGCGGGATCTCCATGAAGGGCGTGGACATCGTGGTCGGCGGCAACGTGGGCCACATGTCGGCCTTCATGGCCCAAGCCGGGCGGATGGTCGTCTGCGGGG
Source organism: Citricoccus muralis (assembly GCF_003386075.1). GTDB lineage: Bacteria > Actinomycetota > Actinomycetes > Actinomycetales > Micrococcaceae > Citricoccus > Citricoccus muralis. The sequence continues at coordinate 2,235,937 of NZ_QREH01000001.1, forward strand.
ACGCCGGGGAGAACCTGGGCGACTCGGTCTACGAGGCCCGACTCTACGTCCGGGGCCAGGTGGCCTCACTGGGCTCAGACTGCGTCGAGAAGCCGATGCGCCAGGAGCACCTGGCCGAACTGGCCGAGTTGCTCGTTTCGGCCGGCCGGGACGAAGACCCGGCCGACTTTCGCCGCTACGGATCCGCCCGTACGCTCTACCACTTCCACTCGGACAACGCGGATGCCTACTGACCTCGGCACCGGCCTTCCGCCGCACTGCACCGCACTGCCACGAGCAGCGTCCCGCCCCATCCCGCAGATCCCCGAGGAGAACTCCATGACCATCACCGACTACTCCCCCGCCGCTCCGGCCACCCCGCAGGCACCCCCGACGCCGGCCCAGTCGGGTCTGCGCGAATCCGCCACCTTCGACCGGGCCACCATCGCAGACATCCAGCGGGCCGCCTCCACCGGTATCTATGACATCCGCGGCTGGGGTGCCAAGAGGCGGCTGCCGCACTTCGACGACCTGCTCTTCCTGGGCGCCTCGATGTCCCGCTACCCGTTGGAGGGGTACCGCGAACGGTGCAACACCGCCGTCGTCCTCGGTGACCGCCACGCCTCCAAACCGCTGCACCTGGACATCCCCATCACGATCGCCGGCATGAGCTTCGGTGCCCTCTCCGGCCAGGCCAAGGAGGCACTCGGCACGGGCGCCAGCGCCGTGGGGACCTCCACCACGACGGGCGACGGCGGCATGACCTCGGAAGAGCGCGGCCATTCGAAGACCCTCGTCTACCAATACCTGCCCTCCCGCTATGGCATGAACCCGGATGACCTGCGCCGGGCGGACGCGATCGAGGTCGTGCTCGGCCAGGGTGCCAAACCCGGCGGCGGCGGCATGCTGCTGGGACAGAAGATCACCGAACGGGTGGCTGCCATGCGCACCCTGCCCGTCGGGATCGACCAGCGATCTGCCTGCCGCCACCCGGACTGGACCGGTCCGGACGACCTCGAGATCAAGATCGGCGAACTGAGGGAGATCACCGACTGGGAGAAGCCGGTGTACGTCAAGGTCGGCGCCTCCCGCCCCTACTACGACACCGCGCTGGCCGTGAAGTCCGGGGCCGACGTCGTGGTGGTGGACGGCATGCAGGGCGGCACCGCCGCCACCCAGCAGGTCTTCATCGAGAACGTGGGCATCCCCACCCTCGCCGCGATCCCGGAGGCGGTCCGCGCCCTGCGGGACCTCGGGATGCACCGCAAGGTCCAGCTCATCGTCTCCGGCGGCATCCGCACCGGGGCCGACGTCGCCAAGGCCATGGCCCTGGGCGCCGACGCCGTGGCCATCGGCACCGCCGCCCTGATCGCATTGGGCGACAACGATCCCCGCTACCAGGCCGAGTATGAGGCGCTCGGTTCGACCGCCGGGTTCTACGACGACTTCCAGGACGGCCGCGACCCTGCGGGCATCTCGACCCAGGACCCGGCCCTGTCCTCCCGGCTGGACCCGGTCGAGGGCGGGCGGCGCATCGCCAACTACCTGAGGGTGCTGACCATGGAGGCACAGACCATCGCCCGGGCGTGTGGCAAGTCGGACCTTCGCCACCTCGAGCCGGACGACCTGGTCGCCTTGACGGTGGAGGCCGCCGCCATGGCCAAGGTCCCCCTCGCCGGCACCACGTGGATCCCGGGGGCACCCAGTTCGACCGGCGTGGTCGTGTGAGCACCGTGGACACCGCCCGGTACACCGTCATCGGGGCCGGGCTGATGGGGGCGGCCACCGCCTGGCAGCTGGCCGTACGCGGCGAGGAGGTGCTGGTGGTCGAACGGGACGAACCCGCCAACGCCCAGGGGTCCTCCCACGGTTCGGCCCGCATCTTCCGCCACGCCTACCCGGACCAGCTGTACGCGGACCTGACGGTGCAGGCCTGCGACTATTGGGACCGGCTGAAGATCAACTCCGGGCGGACCCTGATCGACCGCGTCGGCTGCCTGGACCACGGCCGGGGGCGGGATCCAGGGCAGCTGGCCGGGGTCCTGGAGCGGGCGGGTGTGGAACACGCCCTCCTGAGTGCCGGGGAGGCCTCCGAACGGTGGCCCGGAATCGAGTTCTCCACCCCCGTGCTGCATCAGCCCCACGCCGGTGTGATCGACGCCCAGGAGGCCGTGGCGTCCATGATCGACCTCGCCGTGGCCGCCGGGGCCCGTGTGCTGACCTCATGGCCCGCCTCCGGCGTGGAGCGCGCCGGGTTGGGATTCCGGGTGTCCGGGCCGGCGGGCGGCACCATCGAGACCTCACACGTGGTGGTGGCCGCCGGAGGCTGGCTGCCCGGGCTGCTGGCGCGGTTGCCCCTGCCGGCTGGCGCCGCCGAGGCCGTACCCCCGCTGACCGTGATGCAGGAGAATGCTTACCACTTCCCCTACCGGGACCCCCAGCAGCTGTGGCCGTCCCTCATCCACAAGGACGAGATGCAGGTCTACTCGCTGCCGGGCGGCCGCGACGCCGGCTTCCGAGGACAGAAGCTGGCCGAGTACAACGGCGGCAGGGCCTTGGGATCCGCGGCGCTCCAGGACGGGATCATCGACCCGGCCAACCGCGAGCGCGTGATCGAGTACGTGCGCCGGAACCTGCCCGGCCTGGTCCCCGAGCCCTACGCCGAGACCACCTGCCTGTTCACCAACACCCCGGACGAGCACTTCGTCCTGGACACCCTTGACGACATCACCCTGGTCTCGCCCTGTTCCGGGCACGGGGCCAAGTTCGCCCCGCTGATCGGGGCCTTGGCTGCGGATCTGGCCACTGGGTCCACGGAGGACGGCGACAGCCCGCTGGTACCGGAGGTCTTCCGGGTCTTCAACCAGGATCACGACGCCGACCCGGCCGGCCGGTCCATGCCGGTCTCCGGAACCGTTCGGGTCGCCTGACAGTGCCGCGTGGCCGGGAATGGGCTGACTGCCCGGTATAGGCTGACTGGATGCCACTCGCCGAGAATCCCGGAGAACCGCTGGAGAAGTCGATCGGTGAGCAGGTCAGGCACTACCGGATCCAATTGAGCCTGACGGCGTCGGATCTGGCCGACCGCACCGGCCTGTCCAAGGCCATGATCTCCAAGGTCGAGAGCGCCTCGGCATCCTGCTCCCTGTCCACCCTGGCCCGACTGGCCGACGGTCTGGGCGTTCCGGTGACGGCCCTGTTCCGCAGCCTCGAGACGGACCGGGAGGCCTCCTTCACGAAGTCCGGCGAAGGGGCTGTGGTGGTCCGCAGCGGGACACGCCGAGGCCACGAATACCAGGTGCTCGGCCAGCTCCGCGGCCGGCCGAACGCCCTGGAGCCCACGCTCGTGACGCTGACCAGCTCCTCGGACGTCTTTCCGCTGTTCCAGCACACCGGCACCGAATTCCTGTACATGCTGGAAGGGGAGATGGTCTACAGTCACGGACCCCACCGCTACCAGTTGCTCCCCGGAGACTCCCTGCTGTTCGAGGGCGAAGCCCCCCACGGACCGGCCGAGTTGGTCAGCCTGCCGATCCTGTTCCTGGCCATCGCGGATCCACAACCCGCCGCCTCGAAGCAGCACTGACCGGAGGCAGTACTGGCGAGGGCAGACCTGACCGGCTAACCGGCGTGGTGGGCGAGGGCGTCGGCCAGTGCGACCGTCCCGAGCCTGGCGTCGTCGTCCTCGCACAACTCCTCCGGTGAATGGGAGATCCCGGTGGGGTTACGCACGAAGAGCATGGCGGTCGGGACCTCGGAGGCCAGCACGCCGGCATCATGACCGGCACCCGTGGGCAGCATCGGTGAGCCTCCGGTGGCCACGGACAGTTCCAGGCCGAGTGTGGCGTCGAAGTGCACGGTGCCGCTGACGGACTCCTCTACCAGGTCCATGGTGCACCCCTCCTCGGCGGCCAGCCGGCGGGCCTCTGCGTGGATCTTCTCGACGATCACCGCAGTGACGGCGTCCTCCGCATGGCGGACATCCAGCCAGAAGTCCACGCGGGAGGCAATGACGTTGGTGCCTCCGGGGATCGGCTGCAGTCGGCCGACGGTGGCCCGGGCCCCGGAGTGCTCCAGCGCGATCTCCCGCACCGCCACCACCGTCCGGGCGGCCGCCACCATCGCGTCCTGCCGGCCGGCCATGAGCGTGGTCCCGGCATGGTTGCCCTGGCCGTGTGCGGACAACCGCCACCGCCCGTGGCCCAGGATGGACGAGGCCACCCCCACGGGAGCCCCGAGGTCGATCAACCCCCGGCCCTGTTCCACGTGCAGCTCGAGGAAGATCCCGATCCGGGCGAGCATGTCCCGATCGGCCCCGATCCGGTCGCCCCGGCCGCCTTGGGTCGTCAGCGCCTGGGCGAAGGTGACGCCCTCGCCGTCCCTCAGGGCCAAGGCCCTCTCCGGGGAGATGGCCCCCGTGAGCAGCCGGGATCCCAGGCAGGCCACCCCGAAGCGGGAGCCCTCCTCCTCGGGGAAGACGGCCACCACGATGGGCCTGGACGGAACGAAACCCCGGTCCCGCAGCACATCGATGGCG